>JAKSOW010000038.1 GCA_024405395.1 Kiritimatiellia bacterium | reverse complement strand
CCCTGGTGCAGCTGGAGTTCTACCAGATGGCCAAGGCCTATCAGCCGGTGGCGCGTTTCGGCATTCTGCTGGGCACGCTCTATCTGGCGCTGACGGCTGCGCTGCCGGGGCAGGATGCTTTCCTCGACGCGGCGGCCTACGGCGCATTGGTCTTCGGGCCGGCGTTCTTCCTGTTCTCGGTCTATGTACTCTTCAGACCGTCCTACACGCGGCCTATCGCCACCATTGCCTCCACCCTGCTGGGCTTTCTCTATGTGCCTTTCCTGATCTCGTTCTTCCTGCGTTTCGCGCAGCTTGGACTGGATGAATCTCAGGTCGAGTGGGCCTTTGCCATGCCCGATGCGCGTACGGGGCTCTATACGCTATTTGCGTTGTTGGCGGTCACGAAGCTCTCCGACATGGGCGGTTTCGCCTTTGGACTGGCGTTTGGCAAGCACAAGATGTGTCCGGCGATTTCGCCCAAGAAGAGTTGGGAGGGGTTTGCGGGCAGCCTTCTCGGATCATCGCTGATGGCGCTTCTGTTCCGCTGGATCGCCGTGCGCAACGACTGGGCCGTGGATTGTCCGTTCTGGGACCATCTGAGCGTGCCGGGCGCGATTGCCCTCGGCTGTGCGGTGGCAACCTGCGGGACGTTGGGGGATCTGATCGAATCGCGTTTCAAGCGGGAATGTGCGGTGAAGGACTCGGCGACGTTCATGCCGGCCGGGATGGGCGGTTTCCTTGACATGTTCGACTCGATTCTCTTCATGCCTGCGCTGTTCTACCCCATTCTCATTTTGTTTAGCCGATGAAACTGCTGATGCTAGGAGACGTCGTCGGCTCGCCGGGCCGTCGTATGCTGCGTGAGAACATCGCGCGTCTGCGCACCGAACTGGGCGTGGGGGCGGTGGTCGTCAACGCCGAGAATGCGGCTGCTGGTTCGGGGTTGACGGTGGCCCTGGCCAATGAAATCCTCAAGATGGGGGTCGATGCCATCACATTGGGCGACCACACCTGGGGCCAGAAGGACTTCGCCTCGACCATCGGGCAGCTCACGAACGTGGTGCGCCCTGCGAATTTTCCCCCAGGGACGCCCGGGAAGGGGTGGAGCCTTGTCTCCACGCCGCTTTTCCGCTTCTGCGTGCTGAATCTCCATGGTCGGGTATTCATGAATCCGGTAGACTGTCCGTTCCGCGCTGCCGATGCGATGCTGGCGGAAATGCCCAAGGACGTGCCGGTGTTCGTCGATTTCCACGCCGAGGCGACTTCCGAGAAGATCACGCTGGCACATTACCTTGCGGGGCGGGTCACGGCTGTGGTGGGCACGCATACCCATGTCCAGACCTCCGATGCCGTGGTATTGCCGGGCGGTACGGCTTTCCAGTCGGATCTTGGCATGACGGGCCCCTGGTATTCGTCGATTGGGCGTGATTTCAAGCCCGTGCAGCAGAAGTTCCTCACCGGCATCCCTGCCCGCTTCGAGGTGGCGGAAGGGCCCGGTACGCTGGAAGGCGCCGTCATCACCTTTGATCCCGTTTCGAAGCAGGCTTCGGCCATCGAGCCTTTCCGTCTTCGCGAGCCGCTTCCCGCGTGAGGCCATGGGGCTGCACATACAGAGCATGACGACAGAACGCACCATTACGCGGCGTCGTTTCCTCGGCGCCAGCGCCGCCTTCGTGGCGGCTGGTCCCCTGTTGGCTTCGGCCAAGGACGGGAAGATGAATGCCCCTGCGCGTGTGCGCGCACTCTACGAGACCTCCGACGGCTATGCCACGGATGCGGTGTGGTGTCGGCGTGTGTATCTGGATCTGGCGGGACGTATCCCCACACAGGATGAGGCCAAAGCCTTTGCCACCATGTCCTCGGCCGATAAGCGTGTGCAACTGGTGGATTCGCTGCTGGCCTCGGAGGACTACGCCGACTACTGGGCGATGCGTTACTGCGACATTCTCCGCGTCAAGAGCGAGTTCCCCATCAACCTCTGGCCGAACGCAGTCTACGTCTACCATCGCCGCATTCGCGAAAGTCTGGCCGCCGATGAATCGTGGCTGACCTTCGCCCGAGCCCTGCTGACGGCGGCTGGCAGCAATTTCCGCGATGCGGAAGTCAATTTTCTTCGGGCGAGCGCAAGCCGTACGGCCGAGGGTCTTTCGGAAGTGGCGGCGCTGACGTTTCTCGGGCAGGCCACTGCGGAGTATGCCGACTACTTCCGCTCGGTGCGCTACAAGGACACGCGCGAGTGGAAAGAGGAGATCGTCTGGTTCGAACCCGGCGAACACACGCCCGCGGATTTCGCCGACCGCCTGGCGGGCGATTTGCGCGGTCGTTTTGCCGCCGCGCACGCGGGACGCGTATGGGAATGGCTCTTCTGTTCACCGCCCGAGAAATCGCGTGCCGCCGTCTTGGCGGATGCCTTTGCCGCTGCCGACTTCAAGCTGAAGCCGTTCCTGCGGCAGCTGGTTCTCTCTGATGACTATGCGCGCGGTTCTGTAACGGGGGGCTTCCCCGTGCGCCGTCTGGACGCCGAAGTGTTGGATGACGCCATCTGTGCCTTGACTGGCGCCGCGCGGGACTTTCAGTCCATTGCGCCCGAACCGTTCACCTTTCTGCCGCCCGACCGCAAGTCGGTGCTGATCGAAGATGGCTCGATTTCCAATGCCTTTCTGATTCTCTTTGGTCGGCCCGCACGCGACTCGGGCCAACTTTCCGAGCGCCGCAACGAGGTCACGCCCAAGCAGCGGCTGCATCTCTTCAACTCGGGTTCGCTCTACAATCGAATCGGCAAGCTGGCAGAGGGAAAGGCCTTCCACAAAAGGACGCCCCAGGCCATGGTGAATGAACTCTACTGGAAGATCCTTGGGCGCCCTGCCGCGTCTTTCGAGCAACATATGGCCTGTGCAGAATGGCAGAACCCGAAACTCAGCTCGCGTCAGAAGTGGCGGATCCCGAAGGATATCGCCTGGTGTCTCGTCAATTCAAGAGAATTCCTGTTTCGCATATGAAAAACGCAAACTTCATTTCCCGTCGTTCGTTTTTGTCGGCAGCGTCGCTGTTTACCGCCGCAGGTGGGTGCCGTTCGTTGGGCATTCTGGGCGATCGGCCCAGGCTCTCTTTCGGCGTCGTCTCCGACATCCACATCACCACGCCGGAGTCGGCCGAGGAGTTCGCGCGGGCGCTCGCGTATTTTCGTGACCGGAAGGCCGATGCTGTGGTGGTGTGCGGCGACCTTACCGATTGGGGCCTCCTGAGCGGACTCAGGAATGTGGCCGCAGCCTGGAACAGGGTGTTCCCCAACGACCGTGCGCCCGATGGTAGGCCCGTACAGAAGCTGTTCGTCACCGGCAACCACGACTACGAGGGCTGGTGGTACGGCGACATGACGATGGAGATGCACGCGTTGGGCTACTCTGAGGACGAAGCGCTCGTCAAGCTGGGCCTGAAGAAGTGCTGGGAAGAGGTGTTCCAGGAGGAATGGGCACCCATCCGCCGCCGCACGGTGAACGGCTACGACTTCATTTCGGGCGAATGGCATGGTCATGACAAGGCGCCGGGCTTCAACACGTTGCCCGCCTGGCTCGCGGACAATGCGGGCAAGCTGGATGCGACGCGGCCGTTCTTCTATTTCCAGCATCCGCCGATCGCCAATACCACGGGCGACAGCCGCCGGGGATGGGGAACCTATCAGGAAGACGGTGTGCGCAGCGCGCTGGCGGCTTTCCCCAATGCCGTGTCCTTCACAGGCCATTGCCATTGGACTTTCAATGACGTGCGATCAATCTGGCAGGACGAATTCACTGCTCTGGCCACGCCTTCGATGTCGTACACCACCATCCCGCGCGGCTACGAAAACGGGACGGACGTGCGCAACGGCGCGTCGCATTTGGCGATGCCCAAAATCGCCTCGCGGCCGAATCTGGAGGAGGCGCAGGGGTACTTCGTGTCGGTGTATGACACGCACATGCTGGTGGAGCGTCGGGATTTCGAGCAGGGACAGAACGTGACACCCTGGCTGGTGCCGCTGCCCACCCAGGCCGAAAAGCCGTTTGCCTTCAAGGCCACCGAGGCGCGCGAAATTGTGCCGCAGTTCCCGGCGGGCGCCGCGCTCAAGACCTACACCTGCAATACCGACACTCGTGGCAACAAGTGGGCGATTGTGATGAACTTCGAATTCCCCACGGCGAAGGGGCGCGATTGGCGTGCTTTCGACTATGAGGTGCGGGCGGTGCTTGCGGACGGCACGGTGGCGCTGATGAAGCGCTTCATCTCGCCTGCGTTCCACAAGCTGGCGCATGACGAGCCGGACCAGATGCGCTTCTGGTGCAACGTGGATGAGCTTCCGCAGGACATGCCCTATCACTTTGAGGTCTTCCCGCGCAACTGCTTTGGCCGTTGCGGACGTCCGCTCGTCTCGGGCGAGCGGTGGAGCAAGCCGGGGCTGGGTAAGGCAAAACGCGGCTAAACCATGTTCAACGCCGCCGACAGAGCCTTGCGCGAGCCCATGGCCATTGTGGGCATGTCCTGCCGTTTTGCCGGGGCGTCCACTTGTCGTGGGTTCTGGCAGAACATCATGGATGGGCGCGCCGCGCTCACGCCCCTGGGCAAAGATGTGGCGCTGCCATTTGGCACGCATCCGCTCTTCGGCAGTGCCTATCCGACGGTGGCGGGCCAGCTCGGGCGCCTCTATTCCTGCATCCCCGCGCAGATGAATTTCCCGCGGCAGATGAACAAGGGCGAAAACCATGACCTCTATTTCGCCGTGCAGCTGGCGCATGATGCCCTGGCGGATGCGGGATGCGCTCCGCGCGCGGGCATGTCGGTGCGGGGAACGGTACGCTTCGCCTATGCGCCGATCTTCAACGTGTCCATCGTGAATTGGCTGCAGCACACGTTTTTCATCGACCAGACGATGGAGCTGCTGCGTCGCCTGAATCCCAAGGCTCTGCCCGAGTCACTGGAGCAGGTACATGCGAGCCTGCTGGAGTCGTTGCCGGCCCCCAACGCCGATTCGTTCGTGGCGGCGGCCGGGCATCGGGTGGCGGACTGGATTGCGCGCGAATGCGCCTTCTCGGGTGTGGCCACCACAGTGGATGCGGGCGTCCTGTCGGCTGCCTCGGCCTTGGAGCAGGCCATTGACGATTTGGATTCCGGTCGTGCGGATGTGGCGCTCGCAGGTGCTTTGATGCCGCCCTTGTCGACGGCGCTGCTCCAGGGTTTCTCCGGCAATGTGGCGTTCTCGGACGCCCATGAGCTTGTGCCTTTTGCGCGTGACGCCAAAGGCACGATACCTGGGGAGGGGGGCGCCTTTTTCGTGCTGAAGCGGCGGCGTGACGCGTTGGCTGCCAAGGATCGCATCTATGCGCTTGTCACAGGGGCCGTGTCGGGCCTGGGCGGCGTGGAGGATCTGTTGCCAGCTGCCGTACATGAGGCTTCGCCCGCCAAGGAAGACCTCCCCGTCTCATCCATTCAGCTCATTGAGGCGGACGGTAGTGGCGTGCCGGAAGCGGATGTGGCGGAGGCTGAGGGCATTGTGCGGCTGTGGGGCGAACACAGGGCGGGTGATCCGCTGGTGGGCGTGGGCAGCGTGAAGGGGAATGTGGGGCATTGCTTCTGGGCCGCTGGGGCGGCAAGTCTGCTCAAGGCGGCACTGGCCTTGCACTACCGCGTGTTGCCGCCGCAGATTGCGACTGACCGGCCGCTGGAGTGTCTGGCCAATGTCGAGTCGGGGGCCTATCTGCTGTCGTCGCCACGGCCGTGGATTGTAGGTGATCGTGCCAAGGCGCGTCGAGCGGCCGTGCTCGCGCGCGATTTCACGGGGCGTGGGGCGGCGGTGATTCTAGAAGAGGAACCGGAGGGCCGCTCATGAATGCATCCGAAAAGACCGGCTACAGCGAACTGGTGCTGCTGGCGGCATCTGACGTGGAGGCGCTGTGCCGTGAGATTGAGCGCCTGACGCATTTCCTGGAGCAGGCTCCCAGCGTCTTCCTTCGGGACGTCGCCTACACGTGCGCGCGCGCCTACAAGGCTCTGGACGAGAAAGAGGCCGTGTTGGCGCTGGTGGCGTCTTCGGCAGAGGAATTGCGGGGGCGATTGGCGGCGGCGTTGCCGCGGCTGCATGCGGGAACGGAACGTATCCGCGACAAGTCCGGAACCTATTTCTTCCGCAAGCATGAGATCGGCCTGGGGGCTACGGGAAAACTGGCGTTTGTCTTCCCCGGTGCGGCGAGCTTCTATCCGGACATGCTGCGCGACTTGGCCATCGGCTTCCCGGCGTGCCGCGCTGCCTTCGACGAACTTGAGGAGGCGATGGCCGGAAGCGGCAGCTTCTCGCCCTCGTCCTTCATCTTTCCGCCGGCGGCGCATTATCGGCGCGATGCCGATGTCTTCTCGGCCGGAGCCTATGCCCAGACGATGGTCGCCACCTATTCCGCGAATGCCGCGCTCCTGAGGATGTTCTCGCTGCTGGGCGTCGAGGCCGATGGCGTGACGGGCTTCGCGGGCGGCGATCTGAACGCCATGGCAGCGGCGGGGTATCTGGGCGACTTCAAGCGGCCCGACCGCATCAAGTTCCTGAAGGAGATGTATGATGTGGTGGATTCCGCGATCGCGCATGCGGGATTGCCAAAATGCGTCATGGCGGCGATTGTCTCGCCGCATCCCGAGAAATGCGATGCTGTCCTCTCTTCATTTTCTCCTGATCAGGTGCAGACGTTCTTTGAGGTGACGCCGCGGCAGCGCATGATCGCCATGACACCCGAGGCGTATCCGGCGGTGTGGCAGGCGCTTGGCGAGGCGGGCGTGAAGGGCATGCGTCTCGCGGTGGATCGTCCGTTCAACACGGCGTGGTGCGCGAACATCATACCCATGTTCCGGAAGTTCGCAGGGCGCTGGGCGTGTGCCAAGGCGCGACTGCCCGTATGGTGCTGCGCCACGGGTGAGCCGCTGCCGGAGCGGGGACGTCTGGCGCGCGACGTCTGCGCGGAGAGTTGGGCGCAGCCGGTGCGGTTGGACGAGACGCTGCGCCAGATGTATGCCGATGGCTTCCGGGTGTTTCTTGAGGTTGGTCCTCGGGGCATGATTACCAATTGCGTCGATGACGTTCTGCGCGGACAGCCGCATTTCTCGGTCACCTCAAACGCCGTGCACCGCTCGGGCCTGTTGCAGTTTCAGCACGCGATTGGGTGTCTGGCGGCGCTGGGCGCGCCTCTTGATCCAGACATTCTCTTCGCGCATCATCGCTGCCGCCTATTGGATTTTGACTACTCGCTCTCGCTTGAAGTGCGGGCTGATGCGGAGATGCAGCTGCAGCGCGAGTTCCCCTCGCTGGCGCTGTTGTCGGGGGATTCGCCGTTGTCCGCGTCCGCCGCGCCTGGGCGGCCCCGCGCCAAGGCCCAGGACCGCGCCGCAGCTGTTGCGGCACGCGAACGGCGGCAACGCCAGTTCGATTTCGGCGCCACGATCCCGCTCATCTCCGACATGGACGTCATCGCTGAAGAGCCCGGCGTCTCCGTGGAGATCGAGAAGACGCTCGACTTCAAGCGCGTACCCTATCTGGCGGATGCCGCTGTAGGCACCTCGCATGTCTCCTACACATCGCCCGAGCTTCGGGGGTTGGCTCTTTTGCCGCTCGCTACGGGTGCGGAGATCATGGCCGAATTGGCCCAGTTGCTGGCGCCGAACCGCAGTGTGGTGGCGATTGACGATTTGCAGCGGCGTCGGGTGGTTGCCTTCAAGAACGACAAGCTGCGGCTTTTCGTGCGGGCGGAGCGCATCGCCTCCGAGGATCCTGCCCGCACGTTGGTGCATGTGCAGCTGCGTGATGACGCCCCGGATTCGGCCTGGACATGGCCGGCGATGGAAGTGACAGTGGTGCTTTCGGCCAAGCCCCCGGTGCCTGAATCGGCGGAGCCGGATCCGTTGCCGCGTCCGCGCAGCGTCCACTGGACCGAAAACGACATCTATCCCGATCGCCTGTCGGCCGGTTCGTTGTTGCGGTATGTGCGCAAGGCCGATTTGTGGGGAGACGGTGGGCTTGACTACGAGGTGGAGACGCCGGCCTCTGCAGGTGCCGTCGATCATACGCGATTCCCGGTGTGGGTGCTCAATCCGCTTTTGCTGCAGTCCATTGCTGACGGCTATTCGCTTTGGCGCAGTCATGAGCGCTTCCCGGGTGCCTTTTCCTTTGCGTTCCGTTTGCGGCATCTTTCGTTGCATGCGCTCTCGATTCCCGAAGGACAGCGTCTGCGCTGCTATCTGCGCCTGACGGGCGTCACGCCGAACTCGCACATCTGCGACATCCTCGTTTCGGATGGCAATGGCACGCTGGTGATGGCTCTGAGGGGGTATGAGGAGAACACGGAGCGCGTGCCGGACGAATATCGGCGGCTTGTTCTGCAGCCGCCGTTGGCTTTCCTCACGCGCGAGCTCCCGGCGGATGTGCTTGGATCGCCCAAAATGCCGTTTGCGTCGGCCGTGGCCACAGAGGTGCCCTATCCCATCTTCACGCGCAACGAGGAAATCTGGCTGAAGACCGTCTCGCAGATTGTCTTGGGCAAGGTGGAACGGCGGCATTTTGCCGAGATGACGGGTGGGGTAAATCGGCGTACGGAATGGCTTTTCGGGCGCATTGCGGCGAAGGAGGCCGTTCGGCGTTTCCTCTGGACCAATTATCAATCCCGCTGGACGGATGCCGACGTTGAGATCTGGGCCGATGACTCCGGCAAACCTCATGCGATTGGCGACTGGACGAATCGGGTGTGGAAGGACAAGGATGACGAGCTGGCGCCGCTGGACCTGGCGATTGCGCATACCGCGCAGTTTGTCGTGGCCGTGGTGGCCACGCGAGCGCGTGTGGGTGTGGATGTGGAGGCTGTGGACCGCGATCTCTCGGAGGAGTTCACGCATGGCGTGTTCACGCCGGAGGAGCTGGCACTTGTCGAGACTGCCACCAATCCGCATGCGGCCGTCATTCGTTTCTGGTGCGCCAAGGAGGCCGTCTCCAAGGCGCTCGGCACGGGCATCCGCTATCCGCCAAAGGAACTGGTTGTGTCGGCATATCGTCCGGAGACCGGCGAGATGACGATGGAGTTGAAGGGGGCCTGGGACGAAAATTTCAAGACGTTCCACGGCCGTCCGGTGACTGTCGCCAGTTCCATCGTCCGGGGGCATGTCGTGGCGTCCTGCTTCGTCCCCGAAAGCTGGTTCCGCGGCTGATCGGGTATGCGGGCCGTTTATGCGGTAATCAAGAAGTCCCCATCTGGGCTTATTGAGATCGTATTTTTTGCCACAGTTGTATTTTTTGTGCTATAATACCATTATTGTCGTTTCATAAACCTCTTAGGGAGATCATTTGATGAGCAAAGCCGTATACGAAGCCGCCAAGAAACAGTATGCGAAACTTGGCGTGGATACCGAAAAGGCCATTGCCGCGCTGAAGAAGATTCCGATTTCCATGCATTGCTGGCAGGGTGATGACGTGACCGGCTTCGAGAATGCTGGTGCGCTTACGGGCGGCATTCAGTCGACCGGAAACTATCCCGGCAAGGCGCGTACGCCGGCGGAGCTCATGCAGGATCTTGCGTTCTCCTTCAAGCTGATTCCGGGGCTGCACCGCCTCAATCTCCATGCCTGCTACGCGATTTTCGAAGACGGCAAGAAAGTCGACCGCGACAAGATCGAGCCCAAGCACTTCAAGCCTTGGGTAGAGTTCGCGAAGAAGATGAAGATTGGCCTGGACTTCAACCCCACGTTCTTCTCGCATCCCCTGGCCGACCAGCTCACGCTCGCGTCGGAGGATCCCAAGGTGCGTAACTTCTGGATCAAGCACGGTATCCAGTGCCTTAAAATCGCGGAGTACTTCGGCAAGGAACTGGGCACGCCGTGTGGCTGCAACTTCTGGGTGCCGGATGGCTACAAGGACGATCCGTCGGATCGCATGGGGCCCCGCAAGCGTCTGAAAGACAGCTACGACAAGATCTTCAAGTACAAGTACAACAAGAAGTACGTCACTGTGACGGTGGAGTCGAAGCTCTACGGCATTGGCGTGGAGAGCTACACGGTCGGTTCGCACGAGTTCTACATGAACTATGCGGCGAAGAACAATCTCCTGTGTCTCCTGGACATGGGCCATTTCCATCCCACGGAGCTGATCGCCGACAAGATCAGCTCGCTGTTGCTGTTCTCCGACAAGGTTGCGTTCCACGTCTCGCGCGGCGTGCGCTGGGATTCTGACCACGTGATTCGCCTTGACGACGCGGTGAAGGCCGCGGCGGAGGAGATCGTGCGCAACGACCCCAAGAACTTCATCATTGCGCTTGACTACTTTGATGGCTCCATCAACCGCATTGCGGCCATGGTGTTGGGCATGCGCAACATGCAGAAGGCGCTGTTGCTGGCGTTGTTGCAGCCGCAAGCCACGCTCAAGGGCCTTCAGGATGCCCGCCAGTACACGGAGCAGCTTGTGCTCCAGGAAGAGCTCAAGACGTATCCGATGGCGGCCGTCTGGGACGAATTCTGCTCGCGCTGCGGTCTGCCGGCCGACGAGAGCTGGATGAAGGACGTGCTGGACTACGAGAAGAAGGAGTTCGCGAAGCGCGTCTGACGCCCTTCATGACGCATGTTGGAGGTTCAGAACATTGCCTTTGCCTACGGGCGTCGGCGGATTCTCGAGGATGTGACGCTCAAAGTCGATTCCGGTGAAACCGTCGCGCTCGTTGGCGCCAATGGATCGGGCAAGACGACGCTCATGCGGGTCTTGTCCGGTTTGCTTCTGCCAACCTCCGGCACGGTGCGTGCAGATGGCTTCGATGTTGCAAAGGAGCCCATCCGATTCCGACGCGCTTTGGGATATCTTCCCGAACGTGCGCCTATCGAACCTGACCTGCGTGTGGCGGATTACCTGAAGTTCCGCGCAAAGGTCAAAGGTGAGAAGGTCCGCAAGATTCGGCATCGTGTGGCCGAGGCGTTGGAGGCCTGTGGATTGACGGACCTGGGCTCGGCGCGCATCGGATTGCTGTCCAATGGACAGCAACGGCTTGTGGCGCTGGCTGAGGCGCTGTTGTTGCGCCCCCGATTCCTTCTGGCCGACGATCTCTTCGCGGGGGTCGATCCGCGCGCGCGCGTGACGTTGGGCAAGACCATCGCTTCGTTTTCGCAGTTCACCTCGGTCATCGTCTCAGGGCATGAGCTTGATGATCTGGGTGCATTTGCCACGCGGTTCATTCTGCTGAAGGACGGAAAGCTCGCAGAGGTCAAAGACACGGCGGGCGCACGGGCGGCATTGGCGTCATGAGGATCGTCCGCCTATATGCCATGCGCACTTTCGGCGCGTTGATGGGGTCGTTGACGACCTCATTGGCGGCCTTTCTCTTTCTATCGGTGAGCGCTTTCCTCTTTGCGCGCGCACTCGCGCAGGCGGAGGGACTGGCAGCCTCAGTGCCTGTGCTCTGGGCTGCGGCCGCGGTGTGGACTCTGCCGGCATTGGCGGCCATCGCCACGATGCGCCTCATTTCTGATGATCGTCTTTCGGGGCGGCTGGATCTGGTGCTGGTCGCGCCGATCTTGGAGCGTGGCTATGTCCTTGGACGTTTCTGGGGGGCTTTTGCCTATGTGGCCTTGGTGCTGATGGCCTATTGGGCGGTGCCGCTTTGCGTTCTACCGTGCTTCAGTTCTTCGGTTGCGTTGGATTGCTCGATACAGAATTTCACGCCTGCCTATCTCGGACTGCTTTTCCAGGCGGCCCTCTGGTGTGCGGTCGGAACCCTGGCCAGTGCGGCCTTCAGGCAGGCGGCCGTCGCAGCGGCGGCGTCTTTTTCGCTGACGGCGCTGTTGCCACAGGCGCTTTACGCGGCGGCATTCGCCTGGAGCCCCCTATTGCGCGCACGTCTGCCGGTGTTCCCGGTTGAGGCGAACCTCGCAGATTCGGCCATGGGTATATTCCGCTTCTCCTCGCTGGTGGGGTGTGCGTTCTTCACGACGGCGGCGCTGTTTCTGGCCGTCAAAGCCGTGGCTGCCACGCGTTTCATAGGTCGTGGAGCCCGCGTCCTGCGTCTGTCCACCGCATGCGCCTGTCTGCTTTGCCTTGTTTTCTCGGTATTGGCTGTGGTCAGTGCGCGTAGCCTTGATTTCCACCTGGAGTGGCCTCTGTCTGCACGTGCGCAACGTTTCTCGCCGCGTACGCTCGGCATCCTCTCCGAAGTCACGGGAGATGTGCGGGTGACCTGTTTCCTGTCGCGTGCCAACGCGAACTGGAAGGGGGTCAGCCGCATACTGGAAAGCGTCAAGGTCGCGGTGGTTTCCTCCGGGGGCCGGTTGGTGGTGGACTATGCCGATCCGCGTTGGGATGTATCCGTGGCATCGCGTCTGGTGCGGGCGGGCGTGAAGGAAGGCTCGGTCGTCTTTGAACGTGAACGGGAACATCGCCGGATTGTGGTGCCGGCCGTCGAGGTTGATGAGACCGTCTGCGCATCGGCGCTGCAGCGGCTTTCACTGCCGGTGGGGCGCGAGGCCATCTACTGGACTACGGGACACGGCGAGCATGCGTTTGACGCCTATGACGATCTTGCCGGCATGAGCACGCTGGCGCGTTCTCTGCGCCGCGATGGCTATGTCCTGAAGCCCCTGGACTTGTCGAACGCCACCTCAGTTCCGGAAGACTGCGGCGTCGTGGTCGTGGCAGGCCCGCGTACGGCGTTTTCCGCCTCGGAAACGGCGCTTCTCGACGGCTATCTGCGGCGAGAAGGGCGCCTGCTCGCGCTGATTGCGCCTAAGGCCGGGGAAGGCGTCGGTATCATGCGCCTGTTGTCGGAATGGGGTGTTTCCACGCTGCCGTTCACGGCCGTGTCGCCGCGTACGCGGGACGGGACGGACCTTGTTGCCGCCGATTACGGCGATCATGCCATCACGCGTCTGCTTGCGGGTACGACCGTCATGTTCCATGAGGCCGTTCCGCTCATGCCTGCAGCCACAGCCACGGGGGGCGTGGAGAAGATCGTGTTCACGCCCTTGGTGAAGAGTGATGCGGGGGCCTGGGGCGAGTCTGACACCACACGGTATCCGTGGACGTTCGATGCCGCCTCGGAGCCGCAGGGGCCGTTCAATTTGGCCGTGGCAGTGGAACGCGGTGGCGCGCGTGGACAGGACCTTGCGCTCAAGCCCACGCGGATTGTTGTGGTGGGGGATGCCTCCTTTGCCGTTAACGGCGCCTTGGCGACGCGTGCCAATGCCAATGCCGACTTCATACGCAATTCCCTTGCGTGGCTGGCGGGGCTTGATGCAATGACGGCTTCGGGCACACCGGTGAATGTGCTGAATACCTGCATGGACAGATCGGCTCGGAAGCGTTTTGTGGTATGTGCGGCTGTGTGCCTGCCGCTGCTTTTTCTTTTGCCTGGTTTGCTGTCGGCATGGCGCAGGAGGCTCCGATGAGCAATCGCGGCCCCATTCTCTTCTTTCTTCTGGGGAGCGTCTTTCTGCTGGCGCTGATCGTGACTCTGTCGTTTCGGAGTGACACCATTCAGCTTGGCGGTTCTCTGCTGACGGCACCTTTCGGACCTGATGCGGCGGATGCGGTCGAGGTGGCGCGTCTGGGCGAGCCGGTGAAACGCCTGAAGCGTACGGCTCGGAACGACTGGCTGATCGAGGCTCCGTTTCGTGCGGAGGCAGATTCGGCGGCCGTGCTGCGCCTGCTTGACGCTCTGCTGCTGGCTCGTCCGGGTGACCATCTGACGGCGGCCGAACTGCGCAGCTTGGGGCGTCGGCCGCACGATTTCGGGTTTGCGCCGCCGAAAACGACTGTCACTGTCTTCGGTGCATTACGCAAGGTCGTGTTTGAACTTGGCAACAGATCACCATCTGGGCAGGAAGTCTATCTCCGCCTTGGCGGCGGCGAGACGATCTATACGGTTCCCGTTGCGGCGGCGGCTGTGCCTGCCACTCTGGACGGCTTTCGCCGACGCAAGCTTTTCCACCTGAATGCGTCAGAAGTCGCGGCCGCAGATTTCCGCATTCCCGGCACGGAATTCGTCAAACTCTCGCGAGCAGATTCCTCGTGGCAGATTGTGCAGCCCACGCGTGCAGTAGCAGATGCGGCTGTCGTCAATGACGTGCTGACGCGCCTGCTGACACTGCGTGTGGAATCCTTTGTCTGGCCAAATGACCTGGCGTCGGACGCCGATGTGGATCCTGCCACGGGGAAGATTCGGAAGGATCGACTCGTGTCTTACGGGTTGGATACCGAGGACGAGTTCTCCGTGTCGTTCTGGAATGCCGCGGGTGAGGCCGAGCGCATTGTCTTCGGAAAGGCGGCCGGCACCAACAGCGTCTATGCGCTGGTGCACGGGGGGGCAACCGTGGTCACGGTAGATGCGACGGCCGCAGAGGCGTGCCGCAGCGGTCGGGCCAGTTTTCTTGATGCGCGCGTATTCCCGTTCGACGTCGAGGACCTGACGTCTGTTTCTGTGGCGTCGGGCGAGACGGTCTATATGCTGGCTCGTGGCACTAATGGCCTTTGGCGAATTGATTCTCCCGTCATGGCCCCCGCCGATTCCGCCGCTGTTGCGGAGCTCGTCACGCGTGTGCTTCGCCTCAAGCAGAACGACCTTCTGTCGGCGGAACGGCCGTCATTGTCTGTGACGGTGCGGACGAAGCACGCCGGGGAGGTCGGCACGGACGTGGCGTCGGTGTTGGTGCCGACGGAGTTTCTGCCGTCGCCAGCGAATCTGCGTTCGAAGCGCATTTTGTCCTTCGAGCCGCAGACGGTGCGGCGGCTGACAGTGAAGAAAGTCGGCGGCGCCGGCGGCGAGACGGCTGTGGCGCGGGAAAGTGCGGAGGGACTGTGGCGCCTGGAAAAGTCCTGGGAAAGTGCCTCGGCAATCAGCATACAGCCCAGTGATGAGGGGACGCGGCGGGTGCTGACGGCGTTGTCGCGGGCAGTCGCCTCCAGCGTGGAGAACCTCAATCCCGCACGAGGGGACTTTGTACGGCATGGTTTGGCACCAGCTGTGTTCACGATATCGGCGGATGTCGTGTCTGAGGATGCCCTGCGTCACACGCTGATGCTGGGCAATGCGGCGCCGGGCGGTGGTCGTTATGCCACGGCCGGTGGCGTGGACGCGATTTTCATCATTTCCCGCGAAATGGCGGCGGAGCTCACGGTTCCGTTGACGGAGAGCGGGCTTGAGATCTCAACGGAAAAGGCTAAGCAAAAATGAAGACTGTTCTTGTCACGGGCGGCAGCGGCTTTTTGGGCATCAACCTCATTCGGCATCTTCGCGCGAAGGGGGTGGAGAAGATTCGGGTATTGGATATCGCGGATTTCGACTATCCGGAGAAGTCGGAACCCTGGCTTGAATTCACGCTCGGAGATGTGCGTGACATCGAAGCTGTGCGGAAATGCGTCGATGGCTGTGATGTGGTGGTGAACACGGCTGCGGCTCTGCCGCTCTATTCGCCTGAGGACATCCACAGCACGGAGGTCGACGGCGCCCGGAATGTCCTGACGGCCTGTCGGGAAAAGGGTGTGCCGCGCATGATCCAGATCTCGAGCACGGCCGTATACGGCGTGCCCAAGCGCCATCCCATCTACGAGGACGACGAACTTATCGGCGTGGGACCCTATGGGCACGCCAAGATCGAGGCGGAGGGAATCTGCCGCCAGGCGCGCGCCGAGGGTTTTTGCGTGCCGATCATCCGCCCCAAGAGCTTCATCGGACCAGAGCGCCTTGGCGTGTTTGCGCTTTTCTACGACTGGGCGTATACGGGGCATGGTTTTCCGATGATCGGCAGCGGCAACAACCGCTATCAGTTGATGGACGTGGCGGATCTCTGCGACGCGATTGAGCTGACGATGACGTTGCCTGCTGAGACGGTAAACACCGAGTTCAACATTGGCGCGACGGAGTTTACCACGATGAAGGAGGATTATCAGGCCGTCCTTGACCGCGCGGGGCATGGAAAGAAAATCCGCGGCATGCCCGTCAAACCGCTCATCTTGATCCTCCGCATTCTGGAGAAGCTGCATCTCTCGCCGCTCTATCCCTGGGTGTACGAAACGGCTTCGACCGACAGCTTCGTCTCCGTTGAGCGGGCTCAGAAACTGCTGGGCTATGCGCCTAAGTACTCCAACAAGGATGCGCTCGTGCGCAACTACGACTGGTATGTGGCGCATCTCTCCGAGTTTGCGGGCAAGACGGGCGTGTCCCATCGTGTGCCCTGGAAACAGGGTCTTCTGGCGTGCGCCAAATGGTTCTTCTGACAGAAAATCCTTGATATAACATGACAGGAAGCAAGTCACTTCGCCGTGTGGCGATAACGGGCATGGGGATTGTGAGTCCCCTGGGGAATGACGTGACGTCGGCGTTTGCGCGACTGCGCGTCCTGCGCAACTGCGTCGAGCGTCTGGCGGCGCTGGACGAATACGAAGGGCTCAATTCAAGGCTGGCGGCGCTGTGCCATTTTGAGCGTCCGGCCTCCTATACGCGCAAGGTGGTGCGCACGATGGGCGAGGTGAGCATGCTGGCGCTCAACGCCACGGAACAGGCGATTGCGCAGGCCGGTCTCACGGAGGCCGAGCTGCAGGGTGGCCGCTGCGGCGTCGCCTATGGGTCCTGCTCCGGCTCCATCCCGCCGATGTTCGATTTCTACTCCATGATCGCCACCAAAAAGGTGCAGAACGTCAATTCCGGCACCTATCTCAAGCTGATGCCGCAGACGACGGCCGTGAATCTGAGCGTGCACTTCAAGACGCATGGTCGGTTGCTGCCGACGGGAACGGCCTGCACGAGCGGTTCCCTGGCGTTGGGGCAGGCGGCGGAGCTCATCCGCTGGGGCGTGCAGGACGTCATGCTGGCCGGCGGCGCCGAGGAGTTCAGTGCGGCCCAAGTCGCCGTTTTTGACACCTTGTACGCCACGTCGCTGAAGAATGAGGCCCCCACAACCACGCCGGCGCCGTATGACGTCTCGCGTGACGGGCTCGTGATCGGCGATGGCGCCACAACTCTTGTGTTGGAGGAATATGAGCATGCCAGGGCCCGCGGCGCGCGGATACTGGGTGAGCTTGTGGGTTTCGCCGAGACGACGGATGGCACGCATGTCACGAACCCCAATGCCGACACGATGTCTTCCGCCCTCACCCTGGCCCTAGCCGATGCGGGACTGGACGGGTCTGCGATCGGCTACGTGAGTGGGCATGGCACCGCCACGAAGACCGGCGATGTCGCCGAGACCCAGGCCACGCGTGCGGCGTTCGGTCGCGCCGTGCCGATATCCTCCATCAAGAGCTACACGGGCCATACGCTCGGCGCCTGCGGCGCCTTGGAGGCGGCGTTGCTTGTGAAGTCGCTGGAGACGGGCTGGTATCCGCCCACTCTCAATCTGACCACGCCCGACCCGGCTTGCGCGGAGCTGGACTATCTGATGGGCGAAGGCCGCCTGATCGATTGCGAATACGCCATGAGTGACAATTTCGCCTTTGGCGGCGTGAATACGTCGCTGATTTTCCGTAAAGTCTGAACTAGAACAAGGAGATGAACATGGACAGAAGAGACTTCCTGAAAACTGGTGCCGGTGCCCTGTTGTTGGCGGCGGCGGGCTGCAGCTCCGCGCGTTGCGGCGCATCGAAGGCGTGCGCGTGCCGCAAGCCGAAGTTCCACATCGCCATGGCGGGCTACACCTACAACAAGTTCTCCCTGGACGAGACGCTTGCCGCGCTTGAGAAGTATGACGTG
The DNA here is from genome assembly GCA_024405395.1 of Kiritimatiellia bacterium. GTDB lineage: Bacteria > Verrucomicrobiota > Kiritimatiellia > RFP12 > UBA1067 > RGIG6720. The sequence continues at coordinate 11,297 of JAKSOW010000038.1, read as the reverse complement.
CACTATCTCTGCGTGAAGAACTTCCATCTGCCGTTTGACGCCACGCCAGCGCAGATCGCGGAATTCAAGCGCAAATGCGCTGATCACGGCGTGACGCCCTATGGCACGGGGCCGATCACGATGTCGACGCCTGACGAGGCGAAGAAGTATTTTGACTATACCGCCGCCTTGGGCGCCGGCATCCTGGTGGGTGTGCCGGGCGAGAAGGGCGCGGACGGCAAGATGCAGTCCAGCCGCAGGATGTGCGAGGTCTGCTCGGAGCTCTGCCCGAAGTATGGCATCAAGTTCGCCATCCACAACCACGGTGCAAATCCGAAGACGGGCAATCCGCGTCTGTATCCTACTGTGCCGGCGACCTATGAGTACATCAAGGACCTGGATCCGGCCATGGGCTTCTGCATGGATGTGGCCTACACGTTCGCGGATGGCTTCGATCCGGCGGCCATTGTGCGCCAGTACGCGGCGCGCATCTTCGACGGGCATCTGCGCAACATCTCCGATGGCGGCAATGGTTCCTCAGGCACGGTCGCCCACCAGGGGGTGATCAACTATCTGCCGTTCTTCCGCGCGCTGGTCGAGGTTGGCTATGATGGCTGTTTCGGACTGGAGCTCGCGAATTCCTTCCCCAAGAACCCCGAGTGGATTCCCGAGTCCCTCGGCTATTTCCGTGGCCTTGTGGCCGCGGTGTGATGTCAGCATGGCCTCTGTATTCGACTCCCTAGACGAACGTCTCCGCAAGGCTGTTGCCGATGCGGGCTACACCACCCCCACGCCCATCCAGGAGAAGGCCATACCTTACCTTCTGGAGGGACGTGACCTCATTGGCTGTGCCCAGACAGGCACAGGCAAGACGGCGGCGTTTCTTCTGCCGATCCTGCATCGTCTGGTGAACGCGCCTGCCCGTTTTCCGTGTGCGGTCAAAGGCGCAGGGCATCCCCGTGCGCTCGTCCTTTCGCCCACGCGGGAACTGGCGGCGCAGACGGCGCACAACCTGATGGACTACTCCAAGTACACGCGTACGCACTATGCCATTGTCTTTGGCGGCGTGTCGCAGTTCCTTCAGGTCAAGGATCTTCAGCGCGGCGCCGAAGTGGTGATCGCCACGCCTGGGCGCCTTATTGACCTCATGACGCAGGGAGTCGTCTATCTCGACAACATCGAGGAGTTCGTGCTGGACGAGGCCGACCGCATGCTCGACATGGGGTTCTTCCCCGACATCAAGCGCATCATCTCGAAGCTGCCGGTGAAACGGCATTCCATGTTCTTCTCGGCCACGCTTTCGCCCCAGATCCTCAAGTTGGCTGGCGAACTCGTGACAGACCCCATGCAGATCATGATCTCGCCCGAGAAGCCGACGGTGGAGAGGATCAACCAGCGCGTGATGTGTGTGGAGAAGGGCAATAAGGACAATCTCCTGATGTACCTTCTCGAGAACCACCCCGAGTGGAAGAAGGTGATCGTCTTTGCCCGCACCCGCCATGGCGCCGATCGCGTGGAGCGCAAGCTGCGGCACAAGGAAACGCCTGTTGCGGCCATTCATTCGGACAAGACGCAGAACCAACGCACGCGTGCGCTGGAGGGATTCCGCGCCGGCAAGGTGCGTGTGCTTGTCGCGACCGACATCGCCTCCCGCGGCATTGACGTCAAGGAAGTTGACTTGGTCGTCAATATGGAGCTTCCGAACGAGACCGAGAGCTACGTACACCGCATTGGCCGCACGGCCCGTGCGGGCGAGGCGGGCACCGCCGTCAGTTTTGTGGCGCCGGAGGAGCGGCAGCTTCTGAAGGCCATCGAGCGCTTCATCCGCCAGACCATCCCGATTGACCGCGACCATCCGTTTCATTCGGAGGCGGCGGAAAAGAAATCCGGCAAGGAGGGGCAGGGCCTACCGCAGGCGCCGTGGATCCGTGGGGGCGAGACGAACCGCAAGGGCAATGCGCGTCACCCGGGGGCGCGCTTCTGGCCAAAGAAGAAGGATGCGGGCAAGTTCGTCCATCCTGCCAACGCCAAGAAGCACAAGCGGCAGCGCACCAATTATCAGGGGCGTGGACAGTCGGACTTCGGGCAGCGGACGTGAGTACGGTCCGAGAAGGGAAATGACGCATGGACATGTATTACTTCTTGGTTTTCGCGGGCTTTGCGTTTGCCTTTGGGGCTTGTGTCGCCAGTTTCCTTAACGTCTGCATCTGGCGGTTGCCCCGCAACGAAAGCGTGGTCTATCCGCCTTCGCATTGCCCGAACTGCAATGCCCGCATCAAGTGGTATCAGAACATACCCATCCTCAGCTGGTGCTGCCTGCGTGGAAAATGCGCCAATTGCAAGAAGCCGATTTCGGTGCGCTACACCATTGTGGAGCTGCTGGGGGGCGTGCTGTTCCTGATGGCCTATCTGCAGTGGGCGATGCCGTTCATGCTGCGGCAGTTGCCGATTCTGGGCCTGGTGCCCTGCATGGACATCAAGGTAATGTTGGCCGAATGGGTGGTTGCCACAGGGCTCATCCTTGGTTCGTTCATCGATCTGGAGCATTTTTATCTGCCGGATCGCGTGACGATTGGCGGCATGGTCCTGGGCGTCCCGTTCAGCTTCCTTGCGCCTGAGCTGCAGGGCCAGAACGTCGGACTTCACGCGCTGTACTGGTCGTTGGGAGGCCTGCTTTTCGGGTTCTTCTTCCTCTGGGGCGTTGGGGCTTTGTTCTCCAAACTGGTCAAAAAGGACGCCATGGGATTTGGCGACGTCAAGCTCATTGGCGCGATTGGGGCGTTCTTTGGACCTTGGGCGGTTCTCTTCACGATAATCGTCTCGTCGCTGGTGGGTTCGATTGCTGGCGGTCTGCTGATTTGGCGCGGACGCGCCAAATTGGGCTCCTTCACTGCGGTTCCCTATGGTCCGTTTTTGGCGTTGGGTACGCTGATTTGGATGTATTGGGGCCCGACCCTGGTCGACTGGTACCTCAAGTTACTTTCTCCACATTGAGGGGCTTGTCTTGGAATTGATAAAATGCCATAATATTCGCACGATTCAATGAACTTTCATCTGAATTCCATTTTCACGTCACTGCAGGGCGAAGGACGAAATGTAGGCCGGCCGGCCACATTTGTCCGTTTTTCGAGCTGTAACCTGGCCTGCGTCTGGTGCGACACCCATCGCACGCAGCACCTGGACCTCTCACTGGAGGAATTGGTGGCAAAGGTGCGGCACCGCGAGAAGAATTTCGTGATCCTCACGGGTGGCGAGCCTTCCATCCAGCCCGGAATCTCCGATCTCGTGCGTGCGCTCAAGAACGAGGGATTCACCGTGGCGATGGAGACCAATGGCCTGGAAGCACCGCCCGAGCCCGAACTCTTCGACTACATCGCCTGTTCGCCCAAGCCCGACTACGTGACGCGCTACCGCGACGACCACATGCTCAAGCGGGCCAATGAGGTGCGCATCGTGGCGCAGGATGAGCTCATTGCCTCGTTCTGTCGCAATATGCGCGACCGTATCGCCGCCGACGACTACTACATCTCCCCGCTCGAAAAGGACGGAAAGATCCATTACAAGCGGGCGCTCAATCTGCTGTCCAAGGTGAACAAGCTGATGCCCAAGGCGAATCCGCCCTGGGCGCTCTCCATCCAGATGCACAAGGTCATCGGTATCCGCTGATGGCGCATCACCGCGAAAGGGCGTCAGACTTAATCACGAAAGAACCATTTTGCATGAAGAAGGAACTGAAATGAAAAGAATCTTGATGGGGTGTGGCGCCCTGATCGCCGCTTGTTTCACTGCGGGCTGTGTGCCCTCGACCGCAGGCACCGAGGAAAAGGCATGCGCAGTGTCGCCCGCACGGGCGGCCTACGATGCGAACATTGTCGCCGGCATGAAGACGCCCGCGACCTCGAAGCTTTTCGTGAAGCACGTCGATCCGCGGTCGGGCGTGGTCTCCTACCTGCTCAAGCCGGGTCTGGTGGCCTTCAACCAGCAGTCGCTCTACTTCACCGCCAAGTCGATGACTGATGATGGACGCTTCCTCGTGTTCTGGGCCTCGGGTGATGAATATCCGCCTGAAAAGCTTGGAAAGCGCGTTGGGCAGACCAAGCGCCACATGGTCGTGGATTTTCTCAAGGATGAAGTGATCGATCTCGGAAAATGCGGCGGCATCCCGTGGATCGACACGGTGAGCGACCAGATGTGGTATACCGACGACGAAGGGGTCCATCGGCGCGACTTCCTGGTTGATCCGAAGAAGGACAACATCCTCTGCCCGTGGCCCAAGGAGCTTGGCAAGCGCCACGGCACGCATATTACGCTTTCGCCCGACCGCAAGCTCGTGTTCCTTGACACGCAGTACCCGAACGGACAGGATGTGGAGGGCGTCATCGATGTCACGACCGGCAAGTTCATCGAGTGGGCGCAGTCCAATTTCTGCTGCAATCACGGCCAGTTCCATCCGTTCGACCCCACGCTGGCGATGTGTGCCTGGGAGAATGCCCGCTACAAGGTGAAGGATGAGATGTTCCCCGACGAATTCGCGAAGGTGAAGGCCTACAAGGGCCTTTACGTGAGCGACCTTATCCGCTCGACCGATGACGTCTATCCGCGTCTGTGGCTGTTCCGGAAGGGGAAGAAGTGGGAGATCACCTCCAAGATCACGGGCTACGCCACGCATGAGTACTTCGCCGAAGACGGCAAGGGCTTCTACTGGTGCTCGGGCGGCGTCTCCTACCACGATCTCGCCACGGGCCGCGAATGGCGCATCAATCCGATTGGTTCCGCGCATGCCGCGATGAGCCCCGACAACAAGTACATCGCCTCGGACCAGTCGTGGGGCGGTTGGTGGCGCGGTTGCGGCTCGACGGTGCGCTTCTGCAACCGCGAGACGCATCGCGGCGTGTACCTCCACACGGCGATCCCGCGTATCTGCTCGAAGGAGCGTGAGTCGTCGCTGCATCCGGATCCGCACCCGCAGATCGTGTGCGACAGCCGCTATGTGGTGTGCACGATGAGCGACGCCGACCGGCACATGAACGTTTCCGTGACGCCGATGGATCAGCTCATCGCCATCACCTCCGACCCCAAGACTGCGCCGCAGCCGAAGACGTTTGAACTGGCCTATGATCCGTCCAAGCGCACGGAGGCCACCTATGAGATGGAGATCGACGTCGCCCAGCTGCGTGCGCGCAAGTACGTCTCCGAGCCGGGCTGCAGCGCGGCGAGCGACTCCTACACGGCGTTTGCGCTGAAGGGCATCGTCAACGGCAAGGAGCAACCCATTGCGTTTGAGGCTGTGCAGGGAAGCGACTTCACCAAGAATGTCGTGCTCCGCTTCAAGATCCCGCAGGGCACCACGAAGCTCTTCTGCGTGGCGGATGCGCCCGGACGCTTCGAATACTACGACTCCGAGTCCTGTGCGAACCTGCTCTGGAAGGCTTATGACCCCGAGAATGCCGGCAAGTGGCAGCTCGCCAAGGACGTGAAGACGGAGGAGCATCGCGGCGGGCTTGTGCTCACTGGCACGGGCACGGCGTCCTATGAGGTGGCGTTGCCGACCGAGGCCGCTGGGCGCGACTTCAAGTTTGAGCTCGACATGCGCAATCTGGGCATGGTGGACTTCACGGGCGGTCTGGCGATTGTGCAGCTGGATGCCGCCGGCAAGTCTTTGGGTGACGGCCTCGCGGGCCAGGGCGAGAAGGTGACCATCAAGCGCGATCGTCGCGGCATCTACCGCCTGACGGGCACGTTCGCCAAGAACGCGAAGGCCGTGCGCTTCATCGTCAACCTGAAGGCTGCGGACGGCAAGGCCGCCAAGGCGCTCATCTGCCGCCTCAATCTGCGCGAGGCCACCGTGTTCGCCTACACGCCGCCTGTGGAGGTCACGATGGCGACGCCCGAAACCTCGAAACTCTTCATCAAGCGCACCGATCCTGTCACGAAGATCGACTCCTATGTGCTCAAGCCCGGCCTCCTGGACGACACGCAGCAGAGCTGGTACTTCACGGCGAAGTCGATGACGGATGATGGCCGGTTCCTTTTCTTCTGGACCGCCAAGAACGAGAACAAGAAGCAGGAGCCCAAGCGCACGGCCTATGTGGACTTCCTCACCGACACTGCGAAGTTCATCGACGTGCCGCCCCAGATCCCGTGGCTTGACGTCAAGACCGACAAGATCTACTATGTGCGCCGCAATCCCGACTGCATCTGCATGCGCGACATGCTGGCCGACCCCGAGAAGGAGATTGTGCTCACGAAGATGCCTGAGCGCTTCACGCGCCCGGGGGTGAAGGTGCATGGGTACCACACGCATCTTACGCTCAACAGCGACCGCACGAAGGCCTTCCTGGACGTGTCGCTCACGGAAAACGGCAAGAAGGTCTACGAAGAGGGCTTCGTGAACTTCAAGACCGGCCAGTGGGAGAAGTGGAGCCAGGCGCCGTTCATGTGCAACCATGCGCAGATCTGCCCCACCGACGACAATCTCGCGCTCTGCGCCTGGGAGTGCTGCTGGCTCAAGGACGTGATCGTCACCAACAAGGACGGCAAGGTCGAGACGAAGCAGGTGTCGCGTCCGCAGACGGAGGTCTACCCGCGTCTGTGGCTGTTCCGTCCGGGCGAACAGCGCCAGAACATCGCCCCCGAGGAGTTCAACTACGCCACGCATGAGCACTGGCAGGAGGACGGCAAGGCCATCATGTGGTGCTGCGGCAACGGCTTCTACGGCTACAACGTCGCCAGCGGCCAGCAGTACTGCATCTCGCCGTTTGCCGCCGGGCATGGCGCGATGACGGCCGATAACCGCTACTGCGTGTACGACTACCCGGTGGGTGGCTGGTATCGCGGCTGCAATTGGCAGGTGCTGTTCTATGACCGCTGGACGGGCAAGGTGTGCTTCCCGCACTACAAGAACGACCGCCTCTGCGAAAAGGACGACAAGTGGCACAACCACCCCGATCCGCATCCGCAGTTCGTGTGCAACGACCGCTACATCATCTCCACGCAGAACATGAAGGACGGGCACATGGACCTGTCCGTGACGCCGGTGGCGTCGCTGAAGTCCAAGACGACGATGTCGCCCAGCCCGATGGATTATTTCCGCGGCGATCACCGCGAATACTGGTTCGACGCGTTGCCGGCGAACGCCAACCCGATGACGGTGGGCGCGATGATCACGCGCCAGTTCCTTTCGGCCGATCCGGCGAACTACTTCCCCAAGGGCGCCTCGCGTCTGCACGCCAAGAACTACGTGCCGTATGCCGTGGTGAGCACATGGCTCAATGCGCTCGATTACGCCAATCTCACGAAGAACGCCTACTATCTCGCGCAGCTGCAGGGTCGTTTCGCCCAGTTCCGCGGGCCGCGCAAGGCGATGTGCTCGAAGGCGGACCATGTGGACTTCTCGATCTTCGGCTCCGTGCCAATGGCCATTGCCCGTCTGGGCGGCGATCCGAAACTGCGTGACTTTGGCCTTTCCTATGCCGACAAGCAGTGGGCGAAACCGAATGGCCCTGAGGACGTGCGCATCTCCAAGAACGAGATGGACATCCCCTATGATGAGCGCCTCAAGTACTTCGAGAAGGGGTATACGCCGCAGACGCGCCTCTGGATCGACGACATGTACATGATCAACGTGCTCCAGTCGCAGGCCTATCTGCTCACGAAGGACCGCAAGTACATCGACCGTGCCGCCAAGGAGATGTGCCTGTATCTCGACAAGCTGCAGCTCAAGAAGGGGCCTGCGAAGGGACTCTTCTACCACGCGCCGGACGTGCCGTTCGTGTGGGGCCGTGGCGATGGCTGGATGGCCGGCGGCATGGCGCTGCTGCTCAAGTATCTGCCGGAGGACAGCGAATACCGTTCGCGCATCATGAAGGGCTATCTGGAGATGATGGCGGCACTGCTGAAGTTCCAGCGCGCCGACGGCATGTGGGGACAGCTTGTGGACGAGCCCAGCAGCTGGGCGGAGTCCTCGGGCACGGCGATGTTCACCTCCGCGTTCATCACGGGCGTGCGGTGGGGATGGCTGCCCAGCTCTTCGTACGGCCCCGCCGCCCGTCGTGCGTGGCTGGCGCTCTGCAGCCGCATCGACCGCTGGGGCAACATTTCCGACGTGTGCGTGGGCACGGGCAAGAAGAACGATCACCAGTACTATCTCGACCGTCCGTCGCTCAATGGCGATCCCCATGGCCAGGCGCCGATGCTCTGGTGCGTGAACGCCATGCTTGAACCTGCCCCGAAAAATCCGAAATCCAAGTAATCCAAGGAGTTCCCCATGAATCAGAACAGACGTGACTTCATTCGCGGTGCGGCGGTGATGACTGCGGCCGCTATGGCAGGTGGCTGCACGACGCCGGCCGCCAAGGGCCAGCTGGGCGAAGGCATCAAGACCGTGCGGTCGGAATCGCCGGAGCTCCAGGCTCGGAAACGAAAGGCGCTCGAGTCGGCCAAGGAACTGGGGCCCACGATGTCCAACGTGGAAGTGCGCCGTACCAAGAACATCCCCGGCAAACGGGCGGCGTTCTACATTGATGACGTGATCTTCTGTTTCCGCGACCTGGCGGCCCAGAAGCCGAAGTCCATCTGGGACCATTTCTACTTTGCCGCCTTCAAGGAGGCGCACGAGAAATATGGTCTCAAGGTGCAGATGAACATCTTCTACCGCAACGACTTCTACTACGGCGCGCGCGGAGCCGAGTTCACGCTCAAGGACATGCCCGACACCTGGAAGGCGGAATTCCAGGCGGCGAAGAGCTGGCTGCGGTTCGGCTTCCATTCGTACTCCGAATTCCCTGACTATCCGTGGATCAACGCGAGCTATGACGACGTGAAGTTCGTGTGGGAGATCCTGACGCGCGAAGTGGAGCGTTTCGCTGGCCCCGGCATGTTCGCCAAGGCTGTGACGCCGCACTGGGGCCCGATGTCCAAGGAAGGATGCGTGGCGCTCAAGGACTGCGGCGTCAAGGCCATTTGGTGTTCGGCAGGTCCACGTTACGCCTACACGGGCGACCGTTCGGTGCTGCCGTATGGCCACGCCATGCGCATCGAGAACTTCCGCAAGCCGGAAACCGCCATGTACTGGCGTCCGGGCGGCGGCGACGACATCAGCGTGTCGGCCTGCGGCTACAACCATCTGCTGCCCGAACAGGTGAAGATCACGCGCGGCACCTACAACTGGCTGCACGACAAGGACACAGGCTGCAACTTCATGACCTTCGGCTGCGGCGCGCCGTGCCTCAACCTCTACAAGCTCGAGGACATCCCCGCGCGCATGCAGCAGGTCATCGGCAACGAGTACCTGATCCACGCCACGCATGAGGAGTACTGGTACAAGGACTATTTTGCCTATCAGCCGGATTCCCGCGAGAAGCTGCTGACGGCCTGCAAGATGGTGCATGACGCGGGCTACCAGTACTTCTTCATCGAAGACAAGATCGACTGGTGAGGACTGCCATGAAGAACCTGACGCTGCTGTTGTTTGCCGTCGTCGCCTGTTGGGCGTGGGCCGATCGCGTCGATCCGCGCGTGCGGACGTATGTCGATCCCGTTCGGATTGTGTGGAAAACGGCGGCGGCATCAGGCCATTCTGGCCGTTTCGCGGTTGCCGACGAGCAGACGCTCCTGGCACCCAAGCACGGGCAGGTGCCCGAACTGGGCTGGAAGGTGCGCACGGGCTGCAGGCTCGTGAACAACGGCAATGCGCCGGGCATTGTCCTGGACTTCGGCCGCGAGCTCCACGGTGGCCTACAGCTGGCGCTTTCCGCCGCGAGTACGCGCAATCTGCGTGTGCGGCTGCGCTTCGGCGAGTCGGTGGCGGAAACGTTCTCGGATGCGCTCTCGGGCGAGCGCGGAGCGAGCAATGACCACGCACAGCGCGATCTGGAGCTGACGCTTCCCGTGATGGGAACGCAGGAGATCGGCAATACGGGCTTCCGCTTCGTGCGCATAGACCTGCTGTTGGCGGGCACGGCTGTGTTCGATTCGATTCGCGCCATATCCCTGATGCGGCCGATGACGGCGGTGGGGAACTTCCGTTCGTCGGATGAACGGCTCAACCGCGTGTTCGACACGGCTGTCCGCACGGTGCATCTGTGCTGTCAGGACTATTTGTGGGACGGCATCAAGCGCGACCGTCTTGTGTGGATGGGCGACACGCATCCCGAGACGATGGTGATCCTCAACGTCTTCGGTGCCGCCGCCATTCTGCCCGAGTCGCTGGACTATATGGCCGCCACCACGCCGCCCGACCAGTGGATGAACACCATGCCCACCTACACGTTCTGGTGGATCCGCAACGTGGCCGAATGGTACCGCTACACGGGCGACAGGAGCTACTTGGCCAAGCATGCGGATTATCTGGACAAGACTTTTGCCCATGTGGAGAAGGGCCTCGACAAGGATGGCGTCTGGACGGCCGGGAACTTCCTCGATTGGCCCACCAAACACAATGACAAGGCTGCTACGGCCGGTACGCAGGGGCTGGCCCTGGAGACGGCGCGCGAGGTCGTGCTGATGGCCGAAGCGCTGAATCGTCCGGCGCTTGCCGCCCGCGCCCGCGCCTTTGCCGCCAAGATCGCCGCCCAGAAGCCGGATCCAAATGGCGCAAAATCGGCGGCGGCACTCCTGGCGCTCGCCGGCTTGTGTGATCCCAAGGAGATGTACGACGCGGTCCTTGGCCAGAAGGGGCACGCCGACGTGTCGACCTTCTATGGCTACTACATGCTGGAGGCGATGAGCCGGGCAGGTGCCCATCAGCGGGCGCTTGACACGGTGCGCGACTATTGGGGCGCGATGCTGGATGTGGGCGCCACGAGCTTCTGGGAGGATTTCAACCTTGCCTGGACGAACAACTGCTTCCGCATCGACGAGGTGCCTGTGCCGGGCAAGAAGGACATCCATGGCGATTATGGCGAATTCTGCTATCCGGGGTTCCGTCATTCGTTCTGCCATGGCTGGAGCGGCGGACCGGCCGCGTGGTGCATCAACCACGTGCTGGGCATCCGCCCCCTGGATGTGGGCTGCCGCACAGTCGAGGTGAAGCCTTTCCTGGGCGATCTTGCCTGGGCGGAAGGTGCCATGGCGCTGCCCGATGGACGCGCCGTGATGGTGCGCGCGTCGCGCAATCCGGACGGCACGATGGCTGTGACCGTCGACGCGCCGCCTGGAATCAAGGTCGTTCGGTAGGCGCCACACGCCCTTGCGCTTATCTGTTGTGAGCCTGCCAATCAGATGAGCGAGCACCTGCGGACTGTACCGCCTGGCGGTACAGTCAAATCGGCTTTTCGGTACAGTCGATTCGCGTCGTCGGTACAGTCAAATCGCATCGT
>JAKSOW010000037.1 GCA_024405395.1 Kiritimatiellia bacterium | reverse complement strand
ACAGGTTTCCTACGTGGTGTCCTCGGGCTCGCGCACGCTGAAGTGGTCCTACGAGAAGGACAGCAGCGCCTCATCCGGCAGCGACTGCGGGTGGGTCGACCAGGTCGTCTGGACGCCTTCCCCGGTCAGCTACACGGTGACGTTCAACGCGAACGGCGGTTACTGCGACGAATGGTCTCGGACCTATCGTCCGGGCGATTGGCTGGGTATGTTGCCGACGCCGTATCGCGAAGGATATGTTTTTGACGGGTGGTACGATTGGTCTGGTGACTATGTTGATTACTACACACCGGTATATTCAGACATGTGGCTGTACGCGGACTGGTACGAGGAACTTCCTTATTTGTGGAGCGAGGCCTATGTTGATGAGGTTGAGGGGGCTCCTTGGCTCACTTCGGCAGTGATGTATGATGGCATGCTGACAAGTGGTGGTTACCCGCAGGGCATGATTCAGGCTAAGGTCGCGAAAGGCAGGGTTGATCGCAAATCGGGTGAGTTTACGGCCAATGTCGCGGTCACGGTGCAGCTCTGGGGTGAGAAGATTACATTCAAGGGGGCCGTCAACGAATGGGGCGAAGTGAACTGTATGGAGGCAAAGGGGCATCACCTGGACTTGTATTTCGGATCCCAGGGGATGACAGGTTACCTCGACGATGAATACGAGATACAGGGTTCACGGAATCTGTTTGCCGGAAAGTCGTCATCTGACAAGTCCATAGCCGCCGAGGTGCTGGACAAGTGGAAGGGTGCGCTGAACATTGGTGGCGAGGATGGAGTGGCCTTGAGCGTTGTGATTGGGACGAAGGGGAAGACCAAGATCACTGGACTTGTTGATGGCATCAAGGTAAACGCGGTGAGCCAACTTCTTGTGGGTGAAGAATGGTGTGCGGTGCCGATTGTCGTCGCCAAAAAAATGGAGCTTGCCTTTACGCTGTGGTTGCCGCGGGGTGAAGGCGAGACCAGGATCACGGGCGATCTTGACTGGTGTGCTGTAGGGAAGCCTCTTTCGTATGATGGCCGTGAGATGTTTTTCTGTGGTGGGGGCGGTGGCCTTTGCGATGAAATCGAGGCGGCGGGAGGTGAGCTGTTGCATGATTTCCTACCTGAAGAAGTCTCTGTCATGCAAGCTGGCGGCAGGTGGATTGTCGCCGGTGGGGCGAAGGCCGGGAAGGTCGCATTTGAGCGAGGCTCGCAGGAGATTGACTATTCCAAGACGGGGGACAATCCGTCTGGACTGAAGTTGACCTACAAGACGAGGGACGGGTCCTTCAAGGGTTCATACAAGATCTATTCCATAGAGAACGGCAAGATCAAGGCCTATACGGTGAATGTGACGGGGCTGATGGTCAATGGCGTTGGCTATGGTACGGCTACGATAAAGAAACCTGACCTTAGCTGGCCCGTGTGGATTGAATAGTGGCCTCGTGGCTGAAAACTATGACAACAAGTACCTGGCACCATTGTGCAAGGTGGATGGAATCTTGTGCGTGCAGTTGTGGGATGCCCTAAGTTGTGATATAATATTGCCAATGCTTGATAAATTGAAAAAATCTAAATTCTTATTTGAGGAACTTGTCAAACGCGATTTTAAGAAAAAGTACAAACGCACTGTACTGGGTATCGCGTGGAGCATGTTGTCGCCTTTGCTGATGCTGCTGGTGATGAAGGTCGTGTTCGAGCAGTTCTTCGGGCGGACGGTTCCCCACTACACGACCTATCTCTTCTGTGGCCTGTTGGTCTTCAACTGGTTCGCCGAGTCGACTAATGCGGGCATGCGGTGTTTGTATGGTAATGCCGCCATTTTCACTAAGGTGAATGTGCCGAAGTACCTATTCCTGTTTGCTGGAAACGTGCAGACGCTCATCAACTTCGTTTTGACCTTGCTGGTGTTCTTCTTCTTCTGCGTGATTGATCATGTCGAATTTACCTGGAAGTTTCTCTTTCTATTTTATCCAATCGTGACGTTATTGGTCTTCAACATCGGCATCGGCATGATTCTTTCCGCACTCTACATCTTCTTCCGGGATATGGATTATCTGTGGGGCGTCTTCGTGCAGCTGCTCATGTATGGTTCGGCGATCTTTTATCAGGTCGATAGGATGCCGCCAGACGTTCAGCAGGTCTTTCTGTTCAATCCCGTCTATCGGCATATCGCCTACGTGCGCGAGATAGTGTTGGCGGGGATTATCCCCGATCTGATGACGCACATTACGCTTGCGGGTTTCGCCCTGGAGGCGTTTCTGATGGGGGCATTCATGTACAAGCACTATAACACGAGGTTCTTGTACTATGTCTGATGTCATGCTCGAGTGTCGCGATGTGTCGATCCGCTATATGGTCGGCGATTTCAAGAACATCGGCTTGAAGGAGTGGGTGGTGCGGCGGTTGACCGGACGGTATCAGGTGAAGGAGTTCTGGGCCGATCGGCGTGTTTCCTTCACGCTCAATCGCGGTGATATGCTCGGTATCATCGGGACAAACGGTGCGGGTAAATCGACAATTCTGAAGGCGATTTCGGGCATTATGGAGCCGACTGAAGGTCGAGTGATTCGCAGGGGTACGGTTTCAGCGCTCCTTGAACTCGCCTCGGGCTTCGATGGAGACCTCAACGTCAGGGAAAACGCCTACCTGCGTGGTGCGATGCTCGGTTACACGCGCAAGTTCATGGACGAAACCTACGATCAGATTGTCGACTTCGCGGAGCTCAGGGAATTTGAAGACCGTTCCTTCAAGCAGCTTTCAAGTGGTATGAAGTCTCGGCTTGCCTTTGCGATTGCCTCGCTCGTCAAACCAGAGATCCTGATCCTCGACGAAGTTCTTTCCGTCGGGGATGGTGCGTTCCGGGCGAAGAGCGAGGCGAAGATGCGCGAAATCATCTCTGGCGGAGCGACGACGATTCTCGTCTCGCACTCGCTCGGACAGGTCCGCGCGATGTGTAACAAGATTCTCTGGCTGCACAAGGGCGAGCAAAAGGCGTTTGGCAACGATGTGGCGGGAATCTGCGACGCCTATGAGAAGTTCCTGAAGGGCGCCAGTCGGCTGGTTCGTGAATCGAGTGCAGGCATATGAGGCGTTTCCTACGAGGGTTGATCAAGAATCTCGTCCCGTATTGGGTTGAGAGCGCATATATTCGTTCTCGATACGGAAAATCAGGGTATCTTGATTTTATGGAAAAGTGCATCAAATCTCCCTTGGTGCGGTTTTGTCTGGGAATGATTCCCTATGGACTCGCTCGAATTTATCTTCAAGTCAGATTCCAGCCAGTCTCCTGGATGGGGCAGCGACGGTCATTTGCGCGGATTGTTGAGGCGCTGGCTGCGCGGTGTGCTAGGGGAGAACGGATCAGGGTCGTGTTCTTCGTTTCGGATTTGGCGATGTTCCCGGCCGAGCCATTGTTTCGGCGGATGGTCGAAGACGGGCGTTTCGAGCCTCGGCTTGTCGTGATTCCCGATTTCCGCCGTGTGGGTCATGCCTGGTTGGACGAGTTGTTTCGTTGTGAAGGGGCACTTGCCGAATCTTACCCGGAGCGTTATCTCCATCGTGTGAGACCCGATGCAAACGGAGCGTGGCCGGACGTTTTGAACGGTGTTGATTTGGCCGTTTATCCGCTGCCTTATGACATCTCGGACTATCATTATTGCATACCCTATTCCGCTGATTTTCCGGTGTTGCCCGTGATGGTCAATTATGGGTATTATCGTTCGGTCTATGACCGTAGGATTATGCGGAGCGAGAACTATGCCCGCCTTTGGATCGCTTTCTTCGAGAATGAGCATACGTTGGCGGAATATGCCGCCAGTTCGCTTGTCCGTGGGGAGAATGCGGAGGTGGTTGGATATGTGAAGATGGATGCGTTGCGGCAGACGACGGCGAAGGAAGGTACGCGTCCGAAGATTCTGCTTGCGCTTCATCATTCTGTCCCAGGAGGGATGAACGACGAGCTTTCGCTTGCCACGATCAATTCGCGGGCGGAGTTCCTGCTGGGGTTACCGAGACGATACCCGCAGATCGACTTCATTTTCCGCCCTCATCCCTATCTTCGTCAGACACTTTCGCAGCCGAATGTCTGGGGACGGGCGAAGACGTTGACCTACTTCGAGACAATGAAGGCGTATCCGAATGTGATCTGGGGTGAAGGCAGTCGCTATTTCGAGCTGTTTGAACAAAGTGACGCCTGCATTCATGACTGCGGTTCGTACTTGGTTGAGTATCTTTATACGAACAAGCCATGCTGCTACATGATCAAACGGGCTGATGTCGCCGGCCAGAAATTCTCATCCTTTGGGTTGAAGTGCCTTGAGCAGTGTTATCTGGCGGCAGACAATGCGGCTATCGAGGCATTTGTCGAACAGGTTGTGTTGGACGGTCGGGATCCGAAAAGAGAGTCTCGAATTGCTTTTGCAAAACAGGAAGTGATGTTGAATTATCGGCATGCAGCCGAGATCGCGATGGATGTCATCTGCGCAAAGATTAAGAAAGGTAACTGACATGAAGAGAGTAATCACGTATGGAACCTATGATCTTCTGCATTATGGGCATATCAATCTGTTGCGTCGGGCACGCGAACTTGGAGACTATCTGATCGTCGTCCTTTCGACCGATGAGTTCAACTGGAACATGAAGGGCAAGAAGTGTTACTTCAGCTATGAGAAGCGTAAGCA
This sequence comes from Kiritimatiellia bacterium, assembly GCA_024405395.1. Lineage (GTDB taxonomy): Bacteria > Verrucomicrobiota > Kiritimatiellia > RFP12 > UBA1067 > RGIG6720. The sequence continues at coordinate 24,459 of JAKSOW010000037.1, read as the reverse complement.
GATGCTAGAGGCGATTCGGTACGTGGACTTGGTCGTTCCAGAGGAGAACTGGGAGCAGAAGAATACAGATGTTGTCAAGTACCAGGCCGATGTCTTTGTCATGGGCGATGACTGGAAGGGCAAGTTCGATTTTCTGAAGGACAAGTGCGAAGTCGTGTATCTACCGCGGACGCCGGAGATTTCGACAACGGAGATCAAGGCCAGTCTGGGGGGCTTGAAGTGAATCGATCTTCGCGTTTGCGTGACTGGTGTCATCTTTTCTCGGCTCTTTGGAAGACCTTCAAGGCGGAGACGAGTGCGGCGTGGAACAGTTTGTACCTCGTCAAGCTGACGCGTAAGCTCAAGACAATCGCCAGGTCCGAGTTGAAGCTGATGCCAGCCGTGAATCTGATTCGCCGGTCGGAGTTCTTTGATGCGGACTGGTATCTCACAAACAACCCGGATGTTGATGTAAGCGGGATGGATCCCGCTCGGCACTACCTGATCTACGGGCATGTCGGGAACCGCAATCCTTCGCCGTATTTCGTGAATGAGGAATATTACGCATTACACAATGACGTCCGTGCGGCGAAGATGAATCCGCTGCTTCATTTCGAGAGATATGGCCGTCGCGAAGGTCGTCAGATTTCGATGTTGGAAGAGCATTCGGTTGTCTTTCCAGAAGGGACTGTTGAAGGAGTATGGCGCTTCGACCGTGTCCCTCGAAAACACGGACGAACGGCAGTTGTAGCATCGTATTTTGGTAAGGGAGAAATCCCAGAGACGCTCGTTTATTTGCTGAATGGTCTTCGAGAGGTGGTCGACAATATTGTCTATGTTGCAGATTGCAAGGTGTTCCCTACTGAAGTTGAGAAGCTGCGTGGACTTGTCACGGTTGCAAAATTCGAGCGACATGGGCAGTATGATTTTGGATCTTATCGTCGCGGTCTTGAAATCTGTCGAGCGGAAGGTTTCGTCGAGCCTGCCGTTGCTGATGAACTTGTTGTGGTAAATGATTCGAATTACGGACCGGTCTTCCGGTTTTCCGAGTCGTTCGCGAAAATGGCGACCGTCGACTGTGATTTCTGGGGGTATACGGGATATAATGCCTTTGGTAATGTTCACATCTCGTCCTATTTTTACGATTTCCGTCGTCGTGTGTTGGATGGAACGGCGTTGGATGAGTTCCTTGCCGAAGTGGACGGACCTATCGAGCGAGACAAGGTCATTATTAAATTTGAGTTCCGTCTCACCAAGTACCTGGAGTCGAAGGGCTTTGCGTGGTCGACGTTAGTCCCCATGGGGTTCAAAAGGGGCGCTCCGACGAAGTTCCCGGTTTCTCTGATGAAGAAGTACAGGATGCCGCTGCTCAAGGCAAAGGCTGCAAACGGAGATAGTTACGAAGATGTTAAGGCGGCGCTTGCGTTTGTTCGTCGTGTGAATCCCGCCCTGCGCGGAATGATTCACACGAGATCGCTCGCGCGCGATTACAAGCGGATTGATTATGCCGAACATCAGGCGTCGTTTCCAGAGAAATGCGCCGTGATCGGCGAGAAGTTGCGTGTCGGCGGGCGCGCTAAAGCTGTGTTTTTCGTCTCATCGGCATCGATGTTCCCCGCGCGTCCGCTCTTTGAAGCAATGCTGGCAGATCCGAAGTTCGACGCCTTTGTTTGCGTCATCCCCGATCTTCGTTGGCGGGGCAAGTCCCCGATTCCGGCTATGGCGAATTGTGAGCAGGAAATGCGAGCCGTATTCCATGAGGATCGTGTTCTGACCATCCGTCCCGACGAGTTCGGGCTTTGGCCTGATGTCCTCGGCGATGCGGACATAGCCTGCTATCCCTCGCCGTACGAGTTGTCTAGTTTCCGTTACAATCCGCATTATTCGGTTGGTCGAGGATTTCTCCCGATTTGCGTGAACTACGGTTTCTATCGCTCCGTCTACGATCGTCATGTAATGGGCGGACAGAGCTATACCTACATGTGGAAGGCGTTCTTCGAATGTGAGGCGACGCGGCAGGAATACGCCGATTATTCGATCCTCAAGGGCGCGAATGCGGATGTTGTCGGTTACGTGAAGATGGACGGACTTGCTACTGTTATGCCGGAGCCGCATGAGCGCAAGCGCATCCTGGTTGCGCCTCATCATTCCGTTGAGGGTGGCGTCAACAAGACATTGTCGCTGGCGAACTTCATCCGGTATGCGGATTTCTTCCTGATGTTGCCGGACAAGTTCCCCGAGATCGACTTCGTCTTCCGTCCGCATCCGTTCCTTTTCCAGATCATGTCGCGCCCGAACCTGTGGGGACCGAAACGCGTCGAGGCCTACATCGCCGAGCTCAAAGACAAGCCCAATGTGATCTGGTCTGATGGCGGCGATTACTTCCGCGAGTTCGCCGAGTCCGACGGCTGCATACAGGATTGCGGATCCTATCTCGTCGAATATCTGTACACGGGCAAACCATGTTGCTACATGCTGAAGTCTCCGCAAGACATCGACGAGAAGTTCGTGCAACTTGGCAAGGACTGTCTGGAGCAATGTTATGTCGCCTACGATGTCAATGCCATCGAATCGTTCATTCGCGACGTTATCGTCGGCGGCAAGGATCCTAAAAGGGACGCACGACTCGCATTTGCGAAGAATGTCATGGTCAACTATCCGCATGCAGCCGATGCGGCGTTGGATTCAATCAAGAAGGAGTTGGGCCTATGAATGTGATTACTACGGCAATCGAAGGTGTGAAGATCGTCGAGCCGGATATATTCGGTGATAATCGCGGGTGGTTTGTTGAACAGTACAATCAGTCGCGATATAAGGCGGCGGGGATTACGGCCGACTTTGTCCAGGACAATGAGTCTTTCTCGTCGAAGGGCGTTGTGCGGGGCCTTCACTGGCAGGCGGGCGAACACGCGCAGGCGAAGCTCGTGCGGGTGATCCGCGGCGCGGTGTGGGATGTCGCCGTCGACATCCGCAAGGGGTCGCCGACCTTCGGCCAGCACGTCAGCGTCGTGCTGACGGGCGAGAACAAGAAGCAGTTCTTCATCCCCCGCGGCTTCGCGCACGGATTCATTGTTCTTGAGGACAATACGCTCTTCAGCTACAAGTGCGATAACCTTTATTGCCCGCAGGCCGATCGTGGTCTGTTGTTCAGCGATCCTGCGCTGAACATCGAGTGGCCGAAAGTCGATGCCGAGCTCAAGCTTTCGGAGAAGGATCGGAAACATCCCGGCTTGGCGGGAATTGAACCTTGGGAGGAATGACCTGTGCCTCGTAAAGGCATTATTCTGGCGGGTGGCGTGGGAACGCGCCTTCATCCGCTCACGCGCGTCGTCTCGAAGCAGCTTCTGCCCGTATACGACAAGCCGATGATCTTCTATCCGCTCTCGACTCTGATGCTCGCGGGCATCCGTGAGGTACTGATCATCTCGACGCCGACGGATCTTCCGAACTTCGAGCGTCTGCTCGGTGACGGTTCCGAGCTCGGCATGAAGTTCAGTTACAAGGTGCAGGAGACGCCGAACGGCCTCGCCCAGGCGTTTGTCTTGGGGGAGGAGTTCCTGGGGGACGATGACGCCTGTCTCATTCTCGGCGACAACATCTTCTATGGTGCAAATCTGCCGACGCTGCTGAAGAGTGCTGCGGCTAAACGGGAACCGACGGTGTTCGGCTATCGCGTCAGCGATCCAGAGCGTTATGGTGTGGTTGAGTTCGACAAGGAAGGGCATGCCGTCTCCCTGGAGGAGAAGCCGGCGCACCCGAAGTCCAACTACGCCGTCGTCGGTCTCTACTTCTATCCGAACGATGTCGTGAAGAAGGCCGCAGTTCTCCAGCCTTCGGCACGTGGAGAATATGAAATCACCGATCTCAACCGCGAGTACCTCAATGAAGGACGTCTGACGGTCGAGACGATGGGCCGCGGATTCACCTGGCTAGACACGGGTACGCACCAGTCGCTCGCGGATGCGACGAATTTTGTGCGGGCGCTGGTCGAGCGACAGGGGTTGCAGATTTCGTGTGTCGAGGAGATCGCCTGGTCGAAGGGCTGGATCGACGACGCGCAGCTCAAAAAGCTGGCCGAGAGCTATGGCAAGTCCAGTTACGGCGCGTATCTTAAAAATCTCGTGAAGGAACTCTGAAACGATGAAAGTGCTGCTGACTGGCGGGAAGGGGATGCTTGGGCGGACGATTGTCCGCGAGTTGGGTGGTGAGTTTGAGATCCTGCCGACGGATCTTCCCGAGGCGGACATCACGGATGAAAACGGTTTCGACGCGCTGCTGAAGGCCGAAAAACCCGATGCGGTGATCCACTGCGCGGCAATGACGGCCGTTGACAAGTGCGAAGAGGCCGTCGACTTCGCCTACAAGCTCAATGCGCGCGGGACGGCGAATGTCGCCGCGGCCTGCAACCGCAACGGCATTCGGCTCATCGCCATCTCGACGGACTATGTCTTCGATGGCGACGCCGACCGCCCGTACAATGAATTCGACCGCACGACGGGTGGCGACACGGTCTACGGCAGGTCGAAGTTCGCCGGCGAGGAACAGGTCCGTGCACTTTGCCCCAACCACTGCATCTGCCGCATTTCCTGGCTCTACGGCTATGGCGGACCGAGCTTCGTGCATGCGATGCTCAAACTTGCGGACGGCACGCGCCCGGTCTTGAAGGTTGTCGCCGACCAGCACGGCAATCCGACTTCGGCGGTCGCGGTTGCGCATGAGCTTGGCGAATTGCTGAAGCGCCCGAATCTCTGCGGTACTTTCCACATGACGTGCGAAGGCGAGGCGACATGGGCTCAATTCGCGGCCGAGATCTTTCGGCTGGCGGGCAGGGACCAGAAGATCGAGCCGTGCACGACGGAGGAGTTCCCGCGTCCTGCGCCGCGGCCGAAGAATTCGCGGCTTGATAAGATGGGCCTTCGTCTCGCGGGCCTGTCGCCCATGCCGGATTGGCGCGATGCGCTCGCGGCGTTCATGAAGACTGAATTCAATCACTGAGGAGATTTGTCATGTCCTATTCGAAGCGTTGCATTGTGACCGGCGCGGCCGGGTTCATCGGGTCGGCGTTGGCTCGGCTGTTGCTGAAGGAGACTGAGGCGACGGTGCTCGTCGTCGACAAGCTCACCTACGCGGGTGTTCCGGAAAGCCTGAAGGAGGTTGGTCTCAACCCTGCGGACCTGACCTCGTCGAATCCGCGGCTCTCCTTCCTCAAGGCCGACATCTGCGATCAGGAGGCGATGGACAAGGCGTTTGCCGAGTTCAGACCCGACACGATTTTCCATTTGGCTGCGGAATCGCATGTGGATCGTTCGATTGACGGTCCAGGGGAGTTCATCCGCACGAATGTCGTCGGCACGGCGACTTTGCTGCAAGCCGCGCTCAAGTGGTGGAAGCAGCATCCCGACTTTGTCTTCCAGCACATTTCGACGGATGAAGTCTATGGTACGCTCGGCGAAACCGGGTACTTCACGGAGAAGAACCCGTATTCCCCGCACTCGCCGTATTCCGCCTCGAAGGCGAGTTCGGACCACCTCGTGCGCGCGTGGATGGATACGTACGGGATGCCCGTCAAGATCACGAACTGCTCGAACAACTACGGGCCGTACCATTTCCCTGAGAAGCTCATTCCGCTCATTATCCTGAACTGCTTCGACGGCAAGCCGCTCCCCGTGTACGGCAAGGGTGCGAACGTGCGCGACTGGCTTTTCGTTGAGGATCATGCGCGTGCGCTGCTCCTCGTCAACGAGAAAGGTGTTCCGGGCGAGACCTACAATGTGGGCGGGCACAACGAGCGTACCAACCTTGAGGTCGTCAAGACCGTCTGTGCAATCCTTGACGAGTTGCGTCCGCGAGCGGATGGCTCGAAGTACGAATCACTCATCACGTATGTGACGGACCGTCCGGGCCATGACCTCCGCTATGCGATCGCCCCCGACAAACTCATGAACGACCTCGGTTGGAAGCCGCTTGAGAATTTTGACACGGGCATTCGCAAGACGGTGCAGTGGTACCTCGACAACGAGTGGTGGTGGGGACCGATCCACGCGGGGCGTTACTCGGGACAACGTCTCGGTATGGGGAAGTGAGATGCTCGTGGGCTCCTGCGATTTGGCGCGCCAGGTTTGGCGACGCCTCAAGGAGTCGGTGCTGTCCGGCAAGGGTGGTCGTATCCAGTGCTTTCTGTACCAATCCCTGACTGGTCTTGTCGCCCGCAATAAGCAGATATTTGTTACGAGTGACTTGAGTGCTCGGGCGTTTTGGCTCATGTATCATCCCGAGGCTGGTGTCTTGCCATGTGAAGGGTGGCGGATGACAGGTCCGCTTCGGTTTTCTGAAGGAGAGATCTCTGAACTTCAGACGCGTTGGTTGATGGATGCGGCGGCAGGTGACGCACGGCTCAACCTGGAGGAAGTCTGCCTTTCGGCATGTTCCATCCCGCCAGCCGTCAAGCGACGGATTGCCATTCACGTTCACGCTTTTTTCCCTGACGTATTGCCTCGGATTCTGACGGCTCTTGACAGGTCGGCTATTCTTTTCGATCTCTTCATCTCAGCCCCGGAAGGCGTCACGCTGCCATCACGCCTGTCCCAGCGGCCGAGATGTTTGGTGCGGACGTGCCCCAACCGTGGCCGAGACCTGGCTCCCCTTGTCTGTACATTTGGCAAGGAGCTCTTGTGCTATGACTATGTGGCGCACTTTCATACGAAGAAGAGTGCACATGTCGTGGGGAAAAAGGATTGGCTGGGGCATCTCCTGGATCAGTTGCTTGGGTCGCAGGATGATGTCGAACGTATCTTGGGATTGCTGGAGAGTGGTTACGGATTCGTCTCGCCATCGGATTATCTGGAAGTTCCGGAGGATCCAACAGGCTGGATGCGCAACCGAGATGATGCCGAGAGAATCCTCAGTCGCAGTTCGCTGACACTTGATCTTCGGCGTGATTACACCCCCATCCGGTTTCCGCAGGGAAGCATGTTTTGGGCGCGGACAGATTTTCTGGAGTCATTCTTTGAACTCCCGTTGACTTATGACGATTTTCCCGAGGAGCCGATTGGCGTTGACGGATCCCCGGCACATGCCCTCGAACGCCTGTTTTTTCTCTGGGGGCAGGAGACTAGCTTGAAAGTAGCCTGTCTGAAAGACAACGCGAAAGAGGCATGAGCGACAATATGCTTGACTGTGCTGTCATCATTGTCAATTACCGACAGCCCGTGTTGACGGAGCAGACGGTTGCTTCGCTCCGGAAGGCCGATGGTTTTGCGCGTCTCGCAGTCTATGTCGTCGACAATGGTTCGAACGACGGGTCATATGAGCGGTTGCAAACGTCTTGTGCGGATTGCTTTATCTTTTCTGGTGGGGCGAACCTTGGATTTTCCGGGGGCAACAATGTCGGCATTCGTGCGGCGCTTGCGGCAGGTGCAAAATGGGTGTTGCTGCTCAACAACGACACGGAAGTGGAACCTGGATTCCTTGTGCCGTTGCTTGACGCGGCAAAAGACGGGCGAACGATCGTGACGCCGAAGATCGTCTATGCGGATGACCCAACAAAGGTGTGGTATGCCGGTGGGTACGTCAGACGATGTCGCGGAGGATTCTACCATGTGACGGAGCAGGAGGGGGAAGAACGTCCGAAAGAGGTGTCGTTTGCGAGTGGTTGCTGTATGTTGATCCCCGCTACCTTCTTCCGCGAATGTGGGTTGTTGGATGAATCGTTCTTCCTGTACTATGAGGATGCCGAACTCTGTCTGCGGGCGAGTCGGAACGGTTATCGGATCTGGTACGTTCCGCAGTCCGTCATTCGACACAAGGTAAGTGCATCAACGGGAGGGGAAGATTCTCCGCTTGCAGTCTATTATGGAACGCGGAATCGACTCGAGCTTCTTCGGCGATACCGTTTTCCATGGTATGCGACCCTTTTCGTGATGGTGACAAGGCTGGTGAAGTGCGTGGCGTCGCCGCATCGTTTGAGGAGAATTGCAGGACTTGTCGACTATCTGAGGGGGCATATGTCCAACCAGATTGTTGTGAATGGGGTTTTTGTCGGTAGGCGTGCTTCGGGTCTGGAGCGCTTTGCCTTCGAGACACTCAGAGCGCTTGACTCGTTGGTTGCGCCGGGGCGAGTCCAGGTGTTGGTACCACGAAGTGTCGACTGTACGACTTTGTCATCATTGCGAAACATCAAGGTTGTGTGTCGAGGTGTGTTGAAGGGTGGACTATGGGAGCAGATTACGTTGCCTTGGTACGTCTGGAAAACGGGAGCGGAGGTCTTGAGTCTGACCAACACAGTTCCGTTGTTGAGACCTGGGCCTTCTTGCATTCATGATGTATTCTACATCACACACGCAGATGAATTCCGCAGGAGTCTGCGGGGGCGACTCTCGATGTATTGGCATCGTCTCCACTATCGGGCTATAGCCCGTTCTGGGAAACCCGTGTTTACAGTCTCCAACTATTCTAAGGGCCAGATTGAATCAGAATTAAAGGTCTCATCGGACCGCATCACGGTTCTGGGAAATGGATGGGAGCATATTGAACGGATTGCGGAGGAAGTGTCTGTTTTTGCCAGGTTCCCGCAGATCGAAAAGGGTAATTATTGCTTTACACTAGGCAACCGCAGCCCCTACAAGAATCTTGCCTGGGTGATGGCTGCTGCAGAACGGAGTCCTGGAATTCAGTGGGTTGTCACGGGGGGTAAATTGTTGGGAACTGGGGCCGAGGTAGAAATGCCTTCTAACGTTATTGCCACAGGATATGTGACGGACGGCGAGATGAAGGCTCTGATGGCAAACTGTCGAGTTCTGGTTCATCCATCTCTTGATGAGGGTTTTGGAATTCCCCCGCTAGAAGCTCTGGCAATGGGGCGGTCCACGGTTGTCTCCAGAAGGGCATCATTGCCGGAGATCTTTGGTGGGGCTGTTCAATATATAGAACACCCCGAGCAGTTGGATGATGCTGACCTTCTGCGTTGTTTTGAAGGTTATACGTCAGATACATCGTCGGTTCTCGGTAGTTGTACATGGCGTAACGTTGCCGTGGAACTTTATTCCGCCTTAAATGAGGTTGTATGCGCATAGCATTGCTCCATTACTGGCTCACGAATATGCGGGGCGGCGAGAAGGTCTTGGCCGCTCTGGCAGGCCTGTTTCCGGAGGCGGACATCTTTACACATGCGATCTCGGACGGCATGCGAAAATATTTCCCTGGTAAGGTGACCGAAAGCTTTGTCGCCTCATTGCCGTTTGGACGTCGCTTTACACAAGGGTATCTGCCGTTGATGCCAATGGCGAATCGACGTTTTGAGCTGGATGCCTACGATCTCATCATCTCCAGCGAGTCGGGCCCGATCAAGGGCGTCCGCAAGCCGGCCCACGCACGACACATTTGCTATTGCCATTCGCCGATGCGCTACGTGTGGGACATGTACGATGACTATTATGCCGCCTCCGGACTGGCCGGAAGACTCGCCATGCGCCTTTTCACGCCCTACATGCGCCGTGAGGATCTGAAGAGCGCCGAATCGGTGGACCAGTTCGTCGCCAATTCGCGTTTTGTCGCCGAGCGCATTCGTCGGATCTATGGCCGTGACAGCATTGTCGTGCACCCACCCGTGGACGTCGAGTTCTTCAACGGCACATACGAGAAGGGCGACTATTATCTTCTTGCCGGCCAGCTCATTTCGTACAAGCGTCCGGATCTGGCCCTTGCCGCCTGCGTCCGCATGGGGCGCAAGATCGTTGTGATCGGCAACGGCGGGCTGCGGAAGCGGCTGCAGCGGCAGTATGCAGGAGAGCCTCTGGTCAAATTCCTTGGCCGTGTGGATGATGCGACGCTGAAGGCGACTTACGGAGGCGCGAAGGCCCTTCTCTTTCCAGGACTTGAGGACTTTGGCATTGTTCCGGTTGAGGCGCAGGCGGCAGGCACTCCGGTAATTGCCTATGGTGCCGGCGGCGCCTTGGAGACGGTTGTGGATGGAAAAACTGGATTGTTCTTCCAGGAGCAGACGGTTGAATCATTGTGTCGGGCAATGGAGAACTTTGAGGCACGCGAATGGGATGGGCGGGCGTGCCAGTTGCACGCAAAAAAATTCTCGGAAGAGCATTTTGTCGCTGGTATGAAAGAGGTGCTCCCAGCATAGCGTATGGGATGATGCATTTATGGTATAATAATCTTCTGGTGGTATTTGAGAAAGGATTTATATGAAGTTATTCAACAGAATTCTGGTTGGAAGTCTTTTGATGGTTATCTTGTTCGTTGCTATTCTTCTGACGATTAGGGGGGGGCAAAAACCTGACCATTGGGCGGCTGAGCGGAATCCTTCAACGTTTGGCGAATGGTTGGCGATGGCAGAAAAGGGAAGAAGCGAGGCCCAGTATAATGTAGGCGTCATGTACCTTGCCGGAAAGGGCGTTGAAAAGGATGCTCGGGCGGCTGTCATGTGGTTGGCGAAGGCGGCGCTTCAAGGAGATGCCGATGCGCAGTTTAATCTGGGGGTTCTCTATTCTAAAGGAGAGGGCGTAGACAAGGACGAGTCCAAGTCAGTGTGGTGGTACCAACAGGCGGCGGAAACGGGGCATGTTGCCGCCCAGAATAATCTTGGTCATGCCTATTATCAGGGGTTGGGCGTGGCCCAAGACCTAAAGACGGCGGTCTCCTGGTTCAAGAAGGCAGCGGATCAGGGTGATCGCAACGCCATGTTTCAGCTAGGTGACTGCTATTATGCCGGACGAGGCATCGCCCAGGATCGGCAGGTCGCAATTGCCTTATATCGCAAGGCCAAAGCTCTTGGCAATAAGCTTGCTGGAGAGCGCCTGAAGATTCTGGGAATGGACTGAATCTCAGATCATTTTCGCGAAGTTGAGTTTTAATCTGTCATTGGACAACGGAAAAATCATATTGTCATATACGGAAAGAGGTTATTGTCATGAAAAAACTAGCATTAGTGTTGGTGTGTGGCGGGATCGTTTCTGGCGTGTGGGCGCAGGCGCCGCAGGGGGGCAAGATGCCTGTGGCTGGGCGGCCGCCGGCGATTCAGGCTGTCCATGGCAATCAGAAGCCGGCGGCTCAGGCCAAGCCCAAGCAGGGGGCTGCTTCTCGGGGTAACCGTCGGCCGGGTGCCGTGCAGCGGATGCATCGGGAAGACCCCATGGTCACGGCGATTGAACGTTGCGACTCCCTTGAGGGGCTGCGGCACATGATGCCGAAGGTGTTGCACAATCCGCATGCGGAAGTGCGGCAGGCCATGGTTGATGCGTTGGAAGACAAGGGTCGTCGGGCGGTCAATGATGTGGCGGTGTTTCTGATGGATGGCGACGAGGATGTGGCGGATGCGGCCTGGTCGGCCTGGACGAACATGGTGGAGGACATGTCGCCGAGAGGGCGTGCCGCCGCCATTCAGGGTGCCGCCCAGACGCTGCAGTCCTTCTTCCCGGCCCACCCTGCCCCGGCTCCCGTTGGCCCTGTGGTCCATTGAGGGGCGTGATCCGGGAGTCTGTGGCAGGATGAAAGCAAGGGCGTGAACATGAAGCGCAATGTTGTCATTGGAATCTTGGTGGCCTTGGCTCTGGCCATTGTGGGCGGATTTCTGCTGATGAAGGCCGAGCCCGCTCAGGTCGGGGCTGCTGGCGACAAGGTGGTGGCCAAGGGCCATGTGCCGAATAAGGTCCAGTCGCGGAAGCCGTCCAAGAGCGGCTATGCGTCCACGCGTCGCCAAGTTGTGCGCACTGTGGCAAAGCCGGTTCTGGATCTGGACGATGAGGACGAGGACGACAAGCGTACGCCGGCGGAGAAGAATCTCGCCGCCCGAATCGAGAAGGCGCTGGACGAAGAATCGTTTGAGGAGGCTGTGGCTTGCGCCAAGGAGGCCCTGACTTGTGCCAAGACCGACATTCGTCAGGCCATGGTGGATACGCTGGGGTGGTTTGGCGCCAAGGCATTGCCGGAACTGACGCCCTTTCTGGCAGATTCGGATGAAGATGTGCGCGAAAGTGCGCAAAACGAATGGTCGATGGCGCTTTCCGACATCGAAAACGACGGCGAGAAAATCGGAACGGTGGAAATGGCCATGCAGGTGCTCACGGACGAGGATGTTCTGGAGGACATCTCGGGCGAATACATCGGTGTGGACGAGAAGCTGGCCGTTGAATCCCTGTTGCGCATCATCGAGGCGGGCGGCAATGCCCAGGGCATTGCCAAGGCCAAGGAAACCTATGAGTTCGTGACGGGCGAGGAATTCACGGACCGGGCTGCCGCCGAAAAGTGGATTGCAGAGGAATATCAGCCGCCGGCCGAGGTAAACTGAAGTTCAGGATGCATGTCCTTGCGGTGATACCGGCCTATTTGCCGTCTGCAGGCCTTCCCAAGACCGTGAAGGCGTTGCTGGATGGCTTCTGCGATCAGGTCATCGTAGTCGATGACGGGTCCGGCGAGCCGTCACGCGAGATTTTTGCCGCCCTTGCGGCATTCGGGAACTGCATGCTGCTTCGGCATGACGTCAACCGAGGGAAGGGGGTGGCGCTCAAGACGGCTTTTGCGCATATCCTGCATGCCTGTCCGGCCGCCGAGGTGATCGTCACCGTGGATGCGGACGGGCAGCATGATCCCGAGGACTGCAGGCACGTGGTGGAAAGGCTGATTACGCAGAAGGCGGATGCCTGCCTGGGGGAGCGGTCTTTCTCGCTGCGAACGACGCCTTTCCGTTCCTGGTGGGGAAACAGGTGGACGTCGCTGGTCTTTTGGCTTTGGCGGCGACGCTGGTTCGAGGACACGCAGACGGGCCTCCGGGCCTTTCGCCGTGCGTTGTTGCCCAGTCTGGTGGCCATTCCGGGTGACGGGTATGCCTATGAGATGGCGGCTCTTTGTGCACTGGTGGAAAAGCGGTGTGTCCTTGCCGTCCACCCCATCCGCACCATCTATGAACAGGGCAACGCCTCGTCTCATTACGACCCTTTGCGCGACACCATTCGCGTCTTTCGTGCGCTGTTCGCCCGCACCTCCGTTTGAGGTTGCTTTCATGGCGGAAAAAAGGTAAACTATCCGCTATGCAAATAGAAAGACGTTCATTTCTCAAGGGGTCGGCGATTTTGGCGGCGGCCGGGGTGATTCCACAAGCCAAGGCGATGATGCCCAGCGAACAGGCGGCCCATGACAAATGGCATGCCGCCCCGGTTTCACGCCCCGACGGGCTGCTGGACGGCGAACCGGTTCTGCAGGTGCCGGCGCCCGATTCCATGGGCGTCGCCTTTGCCGTGACGCAGATGGCCAATGGCTTCGCCGAGGTGGCGGACAATGCGGAGATGAAGAACGCCACGCGTTTCATGGCCGAGGGGCTGCCGCTGGCGGTGATCGACGATCGCGTCCTCCAGGTGCGCATGACGGGGCTCAAGCCCGGCACGAAGTATTGGTATCGCGTAGGCGCATCGGCCTTTACGCATCCCATCGCCAACGGCTATTGGATGAAGCCCACCGAGATCGTGTGGAGCGCCGTGCATTCCTTTACGACGCCAGGCGAGAATGCGCCGTCACATTTCGCGATGATGAGCGACACGCATGCGGCGTTCGAGCAGCTGGCGCTCATCACGAAGAAGTACCGGGCGCTGGGCGTGCCGCTGGTGGTGTGGAACGGCGACATCCCCGCAAGCCTCACCAACAAGAAAGAGGATTTCGTTCGCCATTATCTCGTGCCGCCGCACAACGCCGGCTATGCCGCCGACACGGCCATCGTGCTCAACCGCGGCAATCACGACTTCCGCGGTACGGCGGCACCTCGCCTCGGAGAGGTGATGATGACGCGTTCGGCAACCGAGCGCAGCCCCCGTGATGCCGCGCTTGACCGCAACTTCGCCATCCGCATGGGCGAGGTGGCTCTGATTGGGTTGGACACGGGCGAGGACAAGCCCGACTTCCATCCCGCCAACGGCGGCATCTCCCGCTTCTCGCTGTACCGCCAGATGCAGGCGGAGTGGCTCAAGGATCAGTTCAAGCGGCCCGAAATCGCCAAGGCGCCCTATGTTGTGGCCTTTGTGCACATCCCGCTGTTTGATCCCGATCCGAACGCGAATCCGGGCACGATTCTCGAGGACTATGCGCATTGGCAGAAGGAATGCGCCGAGCTGTGGGGCCCCACGCTTACCGCCAATGGCGTGCAGGCGGTGTTCTGCGGGCACATGCATCGCTACCGCTACGACCCGCCGATGCCGGGGCGCCCCTGGGCGCAGATCGTCGGTGGCGGCCGTGGTGCGTTTCCGCGTTTCCAGACCCTGCTTGAGGGCAAGGTGGAGAATGGACGGCTCGCCGTTCGCGTGTGGAATACTGACGCCGATGAGCTCGTCGCGACGCATACGTTTGCGCCACGGACAATCTGACCATGGTCGAGGTGGCTTCGGATGCCTCGTCTTGACACTTTAGCTCTTTAACCTTGTAACAACAGAAAAGGATACAGCCATGTCACTCGTCAACATGAAGGAGATGCTGTGTGCGGCTCGCAAGGCCAAGAAGGCCGTGGGCGCGTTCAACATCACGAACTACGAAACCGCCGCTGCGGTGCTGAAGGCTGCGGAGGCCGAGAACGAGCCGGTCATCATCCAGCTCTACATGCGCCTCTTCGACACCGGAAAGGCCTATGATCTCTGCGGCATGCTCCAGCGCCTGGCCTATCGCGGCAAGGTGCCGGTGGCGTTGCACCTCGATCACGGCAACACCGTCAAGCAGGCGACGGACGCCTTGGCATGGGGCTACACGTCGGTGATGTACGATGGTTCGCGTAGCGCCTACGACGAGAACGTGAAGTGGACCAAGCACGTGGCCGACTATGCGCATGCGCTGGGCGCCACCTGCGAGGGCGAAATCGGTCACGTGGCCCAGGGCGACGAGACGGCGCTCACGGACGTGAAGGAAGCGGTGGACTTTGCGCAGGCGACGGGTGTGGACGCCCTGGCCGTGTCGATCGGTACGGCACATGGCTACTACAAGGCCGAGCCCAAGCTCGACATCCCGCGGTGTGCGGCGATTGCCGCCGAACTTCCCGAGACGCCGCTGGTGCTGCATGGCGGCAGCGGCACGCCGCTGGCGGATGTGCGTCGTGCCATCGAGAGCGGCATCGCCAAGGTGAACATCGCCACGGAGTTCCTGGACGGCTACATCAAGTCCACGCTCAAGGTCTTCGGCGACCTCAATGGTGCCTTTGTGCCGCCGGACAAGCTGGCGGATCCGATCATCGACAGCTGTGCGGCCCACGTGCAGCGCCTGATCAAGTTCTTCGCGGGGCGTTGATTCGCCGCACCATGGCGAAACGGCCGATGCGAGGCATCCGCATCGTCCATGAGGACGATGACGTGATTGTGCTGGAGAAGGCGGCGGGCCTTCTCGTCCAGGAGACGCGCCACGGCGGTGAATACACCGTCGAGGGCGCGCTCTCGGATTATGTGCGCAAAGGGCAGGCTCGAAGCCGGAAGCGCGTCTACCTGGTGCATCGGCTTGATCGCGAGACGAGTGGTGTGATGATGGTGGCGAAGACGCCCGAGGCCGAGGACTATTTCCGCACACATTGGAATGAGGTGACGGAGAAGACGTACCTGGCGCGCGTCGTCGGCAAGATGGAGACGCCGGAAGGGGTTTACGAAAGCCATCTCGCCGAGGATCCGGACGGCTATCGTGTGCGGTCCGTCGCCAACCCGAACAAGGGCAAGGCGGCACGCACCGAATGGTCGGTTGAGGCGGAGTCCGGCGGCACGACGCTCGTGCGCGTGGCCCTCAAGAGCGGACGCAAGAACCAGATACGCGTGCATTTCGCGGAGGCAGGGCATCCCGTTGTGGGCGATGAGAAATACCGTGGCCCGCGAGCCTCCCGGCTTTGTCTGCACGCATGGCGCCTCGCCTTCATCCATCCGCACACGGGGCGGAAGCTTTTCTTCGAAACCGAGCGCCCCGCGTTTGCCCAGCCACGTGCCGAGCGCCGTTCCGATGATTCAGGGAGTGCCCGATGACATACGAAGAAGTCCAGGAGCTGAGCGATCAGGAACTGGTGCCGCTTTTGAAGGAAGGTGTCGATCCGGCCTGGAAGCGCATCTGGTTCGAGGTGATCGAGCCCGAAAAGAAGCTGTCGCGCAATGCGGCATTGATGCGCAAGTGGCATGTCACCGACGGCGATCTTTTCGGCCAGCTCTACAAGGAGATGGTGGGCGACGGCAAGCTCGCGAATTGGCGTGGCGACGGCGGCAGCCTGGCGGGATGGATGCGGGCCTATGTGCGTGGCTACATCACACGCGCCAACCCCACACCGCATGGCGAGTTCTCGCTTGAGGGGACCGCCGAGCTCAACGAAAGCGGCGAAGCGATGCCGATCCCCGTGGAGGACAAGGGGCTCACGCGCAAGGAAGTGTGGTACATGACCCACCGCTGCTTCAAGGAGCTCTGGAACGACGATCCACGCAAGGCCTTCGTGCTGCTCCTGAAGACGCGTTTCTTCTTTTCGTCCCGAGAGGTGGCGGAGATGCTGGAGATACCTTCCGAGGCGGCTGTCGACCAGATCTTCTCGCGAGCGGTCAAAGACATGCGGGCGGCCTGGCCGCGTGTGGACAAGGAGGGCTGAGCGATGGTGTGCCCCGACAAGGAATTCAGAGTCAGCTTCAGATCCATAGCCATGGACGATCCCGCCCAACAGTGGGAGGTCCATCTCACGTTTCCCGCTCAGGCGACGGAGGCGAGCGTATTGCCGCTGTTCGCGTCGGACTGGGATGGTGTGCCGATCGTGAAGGGAGCCTTCGAGTGCATGGGCGGCCGTTGGCCGATCGTCGGTGGCCACGGCGAAATGACCGGGGCGGCATTCATGAAGGGCATCCGGGACAAGGAAAAGGCCATCTGGTTCATGCGTCCGGGACAGGAGCCTGTTCCCGGCGGGCTGACCTTTGGTTGAGGCGGGACATGCTTTTCCGGCGGGCATTCAAGGATTCCATTCCGGTCCTGATGGGATACTCCACCATGGGGTTCGCCTCAGGTCTGCTGCTGGCGGTGGGTGGCGCAATCTCCTGGTCGCCGCTTTGGGCGGCGGCAACCAGTGCGGCGTTTGTGTCGGGGCCGCTGCAGTACATCTTCGTGGACTGGATGGCCACGTCGCTGGCCATCGGCAGCGTGCTGCTGGTGACGCTGTGCGTCAATTTCCGCTATTCGCTCTACGGTCTCTCGCTGATCGAGCGTTTTCAGGGCGCATCGCTCTGGAAGAAGGCCTATCTGATCGGCACGATCACGGACGAGACCTATGCGCTGCAGATGGCGTGTGACCTCAAAGGTGGTACCTACGTCACGTATTGTCTGTTCCTCACGATGCTGGATCATCTGTACTGGATCTGCGGTGTGACGGCCGGGGCCGTGGTGGGCGTCTTGGCGCAAGGCGCCTTCTCGCCGGAGAAGGTGGCGGCGGCCACGCAGGGAATCGACTTTGCGATGACGGCGCTCTTTCTCGTGATTCTGGCCGACCTGCTGCGTAACGCGGCCAACCGCCTGCCGGCGCTCATCGGCCTCGTGGCGGCTTTGGTCGCGGTGTTCGTCTTCGGCAAGGGCGGCATGCTCATCCCGGCCATCTCGCTCATCGTGGCGGCATTCCTTGCATTTCGGAGGTGGCTGGATGGAAAGTAAGGCCCTCTATGCGCTGACCGTGCTTGTCTCTGTGGGCGTGCTCTCGTATCTCCTCCGTGCGCTGCCGTTTCTGCTGTTTGGCACGCGAGGCGAACCGCCCGCCCTGGTGAAGTATGTGGGTCGCGTGCTCTCGCCTGCGGCGATCGCCATGCTGGTGGTGTATTGCTATGCGGGCGAAGTCGCCAAGCTGACGCCCAACACGCACATGTGGGCGATCGCAGCCCCTTACCTGGCCGGCGTGCTCACGATTGCGCTGCAGCTCTGGCGGCGCAATCCGTTGCTGTCAATCATCGCGGGCACGCTATTCTACATGCTGCTGGTACGTCTGTGAACGTACCGCCCGACCTTCATCCCGAAAGGAGATCCAAATGAAGACATCCGCCATTTGTGCCGCCCTTGCGTTTATCTCTGCTGTGGGCATGTCGGCTTCCGCGGGCACGACGTCCTTCCCGCCGGTGAGCAGAAAATTCATCGCCCACGGCTGGGACATGCTGGCGGTGACGCCCGAGGAAGTTCTGGCGCATGCGGCCGAATTCGACAAGACGGGCATCGACGGCGTGACGCTGATGATCAACGACAAGCTGGCGGATGGTCGACGCATCTCGCATAGCCGCATCATGAACGATCCGCCGTGGCCCCGCGACCTGCTCAAGGACAAGATCGCCACCTTCCGCGAAATCGTGAAGCACCCGTCGCTGAAGGAGAGCTTCATCAGCTCGTGGTGGGCGCCACGGAAGCGTCTCTCCTGGGAAGACGATGCGGCCTGGGCGAATCTGGCGACGAACATGGGCACGGTGGCCTGGCTGGCGAAGGAGGGTGGCCTGCGGGGCATTCTCGTGGATGCGGAGGACTACCCCAAGACGAAGCAATATGATTGGCAGCCAAGTGATCCCTCGTATGATGAGGCGGCGGCATTGGCCCGGCGGCGGGGGGCCGAAGTGTTCTCGGCCATCTTCCGGGAATATCCCGACATCACGTTCCTCTCGTTCTGGATGCTGTCGCTGCACGAAGTCTACTTCAGAAGCGCCGATCCGCTTGCGGCCGCCAAGGCGGCAGGCGATCTGTGGCCCTGGTTCGTCAACGGCATGCTGGACGTTATGCCGCCCACGGCTCGCTTTGTGGACGGCAATGAGCATGCGTACCGCTATGAGGCCGAGAAGGGCGACTTCTATCGCAACGCCTGCGAACAGCGGGTGGCGGCGTTGTCGTTGATCGCCCCGGAGAACCGTGCCAAATACCGGGCACATCAGCTGGCCGGCTTTGGCCTCTATCTCGATTCCTACGTCGTGTCGACCAACTCGACGTGGTACATGGGACCGATTGACGGTTCGCGGCTGAATCACTTCGTGCGCAATCTTGAGCAGGCTGCGGCTGCGGCAGATGAATATGTGTGGGTCTATGGCGAGAAGTATGCCTGGATTCCGTGGAAGGGCACGAAGAACCCGCGGTTCACGAAGACCGGAACCTGGGACGAGGTCCTGCCGGGTCTGAACGATGAGATGCTCGGCGTCAAGGACGTGCGTGTGCATCTCCGCCGCCGTCTGGAGGTTTTGCGTGCTGCGGGCTCGCTCACCAATGTGGTCTGCGACATGAAGAAGTGGGGCCGCTGGCAGGATGAGAAACTTCTGCAGGGACGTATGGACAAGGACGGTGACGGCGTCTCCCTTGAGGGCTGCGGCAGTGGTTGCCACATCGCCTATGTGGACAACGTCAAGCCGGGCGAGCGTTACGGCATCCAGTTCCGCATGAAGGGCGAAGGCTCGTCGACGGTGTACTGGCAACGTGACCGCAGATGGAACTGGAAACTGCCGGGCACGCCGGCGGTGTTCGGCGAGCCCGATGCCGAAGGGTGGCGGCTGGGCGAAGCACTTGTGCGCGTGCCGCAGGGGGCCAATCGTCTGGCCCTGCAGCTGGGCGCCCACCAGCGTGCCGGCGAGCGCGTCGTCTTCCACGATGTGGCAGTCTATCGTCTGGATCCCTGAATGAAGCAGCCCTCTTGAGCGAGGTAGCATGAAAAAGACACTGATCTGGTTTGGCGCATTGGTCTTGGGCGGCATTCTGGGCGCCCTGAACCTGGCGTGGCTGAATGACTTCTTCAATTTTGTGGCCTCGGCCTATACGCGGCTGTTCCAGTTTGTCGCAGTGCCCACGATTGCGTTGGCGGTGGCCACGACATTGGCGGGTTTGGGCGAGAAGCAGGGAATGGGGCGCATCTTCCTGCGGACGATCACCTACACCCTGCTGACGACCTTTGCGGCGACCATGGTGGGCTTGGGGCTCTACTTGCTGATCCAGCCCGGTTCGGCCGCCTTGTCGGCGGAGGCCGTTGCCGGTGGCGTGACGGCAATCGATCCCTCCCTTGTTGCACAGGCGAAGGGATTCACGGTCTATGGCCACATCCTGAACACGATCCCCAACAACGTTGTGGCACCGTTTTTCTCCGGAAACGTCCTCTCCATTCTGCTGGTGGCGGCGGCTGTGGGCGTGGGTTTGGCGGTGATGCCGAATTCGCCGAACAAAGCCACATTGCTGGCGGTCGTCAACGGACTGCAGGAGCTCTTCTTCACGATCATCCGGGGTCTCGTGTGGGCGCTGCCGATTGGCATTGTGGCGTTTGCGGCCCAATTGGCGGCTCAAGTGGCCGAAGGGCAGACCGTGGGGAGCGTGGGCAAGTATCTCGCCGTCGTGGTGGGCGGCAATGTGCTTCAGTTCTTTGTGGTGCTGCCGCTTTTCCTGCTGTTGCGTGGGCACAATCCGCTGAAGGTCTTCCGGGCGATGTCGCCGGCGGTGATGATGGCGCTCTTCACCAAGAGTTCGGCGGCCACCTTGCCCGTCACGGTGGCTTCGGCCGAGAACAATCTGAAGGCCAAGCCTGAGGTTGCACGGTTCGTTTTGCCGATGTGCTGCACCATCAACATGAACGGATGTGCGGCATTCATCTACGTGACTTCGCTCTTTGTGATGCAGTTGGGCGGCGTCTCCCTGACGCCCGGCACGTATGCGGTCTGGTCGCTCATCGCCGTCATCTCCGCGGTCGGGAACGCAGGCGTGCCGATGGGGTGCTATTTCCTGACGCTCTCCCTGATGGCGGGCATGGGCATGCCGATTGGCATTCTGGGCGTCATCTTGCCGTTCTATGCCGTCATCGACATGATCGAGACGGCCGAGAACGTATGGTCCGATTCCTGCGTCTGCACCTTGGTGGACAAGGAAACGCGCCTGGCCTGAGGCAGCGGCCAACGCCTTTTGGGCCTATCCGCAAAGGGACGGACGGAAAGGAAACCCGCGTACCGTTCAGGAAAAGACCACACCGTTAGGAAATGGCGTTTCTCCATTCACGGCGTTATAATGCCGTCGTTCTCAAGAAGAGAACACAACGAAAGGAGTATGCCATGAATGCCGACATTGAAATCAAGTTGCCCTATCCCGAGGATTCGTTTGCGCCTGTGCTCTCCAGGGAGGCCGTTTCCCTGCATGTTCATGGGCATCACCTCGGTTACCTGAAGAAACTGGCGCATCTCATCAAAGGGACTCCCTTTGAGCATCATCCGCTGGAGGAGATCATCGCCGAGACGCGCATGTCCTGTGAGCATTGCTGCGTCTTCAACAATGCCGCCCAGGCCTGGAACCACGACTTCTTCTGGCGTTCGCTTGGCCCGGTCGACAAGGGCGGCAAGCCCAATGGTGCCTTGCTCCGGAAGATCGAGCGGGACTACGGCAGCTTCCAGGCGCTGAAGATGCACATTGCGTCAACGGCGGAGAAGCGTTTCGGCAGCGGGTGGGTGTGGCTCGCCGAGCTCAATGGCCGTTTGGGAGTTTTCACGACGCCTAATGGCGAGACGCCGGCGGCCAATCCGGACTTCCGCCCGATTGTGACCATCGACCTGTGGGAGCATGCGTATTATCTCGACTGGCACAACCACCGAAGCGAATACGTGAATGCCGTGCTCGACAGGCTTGTCGACTGGAACGCCGCCTCCAAAAGGGTGAAAGAGGAATGATTCCTCTTCAGGGTGCGACACGGTAGCCTACGCCCCGTACGGAGACAAACTCAACGCCCAGCTTCTTGCGGAGTTGAGCAATGTGCTGGTCGACGGTTCGTGTCGTACCCCAGTATTTGCTTCCCCAGACTTCGGCAAGAATGGCGTCACGGGAGATGACGGCGTCAGGCGCCGAGGAGAAAAGCCGTAGGATGTTCATCTCGCGTCGCGTTAGGCGTGAGACAACTCCCTCGGCGGAAATTGCCGTGTGGCGTGCGACATCTACCTCTGCCTGCCCAAACCGCCATTTTTCGTCTTGGAGCACGTTGACGGGATAATGGGCCTTGTTCAGCAGGGCGGCGATTTCGGCACGAGACTTCTCGTCTCCGCCGACAATCTCAATGCCCTCCTTGCGGATGGCAACGCGAACAATCCCGACGAACGCCAAGATTATGCCGAGAGAGGAAGCGCAATACAGGCAGCAGCAGGTGGTGCAGGAACAGGGGAAGCAGCTGCACACCCCATCAAGAGATGTGCAGCAGCTCGCCAATGCGGCTAATGTCGGCGACAACATCATTTCTTGCAGTTGCAGGCCGTGTTGCAGGTGCATTTCTCCTGTGCACAGCCACAGACGCAGGCCTGGCCCGGCGTACATTTCGCGCAACAGCTTTTCTTCGTGTTGCAGGAGCAGCAACCCACAATCGCGGTGGCCATTGCCGCCGCAGCGAGAATCATGACGAACTTCTTCATGGTCTTGTTATCCTTTCCCTGTCGAGACCCATTCCCGGCAGATGGACACATTATCGCAGATTTCTTTTGAGGAAGTGTCATAGCAGTGTAAAATCTTCAGGAATTCTTCACGGGCCCGCTTCTGCAGGGGTGGCCAGAAGAATTTTTACTCCAGCGGAGCGCAGTTGCAGCCCAGCTTGATGAGGCGCTTGCGGTGCACGGCGGCACGAGAGCTGAACTCCGTGAAGTCGCGGTTCTTGGGGGCTGACCAGAGGATTTCCGCCATCGCAAAGGCTCGCGGCCACATGCGCCAGGCGAGGTCATAGTCATTCCAGAGGTATTCGCTCCACATGCAGCACTGGCCACCCAGAATGTGTTTGCGGGCGGCGTCCGAGAATCCGGCGGCGGGATCGAAGGTGTAGGCCTTTTTGAGCGGAAGCGAGCCGCCCGTGCGCACGAAGGGATCTTCGGCCAAACCCTGCAGATAGCTGTAGTAGGTGAGCGTGTGCGGCGACATCACAATGTCGTAGCCGTTCTCGGCACCCGACGCCCCGGAGACGTGGTCCGTGCCGGCACCTTCCTTGGCGTTGATGCGCCAGCTCTGTCCGATTGCCGTCTTGGGCACAACGCCGCCGGCGAGAATCTCGTCCCAGCCCATGATGCGGCGTCCCTTCTTGGCGAGGTAGTCGGCCACATGACGCGTCAGCCAGGTCTGGAGCTCGCCGGGCTTTGTGAGCCCCTCGGCCTTCATACGGGCCTGGCACTTCGGACATTTCTCCCAATTGACGCGGGGACATTCGTCGCCGCCGATGTGGATGACGGGCGAGGGGAAGATTTCGCACACATAGTCCAGCACCTGCTCGAGGAACTTGATCGTGTCGTCATTGCCCACACAGAGCACTTCCTTGAAGATGCCCCAATCGTCACCGGCCATGCGCGAGGTGATCTGCTCGGGGAAGCAGCACAAGTTGGGATAGGCGCCCAGCACGGCACGCGAGTGGCCGGGCAATTCGATCTCGGGCACCACCTGGATGTGGCGCTCGGCGGCATACGCCACAATCTCCTTGAGATCGGCGGCCGTGTAGAAGAAGGGTCCGTATGGCATGGTGTTGTGTGCGGAGCTGCGGTAGTCGTGGGGGGCGACCTTCTTGAGCGTGGAGCCGAGCGCAGGCGAGCGGGGACGCAGGGAAGCGCGCTTGGCGAGTTCGGGGAGTCCGGGCACGTCCAGGCGCCAGCCCTGGTCTTCGGTGAGGTGCCAGTGGAAGACGTTGAACTTGTAGTCGGCCATGCGGTCGAGGAGGCGGCGTACCGTTTCCTTGCCGAAGAAGTGCCGGCCTTCGTCCAGCAGTACGCCACGCCAGCGGTAGGCGGGCTGGTCGGTGATCTTGACGCAGGGGACGCTCACCTTGTTGCCTTTGGCGTCGATCTGCAGGAGCTGGTCGAGCGTCTTGCGTGCATAGAATGCGCCGGCATCATCGGCGGCCACGATGGATACGCCGTCCGAGGTGACGGTGAGCCGATAGCCTTCCGCCGGAATGGCGGCATCGCGTGTCTCGCGAATGGCGGCTTCGGGAATGGTGGTGCCGGAGCTTGTCCAGGTGCCGCCCGTCTCTTCGGCGGATTGGGGCAAGGGAAGGAGATTGAGCGTGCCAAACGCCGTTGCCGCACCCGCGGCCAGGAACGCAAAAAGGATATTTTTCATGGGAAGGATTCTATCAAAAATTTGTACCCTTGACAATTGTCCGCGGAAATACTATAATCGCGGCGTTTTCAACCCTTTGGGGTTTTCTTGAAGGGGGTGATCCGGTTTCGACGGGATATGTGGAGATCAGATCGCGCGCCGAGGATGTCGGTTGGCCTCGTTAATCATCCGGCACAATAGTAATTGCGAACAACGATTACGCTCTCGCGGCCTAAATTATAGCCCGCATGTCGCCCGGCCGACGCCTGCTGAGCCGCTGCGACATCATCTAGCAGGACTTGGCCTGAAGCGCTCCGCTCGCGCGTCAGGTCCACGTATAACCGAACGGATGTCCTTGGCTTAGCCCGTGAATCGGCTTGCCCAGGACGAGACTAAAGGTTCACTACGCGCGTAGAAGTTTGGTTGAATCTGTTTCGGACGGGGGTTCGACTCCCCCCACCTCCA
>JAKSOW010000036.1 GCA_024405395.1 Kiritimatiellia bacterium | reverse complement strand
CGCACTTCGAGTCGATCCATCCCTTCGAAGACGGCAACGGCCGCGTAGGGCGGGCATTGGTCACGAAAACGCTCGCCGAAGGTCTGGGCGTACCGCTCATCCTTCCCCTGTCGACGATCATCGCGCGGCATCGCGCGGCATATTACGATGAGATTAACGAGGCGTCACGGACGTTGGATTGGACGAACTGGTGCGCGTTCTTCATTCCCGTGTTGACGGAGATGCTGACGAACTTTGTCGCCGCGACGAAATTCATCGCGGCGAAACGGGCGTATCTCGGGAAATACGAAATGTCTTTTTCGGCGCGGGCGAAGAAGGTCGTTCTGCGGATGTTCGAAGACGGAGAGACGGGCGTCGCCGCAGGGCTTTCGGTGGCAAAGTGGATGCGGATGACGAAGGTGTCGAAGCCGACGGCGACGCGCGATCTGGCCGACCTTGTTGAAATCGGCGCGATCATTCCGGTCGGAGCGGGACCTGTCGCCCGTTATGCGATTAACGGCGCGTTTTCAAATGAGCCGATTGAGGGATTAAATGAGGGAATAAACGGACGCATCCTGAAACTTGTTGAGACCCATCCCGGCGTCAGGGTGCCCTATCTGCATTCTGTCGTTTCGGCGAGTCGAGCGACTGTCGAGCGTGTGGTGGCGGCTCTGATCGCGGCCGGCAAGATCGAGCACCGCGGCAGCAAAAAGACGGGCGGCTATTTCCGCTGCGCGGAAAAGTGAATAGGTAGAGAGGTTCGTTGGGGACAGACCCTGCGAGGGTTCGAGATGGGATGCCGTATACAATGATCAAAAGGGCGATCTTCCGGTTCTGCCCACTGTCGAAGAAGCCATCGCGTGGGCGAATGACCTCATTGCCCGTATCGCCGAAGCGTAGCACCCCATTTTGCGCAAAAAGCGGGAAGGTTTAAGGCGGTTTTGGTGAGATTGTAGTGCGAAAAGATTAGATTTTCGGGATGAGAAGCTGTGGAAAATATTACGCAACAAAATCTCATCTCTCGTTTTGTGGCCTGGATGGGCGAAATGGTTGAATCGTGGGGATGAATTTGATCCTTGTGTGGTATAATATGCACAATTGGTTGCCTGGAGGTGTGTCATGCGCGAGATGAAAGAAGAAAATCGGAAAGAGATGCTGGCGGGGCTTTTCCTGGCGAAGTTCGACGAGGAGGGGTTACGCGCATTGGGATTTACGACTTGGAAAGAGGCGTATAATGCGTTTGCTTTGGCAGTCAACGGGCGGCCTCTGAGCGTGAAAGGGTATCGTGACGAGTTCGATCCGTTCTTCCCGAATCCTCGAAAGGGGTGGTGTAAACGTCCTGCTCATCAGAATCGCATTGATATGATGAATGAGTATGCGGATCTCGGGCTTGAAGCATTCGCAGAACTCGTGCGCGCTCAGTTTGCAACAGTTGGCGACGATCTTGATCTCGAAATCGGTAAGGCGGTCGCTGAGGCGGGTGTTGTACAGGATGACGAGACTCCGTTTGCCAAGCGGATGGTGACTGGACAGGCCGCAGAAAACTATTTTGTCCAGCATTATCAAGAGTACGAGCGCTTTGCTTCGTGTGCACTTGAGCGGACGACGTCATTTGGCTGCGGATTTGATTTCAAGCTGACTCCGCCGGATGAGCCATTCCTCGGAGTTGAAGTAAAGGGACTGGTCAAACGCTCGGGTAAGATTCTATTGACTGAGAAAGAATTTAAGATGGCTACGCATCTCAGGAGGCGCTTCTTTTTATATGTTGTTACTGACTTTGCTTCCAAACCCAAGCCGCAGGTGATCGAGAATCCCCTTGCTGCTGGAATTGCCTTCGAAGAGAAGACGGTCAACTCCGTTCAAAGGGTCTGGGAGGCCAAGATTGCTGCTGCGTAATTCTGTCTAGCCGAAAATTGTTGTGTTCGCTCGAGAGATTTACGTGCAGAAATGCGAACCAAATAATCCTTGGGAAATCTACGTCATTCCGCAGTTGCTGTCCAAGCCCACTCCCTGTCGCGGCAATGTGGGCATGTGGCGGTTGCCCGAAGAGCTGGTGGAGCGACTTATTGCAATAAGTCCGGAGAAACCACTGAATGTGACGTGAGGCGGCAAGATGGCGTTTCAACTTCGTTTCGCGGAAATTGCAATGACGCCTTGGATGTCCGTGGGGACTGTCCCCCATAATGCCGGTATCGACGAGCGCGAAGGGCTAGAGGGCTCGGAATGTGCGTTGGGGATAGACTCCGTTGGGAATAATATCCGTTGACTGGCACATCTGACCGTGATACAATCGTTGCGTCTGTGGTGGGTAGGCCGCCCCTGCGGCGCCGGCGACCTCACTTTTGATATAATCTTGCGTCTACTTACGGAATCTGGAATAGGCGAAGCAGGATATTATGCGAGATAATTCATCACTGAAGAGAATAGACTATTTGTTGATTGAGGTCTTCAAGAGATTAGGGTTTAATTGCGATCTCACTGTCTTCGTCGGGGCGGTGTTGCTGAAGACTGACCGCCAGAAGGCTGAGATGGCCCTTTGGGCATTGGACAACCATGTGACAGACCCAGAGAAGATTCCGGAGAAGGCATTGGAGATGGAGCGGGAAGCATCCGCGAATTCCAAGTGACAAGGACGAAGGGGACATTGTCCTTGTTGTCGGCCCAAAGGCGCAGGGCGACGCGCAGCGGTAGCGAAGCGCTTTTTGAAGGCCATCGGAGTTGATTCCCCTAGTGTAGCCATCTAATGTAAGCCGATTTTATGAATGGCAGACTGCAAAACGCCTTTACCTGTACGGGTGCCTATGCTCTGTTGATCATGACGGGGATCAAGCGCGTGGAGAATCGGGCGGCGGTGCCGTTTCCGGCGGTTGGGCGTTGTGCGGTGAGTGTGTCGAAGAAGTTCTGCGAACGCGAATACTGGAATCTGGCGGCGTGGGTTAAGTCAAACTTGGGGGCTGAAGGGGTGGCTGCTTTGCCGCCCTGGGAAATTGCCTGCAAGTGGCCCGGGCATATCATCGGCACAATTGACTACGCGGTCAAATCTGCCGCCGAATGTTCTCAGGAGGAATTGCTGGAGCGTCAATTCTGGAACGAAGGCTATGGCTGCTGGTGGCATCTGGCCAATCCGCAGTTGCTGTCCAAGCCCATCCCCTGCCGCGGTAATGTGGGCATGTGGCGGTTGCCCGAAGAACTGTCGGAAAGGCTTATTGCAATAAGTCCGGAGAAACCACTGAATGTGACGTGAGGCGGCAAGATGGCGTTTCAACTTCGTTTCACGGAAGGATACGGCGCCAGTCCTTGTGCGGTTATCGCTTGACATATTACGCGTCGCGTTATATAATTCGCGTAATGATTTTGTCTTTCAAAGACGAGGAAACTCGCAAGTTGTACGCGACAGGTGAGAGTCGGCGGTTTTCGGCGATCCTACGCGTGGCCTTGCGCAAACTCGACATGCTTGCCGCCGCCACACAAGTGGAGACGCTGCGGGTGCCGCCTGGCAACCATCTGGAGGCTCTGAAAGGAAATCGTCAGGGACAATGGAGCATTCGCATAAATGGCCAATGGCGAATCTGTTTCACCTGGTCAGCTATGGGAGCCGAGAACGTTGAAATTGTGGACTATCATTGAGGAGCAACGGCATGCGCACTAAGAATCTGATTCATCCTGGGGAGATCCTGAAGGAGGAGTTTCTGGAGCCGATGGGAATCAGCCAGAATCGGCTGGCCTTGGACATTCGCGTGCCGGCGCCGCGAATCAACGCCATCGTGAACGGCAAGCGGTCGATCTCGGCTGATACGGCTTTGCGCCTTGGTCAGTATTTTAAGATGGAGCCGCAGTTCTGGCTCAATCTCCAGAGCAACTATGATCTCGGCGTAGCCGCCGGAGGCGCGTGGGCTAAGATCAAGAATCTGATACCCGAGTTCGTGCCGCTACGTTCCGCAGCAGCGCTCTGATGGGTGGCGGCAAGATGGCATTTGAGAACAGGGACGGGATTGAGGGGGCTGATCTGAGCGGCATGTTGGACTCATCGCTCGTCGGGCGGGAGTTTGTTCACTTCAAGGGTGGGCATTACCGGCTTGTCGGATATGCGAAGGACTCCGAGACGCTGGAGCCGATGGTCGTCTACGAGGCGCTTTACGGCGAAGGTGGGCTTTGGGTGCGCCCGGCGAAGATGTTCTTCGAGAATGTCACGCGTGATGGGCGGACCTTCCCGCGATTCAGGCCGGCAGGATGGCTTTGACGCCGATGGGGTTGTCGACAAGCTCAAGCAGGTAGGAATGCTGCGAGGGGATGTCATCGTCGACAACGAGCTTTGTGATGACTTTGCGCGTCGTGGGATCGTAGCCGTGCCCGGCGTCACAACAGCCGATACGCCGCCCCCAGGCGATCATCTTCCGCCCGTTGCGGTCATCACCAATCAATTCGACGATACAGCGCATTGGCAGGCCTCCCAAGATTCCTGGATGCAGGAAACGAGTTTGCGGAAGAAGAATGTCGCATAGATGTCCATGTGCAGTGGATATTATACCAAAGCATTCGCCAGGATCTGAGCGGAAGATATGTTTCTGCTCCAGAAAAAGATTCCTCAGGGGCTCAATTTTGTGGTATACTACAAGAATCCAAAAGACCTTTTCTCCAAACAATGAAAGGAAATGCATAACATGAAGGCGATTCTGGATAAGAGCGTGGCCGACAAGGTCATCGTGTGCACGGGTGCGGCGGGCGTTCTCTGCTCGTCGATGACGGAGGACCTGCTCCGCCATGGCGCGAAGGTCGCGGTGCTCGATCTCCGCAAGGATGTGGCCGATAAGTTTGTGAAGTCCCTGCAGAAGAAGGGTCTCAAGGACTGCATCGCCGTCGAGGCCAACGTGCTCGACAAGGATTCGCTCGAGGCCGCCAAGAAGGTTGTCCTCAAGAAGTGGAAGCGCATTGACGTGCTCATCAACGGCGCCGGCGGCAACCACCCGAAGGGCACGACGCCCGCCGAGCAGATGACGAAGGACACGAAGCTCGAGGACACGTTCTTCGGTCTCACGGCCGAGGGCTTCGAGTTCGTCAACAAGCTCAACCTCGTGGGCACGATCCTGCCCTGCCAGGTGTTCTGCAAGGAGATGCTCAAGAAGGGTGGCTCCGTGCTCAACTTCTGCTCGATGGCCGCCTATCAGCCGCTCACCAAGGTGGCCGCCTACGGCGCCGCCAAGGCCGGCATCAAGAACTTCACGGCGTTCCTCGCCACGCACCTCGCGCCGATGGGCATCCGCGTGAACGCGATTGCGCCGGGCTTCTTCATCACCGACCAGAACCGCTTCCTCATGATGGAGAAGGACGGCAAGACGCCGACCGCGCGCGGCAACAAGGTCATCGCCAAGACCCCGATGCGCAAGTTCGGTCAGCCCAGCGACCTCCACGGCGCGGCCCGCTTCCTCCTCTCCGACGATGCGAGCTTCATCACCGGCGTCACGCTTCCCGTGGACGGCGGCTTCGTGTGCTACTCGGGCGTCTGATCCCGTTCGGAAACACGAAAAGAAAAGGAGGCGGCGCCTGTGGCGTCGCCTCTTTTTATATGTTATAATAAGTGCAAGGAATGTCAGAATCCGTTGCCAGAATGGCACCGAGTCTCTCGGTCTCCTCAACGCTTAAGCAGGAGGGCGTGCTTGCGCCGCAGATGCGACAGTCCCTGGAGATGCTCCAGGCGACTGCGCTTGACCTTGGCGTCACACTGCGGCAGCAGATGCTCGAGAACCCCATCATAGAGAGCGTCACCAGCCGGCAGGAGACGACGTTGTCGTCTGCAGCGCCCGAGGCGAAGGCCGAGAAGTCGGCCGCGGATCCGGACGTGGAGCTGGATTTCTCGCCGGACGGCGAAGCGGCGGCCAACATCCTGGGTGCGGATGACGGGCATCTGGACTATTTTCTCGGCAACATGGAGTCCGCCAGCGGCGATGAAGAAGCCGCTTCGCGTCGGCAGCGCCTTTTTGACCTGCAGCGCGCCACGGAAACGCTGCAGGAGCATCTGCTGGCGCAGATTCCCTATGCCGATTTCTCCTCGCCGGATGACTGCGTTCTGGCGGAGATACTCATAGCGAACATCACGGATTCGGGGCGATTCGACGGTTCCTATCCGGATATCCAGATGGCCACCGGCGCCAGCGAGAAGAAGTTGGACGCTGTGCGGGCACGCATTCTCAAGTTCGATCCGGCCGGCTGCGGTTGGCGCGATCCGCGCGAGTGTCTTTTGGCGCAGATGGACAAACTGGACGATTCGCCCTGGGAAGGGGAGGTGCGCAAGCTGGTGGCCCATTATCTGCCGGATGTGGCCGCCCATCGTGATGCCTATCTGTGCGAGAAGCTCGGCCTGACGCCCGAGGAGCTGAAGAAGGCGCTGGCGGCCTTGCATACGTTGGATCCCTATCCCGGGCGAGACCGCCGTTTTGTGCCCTCCTCGGAACGGCCGGAGTACATCCATCCCGAGGTGCATGCGGTGAAGCGTGACGGAAAGTGGGTGGCTCAGGTGGATGGCAGGGATCTGCCGGAAATCCACATCTCCCCCAAGTACATCCGGATGCTGGAAGACCCCAATGTGCCGTCTGAGACGAAATCCTACATCCGCGAACGCGTACGGGCGGCGGAAGCGCTCATGGAGGCGGTTGAGCGGCGGCAGGAGACCATCCGCCAGATCGCCCAGGAAATCATCGACGCCCAGCCGGATTTCTTTGAAAAGGGTTTCTCCGGATTGCGGCCGCTCACGCAGATGGATATCGCCAAGAAGGTGAAAGTCGTGGATTCAACGGTTTCCCGCACGGTTTGCGGCAAATACATGACCACGCCCTTTGGTACGGTGGAACTGCGGCGGCTCTTTGCCTCGGGTGTGACGGCGGCAGACGGAAGTGTGGTCTCCAACTGTGCCGTCAAGGAACGCATCAAGGCCTTGGTGGCGGCGGAAGACAAAACGCGTCCGCTGTCGGATGAGGCGATTTCCAAGGCGCTTAAGGCCGAGGGAGTGTCCGTCGCGCGGCGCACGGTGGCGAAATACCGCGGCGAATTGCAGATTCCGGGCACCGCCGAACGGCGAAATATGGTATAATCTTCGTTCATGGAGAAACAGGCCCATATCGCGCTGCCGCTGAAGTATCGCCCGATGACGTTTGAGGATGTCGTCGGGCAGGAGCATGTCGTCAAGACGCTGCGGCACGCCATTGAGTCCGGCCGGGTGGCCAACGCCTATCTTTTCATCGGCCCCCGCGGCATCGGCAAGACGACCACCTCGCGCATCTTCGCCAAGGCGCTCAATTGCCTTTCTCCCAAAGGGGTGGAGCCCTGCGGCGAATGCGAAAACTGCCGCCAGATTGCGGAAGGGCGCTCCCTGGACGTCACGGAACTCGATGCCGCCAGCCACAACAAGGTCGAGGACGTCAAGCCGATCATGGACGCCGTGCAGTTCAAGCCCACGGCCTCGAAGTACAAGATCTTCATCATCGACGAATGCCACATGCTCACCACGGCGGCCTGGAACGCGCTCCTGAAGACGCTGGAGGAGCCGCCGCCGTACGTGAAGTTCATCTTCGCCACGACCGAAGGCGACAAGGTGCTGGCCACAATCATCTCCCGCTGCCAACGCTTCGACCTGCGGCGCATCCAGACGCATCAGATCGTTTCGCGTCTGCAGTACATCTGCGGCAAGGAGGGCATCGAGGCCGACGAGGATGCGCTGTTGGCCATTGCCCGCGGCGCCGAGGGCGGCATGCGCGACGCGCTTTCGTCCCTGGACCAGCTCATCGCCTTCAAGGGCGGCAAGATCACGGAAGAGGACGCGCTGGGCGTCTTCGGCCTCGTCTCGCGCGGGGAGCTTGAAGGGCTTGCGAGCGCCATCCTGAAGGGCGACGCGGCGGCGATTCTGCAGGCCGTGGACCATTTCGACTCGGCCGGCAAGGCCATGCGGCGGCTTGCCGCCGAACTGATGGCGCATTTCCGCAATCTGGTGGTCTATCAGACGCTGGGCGCGCAGGCCTCGGGGCTGGAGGCGACGCCGGATCAGATCAAGACCCTGGCGGAGCAGGCCAAGCTGTGCCCGGCCGCACGCATCTTCAAGGTGACGGATCTGCTGGCGGAGATGGAGGACAAGCTGCGCTATGTGCTGAGCGTGCGCACCTTCATCGAGATGTCGCTCCTGCGGGCCTCACGCGTGGCCACTGTGGCGACGATCGAGGAGCTGATGAAGGCCGTCCGCGAGCTTCGTGCGGCTGGCGGCGTGGTGGCCGTGCCTGCCGCATCGGCCGCCCCTGTTGTGCCCGCCGCCCCCAAGTCCCCTGAGGCGCCGCCGCTTTCGCAGGAGCGTCGCCGGGAAATGCTGGACGATCCCAAGCTCAACGAATTTGTGTCCGCCCTGGGTGGACAGATCAGCGATATCAAGTAAAACAAGGAGAAATATGGATACCGAAAACCGTTCCACGATGAAGATGCTCCCCGGCGATGAAGTGCGCCAGATCATGTGGCGTTTCGCTGAACGCTACGATGTGCAGATGGCCATCGCCGGCGCCCGCCAGGTGGCTCGAGGCCTCATCGCCAAGCTAGTCGCCGATGGGCAGCGCTTCACGCATGACTGGACTGACGCCAAGAACGAGATGTTCACGAAGTTCGACGAGTGCGGCATTTCCGCCGGCGCGATGAAGATGGAATACGGCGGCATCTTCGACGGCCCGAAGAACCTGCCGATGTCGCTTCTGTCGTATGAAATCGCCTGGGTGGACCAGGGCGCGGCCACGAGCTCGTTCGTGAACGACCTGGCGATGGGCCCGATCGCGGAGCTCGGCACCGAGGAGCAGAAGGCGAAGTACATGAGCCTCTGCGCGCCGGGCAACCCCAGCGGCAAGACGTGGCGCGGTTCCTTCGCGCTCACCGAGCCGCTTCCCTACGTGGGCGTGGACACGGGCGTGCTGTGCGGCCGCGTGTCGGTGGCGGACTGGAAGGAAGGCGAGGAGCCCATGCTGCGCATCGAGAAGCGCGGCCGCTTCATCACCAACATCGCCATCGCCGACTACGTCACGGTGGCCGTCAATTCGGGCGATGACCGCATCAAGGGCACCTGCATGGTGATCGTCGAGGCCACCGACCCCGGCAAGTTCGACCGTGGCGCGCAGACGAAGAAGCTCGTCCACCAGCTTTCGAACACGGGCGACCCCGTCATTGACGTGACGATCCCCGCCTCCCGCATCGTGGGCGGCTACACGATCAAGGACGGTCAGATCGTCCCGAACTTCGCGCACAGCGAGATCATTGCGCAGGTGTTCTCCAAGACGCGTGTGGGCGTGGGCGTGATGGGCGCCGCGGCGCTGATGAGCGCCGTCGAGCCGGTGATCCGCTATCAGCGCACGCGCTTCCGCGGCGCCGTGGGCGTGGAGGAGAGCTCGCCGCGCTTCCAGCTCGGCATCCAGATGAAGGAGGACGCGACCGAGCGTCTGGCCGACGTGTGGGCCACCGCCGAGGCGGCCTCTTCGCTCGGCTTCGACATCTCCCGCCGCTTCGATGCGCTGGAGATGATCCAGGACGAGGCGAAGGCCAAGCTCGGCAAGGGCCGCGAGATGCTCAAGAACATGAAGGCGCCGATGGCCAAGGCCGCCGAGATTCTGGCGGCGGGCGGCGATCCGCTGGCCGACGAAGACGTGACCGTGCGCTACGTCTATCTGCAGGCGCTCTGCAACATCCTCTGCCCGAGCTGCAAGCTGTGGAACACGGGCCATGGCGCCGACGTGCTGCGCCAGGCCGTTTCGCTCATGGGCGGCTACGGCATCACCGAAGACTGCCCCGGCTTCCTCTTCTACAAGTGGACGGACACGCAGCTCGCCGCGACCTACGAGGGTCCGGAAGTCGTGCAGCGCCGTCAGATCTCCGAGACGATGTCGAACCCTGTCTTCCTCGCGCAGGTCGAGGCGTGGGCCAAGGAGCTGGACTCCTGCTCGAAGGCCGCCGAGAACGGCTCCAAGGCGCTCGCCGCGGCGCTCCGCCTGTGGGCCTGGACGCGTGCCTTCACCACGACGGCGAAGGATGCCGACGGCCGCAAGCTGGGCTCCTCCCAGCGCCACGGCGTGGTGTTCCCGCTGGCGGACGCGCTCGCGGGCCTCATGGCGGCGAAGAGCTTCCATGCCGACGTCAAGTTCCTTGCGCTCAACGGCGCGGAGCATCCGGTGGTCGGCCCCGAGCTCGAGGGTTACCTCAACACCTTCAACGACCTGCTCGGCACCGTCACGGCGGATGTCGCGGGCGAGGCGGGCAAGCTCTGCTCGGGCATCGTCTACGGCTTCACGGCCGCCACCGATGCGGACAAGGCCGCCTTCCAGGCGCTTCGCGCGCAGCTGGACGAGGCGCTGGCCGGCACGCGCCTTGCTAAGGACCGTGCCGCCAAGGCCCTCACCACGCTGATGATCCCCGAGGCGCTGGACTATCCGCTCTAAGATCACCAAATACGATTCAGGAGACTAGAATAAAATGACCAATGAAGTTGTTGGTGCCGCAGTTGATGCGGCGGCGTCTGTTGGAAACCAGGCTTGCAGCGTGCTGAGCCAGGAATTCTCCCGCGGGCAGGAGTTCGCGGAGCAGATCTGGGCGTGGCTGATGGACAAGGGCGTGGAATTCCTCGCCCATGTGGTGGCTGCGCTGCTGATCCTGTTCGTGGGCGGCTTCTTCGTGAAGCTGATCACGGCGCTGGTGCGCAAGGCCCTGCGGAAGTCCCGCCGCGTGAACGAGCTGCTGGAGGCCTTCCTCTGCAGTGTCGTCTCCAAGACGGGCTGGATCTTCCTCGCCGTGATCGCCCTGGGCAAGATCGGTGTGGATGTTGGCCCGCTGGTCGCGGGGCTGGGCGTCACGGGCTTCGTGCTGGGCTTTGCGTTCAAGGATACGCTGTCCAACTTCGCCAGCGGCATCATGATCGCGCTTAACCAGCCTTTCCGCGTGGGTGACTATGTGATTGTCGCCGGCGTGGAGGGCGCGGTGATGGAGCTCAACATGATGGCCACTGTGCTGACGACGCCGGACAACAAGAAGATCGTCGTGCCCAACAGCTCCGTCTGGGGCGGCCCGGTGACGAACTTCAGCGCGCTCGGCAAGCGTCGTGTGGACCTTCAGGTGGGCGTGGCCTACGGTACGGACCTCAAGAAGGCCGTGGAGATTGCGCTTGACGCCCTCAAGACGATCCCTGAGGTGCTGCAGGATCCGGCTCCGGCCGTGGCCGTGGCGAGCCTGGACGATTCGGAAGTCGCCATCAACGTCCGCCCGTGGTCGACCTGCGCGGATTACTGGACCGTCTATTCGGCGGCACAGGTGGCGGTTACCGAGGCCTTCGAGAAGGCCGGCATCGAGATTCCGTTCCCGCAGCTCACGGTCCACATGGACAAGTGATTGCGGATCTTCGAGTCCGGAGGGAATCCCGACAGGGGCACGGCCGTTCGCCGTGTCCCTGTTCGCTTACCCTGACCTGTCGGATTTTCGGGTTGGGATTGTCTTATGCCGGTGATTATGCTACAATATCCAAAACCAACTTATGTAGGGAAATCCATTCCCAAGGAGTGATGTCATGCCAATAGCTATGCGAATCAAATTGTCCGCGATGATGTTCCTGCAGTTCATGATGCTGCCGGTGTGGCTCATCCCGCTGTATCCCTATGTGCAGTCGCTGCCGGGCGGCGAGAAGTGGGCGATGTGGTGCGGCATGATGATGGGCCTGGGCACCTTCGCCTCGCCGCTGGTGGGCATGTTCGCCGATCGTTTCCTCAATGCGGAGAAGGTTCTCGCCATCTGCAACTTCGCCAATGCGGCGTTTCTGGCGGCGTGCTTCTTCACGACCAACCCCGCGCTTGTCTTCGTGCTGCTTCTGGTGGGCACCTGCTTCTACATGCCGACGTGGGGCCTTACCGCCACGATCGCGATGAAGAACTCCACCACGGAGGCCTTCCCGCAGATCCGCGTGTTCGGGTCCCTGGGCTGGGTGGCATCGGCGGTGTTCTCGATTGTGGGCACCAAGTGCTTCGGCATCGAGAAGTTCGACTCCACGGCCTGGATCTTCGTCTCCGGCGCGATTGCGGCGGTGGCGGGCGGCGTGCTGGCGTTCACGCTGCCGGCCACGGAGCCGACCGCCAAGGGCACGCCCATGAGCGTGGCGGATGCCCTGGGGCTTAAGGCGTTCGTGCTGTTCAAGGACGTGCGTTTCCTCGTCTTCGGCGTGCTGATCTTCCTGGCGATGGTGCCGTTCCAGTGGTACAACGCCTACAACGGCATGTATCTCAAGGAAAGCGGGTTCCAGTATCTCACCGTGACGATGAACCTTGGTCAGGTGGGCGAGATCTGCTTCATGCTGCTCATTCCGCTGATCCTTAAGAAGTTCGGCTACAAGTGGGCGATGGTGATCGGTCTGGGCGCGTTGGTGTTCCGCTATGCGTGCTTCTACGGTTCGGCGGCCTTTGGCTGTGCGCCGCTGGACTTTGGCGGCATCCTCATCCACGGCCTCATCTTCGGTCTGCTCGTGGTGGGCGCCCAGATGTACGTGAACGACGCTGCGCCGGCCGAGCTCCGCAACCAGGCGCAGGGGCTGGTGAATCTGCTCACCTGCGGCATCGGCGTGTTCGCCTCCAATTTTGCGTTCGAAAAGATTCTCGCCGCCAATGTGACCACGGGCGGCAAGGTGGCCGCCGCCGTGAATGCCGCAGCGGGCACGGGCGCCCAGGTGGCGCA
This sequence comes from Kiritimatiellia bacterium, assembly GCA_024405395.1. Classification (GTDB taxonomy): domain Bacteria; phylum Verrucomicrobiota; class Kiritimatiellia; order RFP12; family UBA1067; genus RGIG6720. The sequence goes on along the minus strand of JAKSOW010000036.1, from coordinate 16,776 downwards.
TGACTGGTCTGTGCCGTTCCTCTACGCGCTCATCGCGGCGGTGGTGTTGACGGCGCTGATGGCGGCCTTCTTCAATCCGAAGAAGGCGGCGTAAGGGCGGATCTGATGGCGGGCGGCATGAAAAAGGCGCTTCTGCTCCTCGTTCTGTGTCTGGCGGCCTGTTCGCAGGCGGCCTGGTACTGGCCTTTCGGCTATGACGAGGACAACACCAATCGGCCGCCGCGCCTGCATCGCCTCCTGGAGAAGGCTAACGACTTCATCGAACTGGCTGAGGACGAGACGGCCAAGGGCGAAGCCGACAAGGCCCTGGACTTCTACCGCCAGGCTCTGGACGAGCTCTACCGCGTGCAGGTGGAGAATCCGGACCGGGCCGAGAAGCCGGAATTCGCGCCGCTCAGGAACAAGATCGCCACCTGTCGGGCGGCGGTGGACGCCATTCGCTTTGAACAGATCAACGCCAATGTGCGGGCTGTTGCGGTGACTGACACGACCGAGCTGCAGCGCAAGTGGAACAAGAAGCACGGCATCAAGGATCCGGAGTTGTCCGATAAGAAGCCGAAACCGGCCGCGTCTGCTGCGGCCGAAGGCCATCTGCCGCCGGAGATGTGGCGCGAGAAGATCAGGCTTGCCGCGGAACTTCTGAGCGCCGGTGACGCGGCGGCTGCCGAGAAAGTCCTTGACGAGCTGGCGAAGGAGCAGCCGACGGACCTCAATCTGCTGCTTATCCGTGCCGCGGCGCAGGCTTCGGGTGGGCGGCTCTATGCGGCGCGCAAGACGCTGGAGCAGGCGGCCAAGGCGCATCCTGAGTCCTATATGCCGCATTACAATCTGGCCTATGTGGCGCTGCAGCTGGGCGAGGGGCGCAAGGTCGCCCGCGAGCAGTACGAGCAGGGGCGTGAGCTGGGCGGTCCCGCGAACAAAGACCTGGAGGCTCGACTGAGCGAGTAGGGAGGCGCAGCATGAAGATTCTCAAGTACAGTCTGATCTGCGTCTGGTGTGCGCTGACGGCGATGGGGGCGGAGCCCACGGCCGCCGAGATTCTCGCCGGATGCCGGGCCATGTTGCCTACGCGGCCTGTGGAGCTCACGGGCGCGATTGTGCTGCGTAACCGCAAAGGCATCGTGAAGAGCGAATACGACTACACGCTGGTGCTGGATCGTTCGGCGAAACCCGCCAAGGCGACGGTGGAGATCCGTACGCGCGGCGAGACGAATGTCCTGAAGCAGGTGACGCTGACGCGTCCCGGCAAGGTCCCGGAGGGGCAGGTTATGGACACGGACGTCTCTTGGCTGGATCTTGCGCTGGACTACCTCTGGTGGCCCAATCCGCGTTTCGAGGCGGAGCGCGAAGGGGAGTCGATCCATGGCCAGAAGTGCATGGTCATTCTGGTGGATCCGCCAGATACGGCATCGGGGCTGGGCGCCATGCGCCTCTGGACCGAAAAGAAGAACGGTTACCTCATGCAGGCCGAGCAGATGGATGCGTCCGGCAAGCCCGTGCGTCGCCTGTGGGGCACACGGGTGAAGAAGTTCGGCAATCGCTGGATGGCCAATGTGCTGGAGACGGAGACGCTGGGTTCCGGACGACGCACCAAGATCACCGTGGAGTCGGTGCGAGAGCTTTAATCCAACATCAAAAACAAACAAGGAATGGAAATGAACAAGAAAGTCAAGATCGCCGGTTATGTCGTGGGTGGCCTGCTGGCGACGGTCGTGGTGCTCGTGCTGGCGTTGCCGTTGTGGATTGGCCCGGTGGTGACGGGTGTCGCAAATGGCGTGGCGCCGAAGATCCTCGGCACGGACTTCAAGCTCGAGAAGTTCGCGCTCAATCCCTATTCCGGCAGGATCTTCATTGGCGGCGTCAACCTGTCGAACCCGAAGGGGTTTGATGAGCCGACGGCCGTGAGCGTGGAGTCGGTGTCGGTGGCGCTGTCGTTCTGCTCGCTGCTCTCCAACAAGATCCACGTCTACGATGTCACAATCGAGAAGCCCTTTGTGAGCTATGTCAATGACGCGGCGGGCTCCAACAACTTCGCGCGCATCCTCGCCAATCTCCAGAGCGACAAGGAGGAGAAGGTTGAGGAGAAGGAGGAGTCCGGCAGCAAGAAGAAGTTCCAGATCGACCGTATCTGCATCAACGGCACGAAGGTCAAGCTGCTGATGCTGCCCACGCTTCCGATTCCGGTGCCGACGCTCACGAACATTGGCTCCAGCGAGGAAGGCGCTTCGGCTGAAGAGGTCAAGGACTCGGTGTGGAATTCGATCAAGGACAAGTTCGGCTCGGCGGGTGCGATGATGGGAAGCGGCCTGCAGTCGCTTGGCAACGGTGCCTCGAATCTGCTGAAGGGCCTTGGCGAGGCCGGCTCTTCGTCGGGCGACAGCGCCAAGAAGGCCATTGAGAACGTTGGCGACAGCGCGAAGAAGGCCACGGAGGCGCTCGGCGACAGCGCAAAGAAGGCTTCCGAGGCATTCGGCAATCTCTTCAAGGGCAAGAAGTAAGCTGGATGCCGCAGAAAGTCCACATTCTGGGACTGGGCGGCGTGGGCATGAGCGCTCTCGCCCAGGTGCTGATCGACCAGGGGCATATCGTCTCCGGCGCCGACCGATTGGTTGACAACGGCACGACGACGCCGGTCCTGGACGCGCTTCGGCACCAGGGTGTGGCTATCTGCCCCGAAAATGGCGAAGGCATCACGGCAGAGACGAACCGCGTTGTCGTCTCCACGGCCATTGAGGAAACAAACCCCTGTCTGGTTCGTGCCCGTATGTGCGGCGTGCCGGTGGTGCATCGGGCGGCGGAGTTGGCGGCGGTCCTGGCGGACCGCAAGCTGGTGGCTGTGGCCGGAACCTGCGGCAAATCCACGGTGACGGCGCTTCTGGGACATCTGCTGGCGAGCTGCGGATTTGATCCCGTGGTCGTCAACGGGGCGCAGATCGTCGGCTGGGATGCCGATGGCGCGCGCGTGGGCTCGGTGCGGCGTGGCGCGGGCGAATGGGCGGTCGCGGAGGTGGATGAGAGCGACAAGTCGCTTACTGCCTTCAAGCCGTATGCGGCGATCGTCACGAACGCTTCGGCGGACCACTACTCCGAAGAGGAGATGAACGAAGTCTTCGACGCCTTCATCCGAAACGTGCTGGGGCCCGTCATCGACGGCCGTGCGCTGCTGCAGAATCCCGAGGGCGAGAAGGCTCTTTGGGAACTTGCCGCAGCCTGTCCGCTGCCGGGCGCGCACAATCGCGCCAATGCCTTCCTGGCGTTGATGATGGCGCGGGCACTGGGCGCAGAGGTGGAGGCGCTCGCCGCGGCGCTGGCGACATTCCCCGGCGTGGAGCGGCGCCTGCAGAAGGTGGGTGTCTGCGGTGAAGCGGTGGTCTACGACGACTATGCGCACAACCCCGAGAAGCTGGCGGCGATGTTCAGGACGTTGGCCGAGGCCTATCCGAAGGGCGTGGCCGTTCTTTGGCGTCCGCATGGCTATGCGCCGATTCGGAAGATGATGGAGCCGCTGGCGGCGATGTTCTGCTCCGTGCTGCGGGAACAGGATGCGCTTCTACTGCTGCCCGTCTATGATGCGGGCGGCACGGCGGACCGATCCGTGAATTCGGATCAGCTGGCGGCGCGGATACCACGCGCGCGTCTGGTGAAGGATTTAAACGAGGCGGAGCTGGTGCTCCGCGGGCTTGCGCCGGCCGTAGGCGCGATGGTCACGGCGGGTGCGCGTGATCCCGGGCTTCCGGTCTTGGCGCGCCGTCTTGCGGGAAAGGAATGACAAAATGAAGAAACTGATTATTGCCGCCCTGGCGGCGCTGATGTTGGCGCCCATGATGGGCATGGCCCAGGATGCCGATGCGGCGAAGCCCAAGAAGGTGCAACTCAAGGCACAGGGCTATACGGACGTGGAGAAGGCCAAGGTCGAGGCCATGAAGAACGAGGTGCCGATCCTCACGCTCGTGATCCTCGACGGCGACGAGAAGAGCGCGTTGCTGAAGAAGTACCTGCTGAGCAACAAGCTCTTCAAGGCCTTCGCCGCGCAGAACTGCACGTTGCTGGTGCTCAAGGGCAAGAAGGCCGCCAAGGGCGGCGGCGTGGACATGGCGGCCTTCAAGAAGGTGCGCGAGTTCATTGAGGCCAACGTGATGGACGAAGCCGCGAAGGACGAGAAGCCGGACAACCTGCGCTTCTATCCGAGCGCATTCATGATGTCGTCGGACGCGTCCAAGAAACTGGTGCATCTGCCCAAGTACAATCCGGAGCTTGGATTCGGCGCGTGGGCGATGGACGTGACCGCAAAGCTTGACCAAGCTGGTGTCAAGCCGGTCGTTTCGCCGGCGCTCAAGAAGGCGATGGAAGATCCTCAGCCTGACATCAAGGCCAAGCCCGCCAAGAAGAAATAAGCCAATGGCGTCCTCTTTCGTCTATCCCGTGTGTCGCCTGGTCGCCGGTGACGCCGGCCGCCTGGCGGCGGCATTGAAGCGTTTCTACGACCAGCCCATTGACGAGACGCGCCTGACGGACTCCGTCGAGGTGTTCCCGTCCAAGCGGCGAACCCTGGCCGGCGAGGTTTCGGTTGAGGGCGTAGGCACGTTCCGCGGTTCCGAAAAGCGCACGGTCACCTTTGGACCTTCGGCGCGTCCGGGGTGGTGGATTCGGCGGACGGACCAGCCCGAACAGCTGGACACGGCCGTGGACATCGCCAATCTCTGGACGAGCGCGCGCAACCTCGTGTTGCGCTCGGGCTCGCCGCACAACTATCTGCGCATGGTTGAGCACATCATCGCGCTGAAGATGGGGCTTGGGGTAGACGACATCGTGCTGTCCACCAATTCGGGCGATCCGCCTCTTTTCGACGATTCCTCTCTGCCGCTTGTGAAGGCGATGGAGCAGGCGAAGATCATCGAGACCGAGCAGCCGGCCACCTATGTGACGGTGAAGGAGCCTGTTGCCTTTGGTGGCAACCGAGGGGATTTCCTTCTTTTCCTTCCGGCCGAGAACGGGCGCAAGACGTTGCGCCTCGATGTGGCCATTGAGTGGAAGACGATCATCGGACAGCAGCGCGTTGTCTTTGACGTGACGCCGGAGACTTTCCGCTACGCCTCCTATGCCCGCACCAACGCAACGCATCGGCAGTATCAGTTGGCCAAGGCGTTTGGCTGGCTTTTCGCCGATACGCGCAATCTGGGCTACAACAACGACAATATCCTCATTCATGGCCGCAAGCGCTGGTACGGAGAGCCGCGTTTCCCGCTTGAGGGGACGTCGAAGTTCCTGGAGCCGGTGTGGCATCGGGCGACATTGGACCTCTTGGCGGCGTTGTCGCTCTTTGGCCCTGATCGGTTTGCGGGCACCGTGGTCTCGTTCCGCGCAGGGCATACGCAGGATTGCGATGCGGTGCGGGCGCTTTACCGTCAGGACCTTTTGACGCGTCTGTAGAATGGATTCGGGCCCTTGCGGATTGGCCATACTGATTGTTTGTCCACCGCATGCGAGTTTTTATCATTTTACCCCTTGCGCGGTCGCGGGTAGTGTGTTATACTATGCGGCGTTTTCCTGATTGGGGCTGTAGCTCAATTGGATAGAGCATCAGACTACGAATCTGAGGGTTATGGGTTCAACTCCCGTCAGCCCCGCCAGTTCAGGAAGATACGAGATTGCGGGGTGGAGCAGCCTGGTAGCTCGTCAGGCTCATAACCTGAAGGTCGTTGGTTCAAATCCAGCCCCCGCTACCAATTTGGAAGCCGATGCGTAAAGCATCGGTCTTTTTTTTATGCTTGCGCCGTGACGTGGGGACGGGGTATAATATTCCCTATGAAGAAAATCCTGTTTGCCCTCGTTTCCGTTTCTCTCGTTGCGTCCGCATGCGCGGCGATCCTCATGCCGGGTCAGCCGGAGAAATTGACGCCGATCTCACCTGCGCCATTTCCCGATACGCTTAGCGCCTATGTGTGGCGCAACTGGTTTGTGGTGCCCAAGGCCCGTCTGGCCGCAGTTGTGAAGGCCACGCCCGAGCAGATCACGGCTATCGCCGAGGAGATGGACCTGCCGCCCAATCCCACCATTCTGCCGGAGTGGCGCCGCCGCGGCTACATCACGGTCGTGCGTCGCAACTGGCATTTGCTGCCCTATGGCCAGCTGGAGCAGCTGCTGGACATGACAAGCGAAGAGCTGCGGTTCTCGCTCATCGAGGACGACTTCCTCTTCCACAAGCTCGGCAGCCTGAAGCCCAAGTGCCCGACGCTCGAATATGTGGCGCCCACGGCCGAGAGCTCGGCTGCGCGTCGTAAGCTTGCCGCCTATCTGAAGGAAGAAGGGGTGGATGCCGCCGCCGAAGAAGAGCCGCGTTTTGCGTTCGTGAAGGTGCTCGCCGAGCCGGACCCGAAGCTGGGCATGCCGAAGGCCACCACGGATTCCTGCTTTGACCTGCGCCTCATCTTCTCCTATTTCGCAGACTACTGTGATCCGCTGGGCGATCCGGAGGTCGGCTCCTACCCGGAGGGGCTGCTGCAGCGTCTGGCGGCGCAGGGCGTCAATGCCGTGTGGCTGCATACGGTTCTGCGCACGCTCGCCAAAGACCCGAAGTATCCCGAATTCGGCGAGGGCAGTGAGCGTCGCATCGCGAACCTGAAGAAGCTGGTTGCGCGTGCCGGCAAGTATGGCATCAAGGTCTATCTCTACATGAACGAGCCGCGCGCGCAGGTGCCGGAGTTCTTCGAGAAGGACGGTCGCATGGCGTTCCGCGGCGTGCCGCAGAAGGATGGCACCGTGTACGCCATGTGCACGAGCTGCCCTGAAGTGCGGCGCTGGATGCGCGACGCGCTGGAGCAGGTCTTCACGAATGTGCCGGGTCTGGGCGGCATCTTCACCATCACGGCGTCCGAGAATCTCACCAACTGTCCGTCGCGCGGCGACCACAAGAAGTGTCCGCGCTGTGCGCAGCGCTCGCGCGCGGAGATCATCGCCGAGGTCAACAACACCCTCATTGAGGGCATGCGCCGCGGCAATCCGAATGCCGAGGCCGTAATCTGGGATTGGGCCTGGCCGGACGAGATTGAGCCGGAGATCATTCGCCTCTTGGACAAGCGCAACAGCCGCCTGATGGCGGTGAGCGAACGCAAGTCCACCATCACACGGGGCGGCGTGACGCACCAGATAGGCGAATACTCCATCTCCGTGGTGGGGCCTGGTGCCCGTGCGACGAATTTCTGGCATATTGCGCATCAGCACGGACTCAAGACCGTAGCCAAGGTGCAGCCGGGCGCCACCTGGGAGTTTACTGCCATTCCGTATCTGCCGACTATGGACCTGGTGGCGCAGCACGCCTTCAATCTCACGCAGGCAGATGTGGACGGCGTGATGCTGTCCTGGTCGCTGGGCTGCTCGCCTTCGCCGAATCTCACGGCCTATCGCGACATCCGCCGTGGCGCAAAGAGTCCGGACGAGTTCCTGGACGCCTTGGCCACGCGCCTCTACGGCGCAGCCGCGGTGCCGCTGGCGCGGAAGGCCTGGACGGCGTTCTCGGACGGATTCCGCAACTACCCCTACAGTGTGGGCAATCTCTATAGCGGCCCGCACGAGATGGGACCGGCCAATCCGCTCTATTTGACGAAGACGGGTTATCGCGCCACGATGGTGGGCATCCCCTACGATGCCCTCGACAGCTGGCGCGCCATCTATCCGCGTGAGGTCTACCGTGACCTGATGGCGCAGGTGGCGGAGGGCTTTGGCAAGGGCAGTGCGGCGTTTGACGAGATGCTGAAGAAGTGCTCGTCCGAAGGCCTGGCTGTGGCCAAGCGCGAGGCCGGCATGTTCCGGGCGGCCTATCTGCATTTCGTGTCCACCGTCGACCAGTGCCGTTTCGTGATGGCGCGGGAGCGTCGTGAGGCGGCGAAGACGGAGGCCGAACGTACCGCCGCCACCGAGGAGATGCGGACCATCTGCCGCCGCGAGATCGCCACGGCGAAGGCACTGCTGCCGCTCGTGCAGGCGGATTCGCGCATTGGCTACGAGTGCTCGAACCACTATTTCTACATTCCGCAGGACGTCCGCGAGAAGCTGCTGAGCTGCCATGCCATCCTGGATGCGCTGGATCGCTGACCACGGGAATCGGCCAATGTTAGCCAAGACGACGCTTCTACTGGTAGCCTTGGTGGCTGTGACGGCGTCAGCCGCGCCGCCGCCGCCGAAGGCCGTGACTGCCGACTACGACTGGCGCGTGGGGACGGCGTTGACGCTTGAAGGCCGCGGATTCGCCGATGCAAAGCCCTATACGCGGGTGCCGGAGCGCTTGCACACCAATATGACGGATAAGGCCTGGGCCCTTTCGCCCACGACCATTGGCTTCAACGCCCGTTTCGTCACCGACTCGGACGAAGTGGTGGTGCGCTGGCGTGTGAAGTCCGCCATGCCCATCAAGTACATGACGCCAATCTGTCATGGCGGCGTGGATGTCTACGCGCGCACGGGAGACGGCAAGTGGCGGCACGTCACCTGCGAAGCCCCGGATCCCAAGACCGGGGACGGCGAGTTGCGGACGGCGTGGAAGGCCGGCGACGAATGTCTCGTGTATCTGCCCGTGCGCGCGCAGTTGCTGGACTTCGCCGTGGGCGTGAAGAAGGGTCATTCCTTCGACAAGGGGCTGGCGCATCGGGTGGCGGCGAAGCCGGTGGTCATCTACGGCACTTCCATCGTGAATGGCGGCAGTGCGTCGCGACCAGGCCTCATCTTTACCTCCATAATGGGACGCCATGCGGATGTGGAGGTCGTCAATCTGGGTTTCTCCGGCGCCGGCAAGATGGAGCTGCCGATGGCCGACCTTGTGGCTGATGTTGACGCGGCGCTCTACATCCTCGACTGCGAACACAATATGCGTGTTGCCTGGGTTCGCGAGCGTTATGAACCGTTCCTGCGACGCCTGAAGACCTTGCGACCGAACACGCCCGTACTGCTGTGTGGGGGTTGTACGGAGAAGGAGTCTCCGATGGACACGGAACGTGCGTCCAGCGAAATCTATGCGAAGCTGAAGGCCGAGGATCCCGCACTGTGGGCGGACTTGCATTACCTCTCTGGCGTTGAGCAGTTGCCGAAAACCGACGAATGCACGCATGATCACTGCCATCCCAACGACTTTGGCTTTATGCAGATGGGGAACGTGTATGCCGACAAGATCAAGTCAATATTGGAGAAATGACACTATGACCAAGATTTCGATTTCCACTCGTGTGCTGGCTCTGTGCTTGGCTTTGCTGGCGGTGACATGCGGAGCAGAGTCGACGGGACTCAAGGACGGTTGGGCCCCGAAGTTCTACTACGGACTTGAGGCCGTTGGCTCTGTGAAGTGGGTGCCGAACGCCTACAAGGACAAGATTGGCGCGCTGAGTTTCGCCTGGGAATCGGGGGCCATGAAGTTCGGCGCCGAAAAGGAAGTGAAGACGGAGCTTGAGGGCTACGTCGACTGGACCATCACCGCGCAGGTGAAAAGCGCGGGCGACTATGGCTACGCGGGTGCGGCGATGGAGTTCTTCGACGCACAGGGAAAGTCGTTGGGCGTGGTGCAGGCGAAACGGCCGGTGGTGGCCAAGGAATGGCGCAAGATTTCGTGGGACTTCTCCGCGCCGAAATCCGCAAAGCGGTATTTCGTGCATCTCCTTTCGCTCCACAAGGAGCCGGTGATGTTCGCGAAGGTTCAGGCGGAATCGCGCCAAGGGGTCGACAAGGGCGACATCCCGTTTGACGTCAAGGCGCTGCCGGCCGAGTGGAACAGAGACTGGAACGGCGGGAGCGTGCGGATGACGAGTTTTTCGGACGCGCCGTTGCCGTTGACCTTCTTCCTGAAAGGCGAAAAGAAGGGCCGTCACCAGTTGCGGCTGGTTGTGGACGTACCGGCCGAGTTGGAGATCAAAGACGCCTTCTGTCCGGCGGGACGTTGCTACGAGGCGCTGAAGCCCCTGAAGAGCCTGGACTTCACCACGAATGGCATCGCGTATGTGCGCTATGTCTACGGACGTACGGAACTCTTCAAGAAATTTGACGTCGCCAGCTTCAAGGTTGACGAGGGCATGGGCGTTTCGCTTGTGCTGGGGCCGAAGGCCGGCCAGGAAAAGCTGGAGAAATCGTTCAAGCTCTACTATCGTCTGAAGATCGGGGACAAACGCGGCGAGGAGAAGCAGCTGGACCTGGCGTTCCGTCCATTGCCGACCAATCTGCGCCGTGCGAAGAACTTCCCGGTGTTCAGCTGGAACAACGTGGATCGGCATTTCACCTCGGATGCGGCTGCGCATGCGGCGGCGAAGGCCTATGAGGCGGCAGGCGTGACCTCATATCGGCGCACGGTTCAGGGGGGCGCCGCCTTCACGCGGAAAGAAGAACTGGCGTCCCTTTACGAGAGTCGTCCGGTGAAGTACATCTTCTCGGGGCGTTTTGGCGATTTGTGGCGCTTGACGCCGAGCGGCGTGACCAAGGAGAAGGCGAAGGAGCTGGCGGTGCGCATGGCCGTGCCGTCCGATCCCAACTATGCCGGCTTCGCCAAGGGGAAGATGTGCCCCGAGTACTTCACGACCGACGCGAAGTTCAAGGCCCATCTGCGCGAGCATGTCCGCAAGGTGCTGGCTGACAGTCAGGTGAAGAATGGGGACTGGGTGACCTTCGACATGGAGCCTTGGCACTCGTCCACCTGGTGCCACTGCGAGGAATGCCACAAGGCGTTCGCCGCTTTCGCGGCCTTGGACCATGTGCCGACGGCGGAGGAGACGCAGTCGGAGACGCTCCGGGACAAGTGGGCGCTCTTCCGCTGTGGGCACAATGCCAAGTCGGTGGCGATGTTGACGTCCTTCATCCGGGAATATAATCCCACGCTCCAGTGCATCGACTACGACTACATCATGCCGTATGGCGACGAAGAGGGCATGAAGGCGCGGCGTCGGGCGTGCGGCAAGGACACGCTGGTGAACGAGGAATGGCTGGACGGGCATCTGTGCAGCTACTACCACACCATCGGCAAGGCGTCGTTTCTGGCGCTGCGCAACGACATGGCGCACCTGAAGAAACCCTATTTCCCGATGCCGGCATTGTGCGGCTATGGCTCGTATCTGCGGCCGGGCGAGGTGCTGTCGGCTCGGCAGATTCGCCAGTTCGCCATGGCGGCGTTTGTGAACGGCTGCCCGGGCTATGCGTTCTATGCGGGCAACTGCTATGACGGCGAGATTCTGCTGGAGATGATGCACGCCCAGGATGAGATCGCCAAGTGGGAGGATCTGCCGTGGGGCAAGGTGAAGGGGTCCGTCACGGCAACGTCCGCGAGTGAGCAGTTCGTCTATGCCGCGACCAAGCGTGCGGACGGCGCCGAGGTGCTGGCGCTCTTCAATTACGACAACGAAGAGGCGATCCGCGCCAAGGTCGGCGACAAGGAATATGAACTGGCGCCGAATGGCGTGGTGTTCGTGGTGTGCACGGATGCCAATTGAGATTTGAAAGGCAGGTACAGGATGGAGCACAAGAAACTGTTTTCGCGCGCGCGAAAGGTGATTCCGGGCGGCGTCAATTCGCCGGTGCGGGCCTTCAATGGGGTGGGCGGCACGCCGGTCTTCGTGGAGAAGGGCAAGAAGCAGAAGATCTGGACGGCCGATGGGCGCGTGCTCACCGACTACTGCTGCAGCTGGGGGGCGATGATTTTGGGCCACGCCCATCCCGAAGTTACGGCGGCCATCCGCACGCGTGCCGCGAAGGGCACGACCTTTGGCATTGCGACGCCGGACGAAGTCGTCTTCGCGGAACGGCTGTGCTCGCTGGTGCCGGGGCTGGATCGTGTGCGTGCGGTCTCAAGCGGCACGGAGGCCGTGATGACGGCGGTGCGCCTTGCGCGCGGCGTCACGGGACGCGACTGGATCCTCAAGTTCGATGGTTGCTATCATGGCCACTCCGACGCCATGCTCGTCAAGAGCGGCAGCGGCGTGCTGACGATGGGCGCATCCTCCTCTGATGGCGTCACAAAGGGCGCGGTGGCGGATACGCTGGTGGCGCCCTACAATGATCTGGCGGCCGTGAAGCAGCTCTTTGCCGAACACGGCCAGAAGATCGCCGCCGTGATTGTCGAGCCCGTGGCCGGCAACATGGGGCTGGTGCCGCCGCAGGAGGGCTTCCTCAAGGGACTGCGTGCGATCACGTCCAAATATGGCGCGCTCCTCATTTGTGACGAGGTGATCAACGGCTTTCGCTTTGGCTTCTCGTCCTATTCGGCCCTGTATGGTGATGTGTCGCCTGATCTGCTCACGCTGGGCAAGGTGATTGGCGGTGGTTTGCCCCTGGCGGCGGTGGGCGGCAAGCGCAAGTGGATGGATCAGCTGGCGCCGGATGGGCCCATCTACCAGGCGGGCACGCTCAGCGGCAATCCGCTGGCGGTGGCGGCCGGACTCAAGACGCTGGAGGTGCTGGAGCGTGACATGCCCTATTCGCGCATGGCGGAGCTGGGCAGCGCCTTGGCGGTGGGGCTGTCGACGTTGGCCGCCGAGAATGGGTTGCCTGTACAGTGCCAGAGCTTCAATGGCGTGTTCACGCTCTTCTGCACAACGTCGCCCGTCACGGATCTCACCAGCGCCAAGACCAGCGACACCAAGCTCTACGCGAAGATATTCCATGGTCTGTTGGACCGCGGGATCTATCTCGCGCCTTCTCAGTTTGAATGCAATTTCATCTCGTCCGCGCATACGGAGCGTGACATTGATGAACTGCTGTCCAAGTTTGAGGCCGTCTGCAGAACCGTCTAGTTCTTGGCGTCGCCTCAGGGAGGACGAGAAAGCGAAAGCAAAAGAGGACGGCGGATGCCGTCCTCTTTCGTCTTGTCAGACGTTGCTCAACTACTTACTTGGAGAAGTAGACCTGAGGCGCCGTGGCGGGCTTGCGCACGCGGATGACGCCGATCTGGTGCCACGGCTGGCGGATGTTCTTGAAGACCGTCTTCATGCGGGCGAGCTGGCTCTTGGGCATGATCAGCACGAAGCCGATGCCCATGTTGAACACACGATACATCTCGTCGTGGTTGACCTTGCCGGCCTTCTCGATGAACTTGAAGATGTGGGGCACGTTCCAGGAAGTGCGGTCGATCTCGCACATCGTCGCCTTCGGCAGCACGCGCGGAATGTTGTCGGGGAAGCCGCCGCCCGTGATGTGCGCCATGCCGTTGATCTTGATCTTGTTGTCGATCAGACGCTGCACGGGCTTGAGGAAGCTCTTGTGAACGGCGAGGAGCGCGTCACCCACGGTCTGGTCCGTACCGGGCAGCTTGTCGAAGGGCGACATCTGGAGCTGGTCGAAGAAGACCTTGCGCGCGAGGGAGTAGCCGTTCGTCTGCAGGCCGTTCGACGGCAGGCCGATGACCACATCCCCTGCGCGAATCGACTGGCCCGTGATGAGCTGCTTCTTGGAGACCGTGCCGACGATGGTGCCCACGAGATCGTACTCGTTGACGGGGTAGAGCCCCGGCATCTCAGCCGTCTCGCCGCCGAGAAGCGCCATGTTGTTTTCCTTGCAGGCCTTGCAGAGACCCGCGACGATCTGCTGGAAGATGGGACCGTCAAACTTGGACGTGCCCACATAGTCCATGAAGAAGAGGGGCTTCGCGCCCTGCACGAGGATGTCGTTCACGCAGTGGTTCACGATGTCCTGACCCACCGTGTCGTGCTTCTTCATCATCATGGCGACTTTGAGCTTGGTGCCCACGCCATCCGTCGAGGAAACGAGGAGCGTATCCTTGCTGGAGCCCTGGGGCAGGCGGCAAAGACCACCGAACGAACCGATCCCGCCAACTACATTTACGGTTTTTGTGGCGGAAACAAGCGTTTTCACCGCCTTAAGCGCGGACATCTTGTTGTCAATATTGACGCCCGCCTGGGCGTAGGCGGAGGGTGTCTCGGTTTTCTCGTTGTTCACGGTTTGCCTCTCTTGATTAAAGAAATCGCTTAAATGCGATAGAGCAGACATTATATCATAGGCCATAGAGCAAAATCAAGCCCGAGATGGGTGAAATCGTCAAAATTCATAGAAAGCGATTTCTTTTGGCCATAATTTTTGGTAAAATTTGCTTCTGTCCCAGCAAGCATTTGATGGTTCAATATGAAGAGATCTTCCAAGGTTGCAGAAAACGATTCCTCGCGGGCCGCCGCGTCCAGGCGATGGCTCGTATGGCTTAATTGGCCAGTTGGCGCATTTCGGCTGGATGCGAAGTCGCTGGCCGTCTTCAAGGCGCGCGTGATGCGTACGGGGGATAGCCTCACGGTGGTGCGGAATGAACGGGCCTTTCTCAAGAGCCTGCCGGAGGCTACGCACGCGGTGGTGTGGGAGTTCAAGAAGGAATGGTTTGCCCTGGCGCCTGCGCTCAAGGTGCTGGCGACGCCGGGTGCCGGGCGTGAGCTCTTGCCGACGGACGCCGAGCTGCCGCCGGGCGTGATACGCGTCAATGGGGCCTTCCACGGCAAGATCATGGCCGAGACGGTGCTGGCCTTCGTCTTTGCGCACGCGCGGGGCCTCTATGCGGCCGAAGCGTTTCAGCGCCGTGGGGTTTTGTGGGCGCGCGCCGAGATGTCGCCATTCTGCTCGCTGGTGGCCGGCACGCATGCCGTCATCCTCGGGTACGGGAAGATCGGCCACGAGATCGGCTGGCGTCTGGAGGCGCTGGGCGTGAAGGTGACGGGGATTCGGCGGCGCAATTTCGCGGACCTGAAGTCCGCCTGCCGCACGGCCGACTGGCTGATCATGGCGTTGCCTTCCGATACGGGAACCGATGATCTGGTGGATGCGTCGGTTCTGCGCTGTCTGCCGCGACGTGCCGTCCTCATCAATGTGGGGCGCGGGAATTCGGTGGACGAGACGGCGCTTGCCCGCGCGCTTCGTGCCCGCAAGCTGGCGGCGGCCTATCTGGACGTGTTCAAGGACGAACCGCTGGACGCATCCTCGCCTTTGGCGGGGGACGTGCCCAATCTTCATCGCATGCCGCATGCCTCGGCCTTCGCACCCGAGTACATGCCGCTCTTTTTCGTCGAACTCGGAGAACTTTCATGAACAAGGTGATTCTGGCGGGGAACATCCTCGTCGACAATGTGAAGACCATCGCCGCCTGGCCCGAGAAGGGCATGCTGGTGCCGATTACGGCGGTCACGCGCGCGGTGGGGGGCAGCGTGTGCAATTCCGGCGTGGACCTCAAGACACTCGACCCTTCCGTGGAAGTGGCCGCGCTCGGCAAGGTGGGGCGCGATGACGCGGGCGACTTTGCGGTCGATTTCCTGCGCACGCATGGACTGGACGTCTCGCGGGTGATGCGCGCGGAGGGTCCCACGACCTTTACGGACGTGATGACCGTGGCCGGCACGGGCGAGCGCACCTTCTTCAACATGCATGGCGCCGACTCCGCCCTGGTGCCGGAGGACGTGGACGTCTCGCGCCTTGACTGCGATCTTTTCCACCTGGGCTATCTGCTGCTGCTGGACGGACTGGATGCGCCGGATCCCGAATACGGCACGCAGGCGGCGCGTCTGCTGGCCAAGGTCCAGGCGGCCGGCATTAAGACGTCGCTGGACATCGTCAGCGAGCAGTCGGACCGTTTTCCGCGCATCGTCCGCCCCGCCCTGAAGTACTGCGATTATCTCGTGGTCAACGAGATCGAGGGTGCGCTCGCGACGGGGTTGCCGTGCCGTGACGCCGCAGGTCGCACCACGCCCGAGCTGCTGTTGGCGATTGCCGAAGCGCTTTTCGAACTGGGCGTGAAGGAGCGTGTGGTGCTGCATTGCCCCGAGCTGAGCGTGGCCCGTGATGCCGCAGGGCAGACGGCGGTGGTGCCGTCGCTGAAGCTGCCGTCCGGCTGGATCAAGGGATCGGTCGGCGCGGGCGATGCCTTCTGCGCGGGCATGCTCTACTCGTTTGTGAAGGGGATGTCCTCGGAGGAGGGCATGCGCCTGGCCTCCTGCGCCGCCGCGGCCAACCTTGCCGCCCCCGATTCCGTTTCCGGTGCCCTGAATCTTGCCGACACACTTGCTCTTGAAAGGTTTCGCGCGTGAAAGAGTTCTTTGATGTCACCCTGCTTTCCGTGCTGCAGGGCGTAGCCGAGTTTCTGCCGATCTCCAGCAGCGGCCATCTGGTGATTGGCCAGAGTGTCCTGGGCGTCAACGCGCCGGGCATGCGGCTGGATGTGTTTCTCCATGTCGGCACGGTGGGGGCCATCTTCGCGTTCTACCGTGCCACAGTGGCGCGGCTGCTCCTGGGGCTGGTCTCAACCGACGCGTCGCGGCGGTGCGAGGCGTGGACCTATGCGGCGAAGGTGGTGGTTTCGGCCCTGCCGGCGGTGGTCGTCTATTTCTGCTTCAAGCACGCGATTGAGGGCTTCTTCGAGAACACCAAGATGGTGGGGGCGCTGCTCATGTTCACGGGTGCGGTGCTGATGGGCACGCGGTTTCTGCCGAAGGGCACGGAGAAGGTGACGTATCTGCGTGCGTTGCTGATGGGTGTGGGGCAGGCGATTGCCATTCTGCCCGGCGTTTCCCGCAGCGGCATGACGCTGGCCTCGGCGCGTGGCGGACGGGTGGCGCCTGAAGCGGCGGCGGAGTTCTCGTTTCTCATGTCCGTGCCGCTGATCCTCGGCGCCGCGATGCTGGAGTTCGTCAAGGGCATTTCCGCCACACCTGCCCCTGGCGCCGTGCCGGAGCCCTCGTGGGGCATTGTCGCCTATGGGGCCGTTGTGGCGGCAGTGGTCGGCTACTTTTCGCTGGCCGGACTCGTCAAGGTGCTGAAGGGCAAGTG
>JAKSOW010000035.1 GCA_024405395.1 Kiritimatiellia bacterium | reverse complement strand
GACGGGCTGCACATCCGCATGCTGCTGACGACGTTCTTCATGCGCTTCTACAAGCAGCTGGTCATGGACAAGCGCGTCTTCATCCTGGAAACACCGCTCTTCCGTGTGCGCAAGCCCAAGGCCAAGAAGGGCGAGCAGTACTACTGCTTCACGGAAGAAGAGCGCGTGGCCGCCATCGCCAAGTGCGGCAAGGGCTGCGAGATCACCCGCTTCAAGGGACTCGGCGAGCTGAACGCGAAGGAGTTCAAGGACTTCATCGGCCCCGACATGCGCCTCACGCCCGTCGTGTGCACGGAAGACACCGAACTGGACAAGACGCTCAAGTTCTATATGGGCTCCAATACCCCTGAGCGCAAAGACTACATCATGGAAAATCTGGTGTGCGACGCGAGCGACTTCTAAGCCGCGTCCGCATACACCCAAGCCGCTTTTCCCGAAATGGCCAAGAAGAACACAAACGAACCCCCAAGCCTGTTCGACAACCTGGACCTGTTCGCCCAGGCGCCGGAGCCGGCACCTGAAGAGAAGTCCGCACCGGCGGCCGAGGCTCCTGCCGCCGCGCCTGCCGCACCCAAGTCCCCGGCCCCTGTCGTCGCCGAGTCCTCGCATCTGACGGGGCATGGTCCCATGCGCGAGCTTTTCGACTTCAATTTCCGCCAGTATTCGGCCTACGTGATCTGCTCGCGCGCGATTCCCGCGGTGGAGGACGGCTTCAAGCCCGTGCAGCGGCGCATCATGCATTCGCTGTGGGAGAAGGACGACGGCAAGTACACGAAGGTCGCGAACATCGTGGGCCACGCCATGCAGTACCATCCGCACGGCGACGCCTCCATCGGCGACGCCATCGTGGTGCTCGCGAACAAGCTGTGGGGCGAAGGACGCGGCTACCTCATTGACGGACAGGGTAACTACGGTTCGCTCTACACGGGTATGCCGCACGCGGCCACGCGTTACATCGAGTGCCAGCTCACGGATCTCGCGCGCAAGGAGGTCTTCAACAAGAAGACCACCGAGTTCGTGCCGAACTACGACGGCCGCAAGGAGGAGCCCGTCTATCTGCCCGCGAAGATTCCGCTGTTGCTGATGCTGGGCGCGGACGGCATCGCCGTCGGCCTCTCCACGGCGGTGCTGCCGCACAACTTCATCGAGCTGCTCGAGGCCGAGATCGCGATCATCCAGAAGAAGCCGGTTACCGTCTATCCCGATTTCCAGCTGGGCGGCGTGATGGACGTCTCGGAATACCAGGACGGTCTCGGCAAGGTCAAGGTGCGCGCCGTCATCAAGGCGGAGGACAAGAACCGCCTCGTCATCACGGAGCTGCCCTGGGGCGAGACGACCGACTCCATTTCGGCGTCGATCGAGGACGCCATCAAGAAGAAGAAGGTGATGGTCCGCAAGATCCACGACCTCACCTCCGATGAAGTGCGCATCGAGCTCGAGCTGCAGGCCGGCGCCTCGGCCGAGAAGGTGAAGACGGCCCTCTATGCCTTCACCACCTGCGAGAAGTCGATTGCGTCGCGTCCGATCGTGCTGGACGGCGGCCGCCCGAAGATGCTCACCATCACGCAGATCCTGCAGAAGAACGTCGAGCGGCTCACCGCGCTCACGAAGCGCGAGCTGGAGATTCGCCTGGGTGAGTTGGACGATCTCTTCCATGCGCGCACGCTGGACCGCATCTTCATCGAGGAGCGCATCTACAAGCGCATCGAGGAGGAGAAGACCTACGAAGGCGTGCAGCGCGCCGTGATCGAGGGCTTTGTGCCGTTCCGCAAGGAACTGCGCCGCGATGTCACGTCGGAGGACGTGGAGCGCCTCCTGAAACTGCAGATTCGCCGTATCTCCCAGTTCGACATCGACAAGAACCGCCAGGAGATCGAGGATATCCTCGCCGAGGAGCGCCAGGTCAAGGACAACCTTGAGCATCTGCGCGCCTTCGTGGTGAAGTACCTCAAGGGCCTGATCAAGACCTACGCGAAGAAATATCCGCGCAGCACGAAGATCGCCGAGGGCGCCTTCCAGCAGGCCGATGTGCGCAAGCTCACGGCGAGCGAGCTCACCATCCGCTACGACAAGGAGAGCCATTTCGTCGGCTCGGGTCTGCGCGGCGGCGACGAGCTCTTCAAGTGCTCGTCGCTGGACAAGCTCGTGTTCGTGTGGAAGGACGGCCGCTACAAGATGACGCCGCCCGTCGACAAGGTCTTCGTGGACAAGGATCTGCTGGCCGTGTTCCTCTTCAATCCCGACAAGGATCGCGACAAACCGTTCACCGCCGTGTACGAAGAGGCCGTCTACGGCTTTGCGTACGTCAAGCGCTTCACCTTCGGCGGCATGATCAACAACAAGGAATACCGCCTGGCCCCGGAGAAGTCGAAGGTGCTGTACTTCAAGGACGGTCTGCCCGAGCGGATGTTCGTGAAATTCAAGCCCGCGAAGAGCCAGCGCATCCACCAGCAGGTCTTCGAGTTGGGCAGCCCGGATCCCAACGCCAAGAACGCCGGCCTGACCATCCGCGGCGCGTCTTCGCGCGGCAATCAGATGACCTCCAAGGCCATCGCGCGCATTGCCACGGAAAAGCCGTCCTGGTGGGATGACTCGGAAGAGGTCTCCAAGGGCGTGCTGCTTTGACGCTGACGTACGAGAAGAGCCTTGGAGACGTCGTCATCGGCGTCGATGAAGCGGGGCGGGGACCGTTGGCGGGCAGCGTGTTCGCCGCCGCCGTCACCATCCCGTTGGCGGCGGCCGAGCCTCTGCTCACGGGAGCTTGGGCGCGCGTCAACGACTCCAAGAAGCTTTCGCCGCGTGTGCGCGACCAATTGGCTGAGGTCATCAAGACCACAGAAGGGTGTCGATGGGGTGTGGCCTTGGCCAGTCCTGCGGAAATTGACCGCTTCAACATCCTGCGGGCTACGCACCTGGCCATGAAGCGGGCCGTCGAGCGCGTATTGGAGCAGTTGGGCGAACAGGCTCCGCAGGCCCAGGTGCTAGTGGACGGTCTGCCGGTGAAGGGGCTGCCGTGTCCTTCGCAGAATCTGGTGAAGGGTGACGCGCAGTCATTGTTCGTCGCGGCGGCGTCGATCTTGGCCAAGACGGCGCGAGATGCGGATTGTGAGCGCCTTGAGGTGTTGTACCCGGGCTATGGTTTCGCGAAGCACAAGGGGTATCCCACAGCCGAGCATCTGGCGGCGCTGAACCGTCTGGGACCCTGCCCCGAACATCGGCGCAGCTTTGGCCCCGTGTCGCAGATGACGTTTGCCTTCTGAGAATTGGGAGTAGGGAACATGGCGCTGCGCATCCACAGAATGGAGACCACGGTCTCAACCAATCTTGATGCGCATGCCGGCGCGCATGGCGATGTGTATGTCGCCGAATTCCAGACAGCCGGACGCGGGCGTCTGGACCACCGTTGGCTGGCGCCGCGTGGCGAGAACCTCATGTTCTCGGCTGTCTTTGACGTTGCGGGACTTGAACCAGGCGAAATCGCCACCTTCCCCCTGGTGGTGGGGCTTGCGGTGATCGGTGCCCTGAATCCTCTGGTGTCCTCTGGGGGACTTGCCTTGAAGTGGCCCAATGATATCCTGTCAGGCGGGCGCAAGCTCGCCGGCATCCTCTGTGAACGTGCGGACGACAAGGTGATCGCCGGCATCGGCATCAACGTCAACCAGACGGTCTTCGCGTCGGAGATTGCCTCTCGCGCCACGTCGCTGGCCTTGCTGAACGGAAAGTCCCATGATCGGGAACTGATCCTGGCGCAGGTTCTCGAGAGCCTTTACGTACGACACGCACAATGGCGGCAGGTGGGATTTGCCGCGCTATTGCCCGAATTCGCCGCCATTGACCACTTGGCGGGGAAGACGGTTTCGGTTCTTCAGACAGATACGGACCCCACTCCCGTCACAGGGCTGTGTGGTGGCATCCAGGGCGATGGAACGTTGCTGGTGGGTGACACGCGGATCTATGCGGGAGAGGCGCATCTGACGGCGGGATTTTGACGGAAATCTTTACTGAATTTATGTTTTCCTCTTGCGTTTCGTCGCTGGATTCGGTATCATACTACGAGTTTCTCGAAATAATAGAATTTCAACTGACAAGGAGCAATCAAAATGAAGTATTCCACGATGATGGCGTTGGCGGTTTGCGCGGCTCTTGCGTTCGCCGTGACGGGGTGCAAGTACGATGATGCCGCTGAAGACGGTCTTGCCGATGGCGGCAATGTCCAGGCCATTGACACGGATGCCGGTGCCGATGCCAACGCTGGTGCTGGTGCCAATGCGAATGGCGCGGGCGTTGGGGTTGCTTCCGATCTGGATACGGTGCTTGGTCAGGACGGCAAGCCGGCGACGGAGCTCAAGTTCGACCAGGATCCCAACTATGCGCGTTGCACGGATGTCGACTTCACGCCGGTCTACTTCGGCTTTGACGCTTCCGCGCTCAAGGACACGGAGCTCGCCAAGATCGAGGCCGTCGCTCAGCACCTGCAGGCGAAGCCCAATCGCGTGGTGATGGTCGAGGGCAACTGCGACGAGCGCGGTTCCAACGAATACAACCTTACGCTGGGTGAGCTCCGTGCGGGCTCCGTGCGTGATTACCTGCTTCGCCTCGGCATTGCCGCCGAGCGCGTGCAGACGAAGAGCTATGGCGAGGAGAAGCCTGCGGTCGCCGGTTCCGGCGAGGCCGCGTGGAGCAAGAACCGCCGTGGCGAGTTCGCGATCTTCCAGCACAAGTAAGATCTTTTGTCCGGTATTCGAAACAAGTAGATGACGTTCGCGTTTCTCTTCTTCGATTCCGTGGGAGGCGGCGAGTGGCTCGTGCTGCTCGCCGTTATCCTTGTTGTCGTTGGTCCCAAGAATCTTCCTTCGGCGGCGCGCAAGGTGGGCCAGATCCTGGCACAGTTGCGTCGTGCCGCAGATGAGTTCAAGCGTCAGATCATGACGATGGACCAGGAGATGGAAAGGGCCGTCAACGAGGTCAAGAAGGACTATGTTGACGTTGCCCAGGACATTGATCGTGCCGTGACGGAGGGAACTTCCTCGTCGGATGCGGGCGAGACCTCGACTGAAGAGGGCCCTGGCGGTGATCTTGGTGATGGCGACGATCGTGCCTACGACTACTATGGGGATGATGGTTACGGCGGGTATGATGAAACCGGCGAAGGCTCCTATTCCGAGGATGCTGGACCTACGATGGCGGAAAATGCGCCGTCAGAAGCCGCTGAGCCTGCTAAGCCAGTTCCCACCGAAGCCGAGCTCAAGGCGGTGAAGATTTCAGTGTCGACGGCGGCTGATCGGGGAGCGAAGGCGTAATATGGCGCTCATCAACAATCCTGACGAATACAACGATCCGCCGCGTCCGTTCTTCGAGCACATTGTGGCGCTGCGTTCGTGTCTGGCGAATGCAGGTATCGCTTGGGTGTTGTCCTGCATTGTGGCGGGTATCTTCGCGCCCCAGGTGCTGGATTGGCTCAAGTCACCTGCGCAGGTCCTGGAACAGGCCGGCAAGCTCACGATTGAGGGGCTTGACCTCACGAGCGGATTCTCCACGATCATGGCCATTGCCATGTGGGGCGGCACGGCGCTTTCCTTTCCCTTTTTGATGTATTTCCTGTTGCGCTTTGTGTTTCCGGCCCTCACGAAGCGGGAAAAGTGCGCCATTCTCTTCTATCTTACCGCGGGTAGCGCCTGTTTTGGCGTGGGTGTGTGGTTCTCCTACTCGAAGATCACGCCGCAGGCTGTCGCGTTCTTTGATGTCGTCAACCGTTGGGTGCATTTGCCGGTGACGGTGGTGCGAATCGAAGGGTACATTTCGATTGTGCTGAAGCTCATCATCGCCTTCGGCCTTGTGTTCCAGATTCCTCTCATTCTCTTTGTGCTGGGTTGGCTGGGCGTGATCACATCGGAGACGCTGATGCGTTTCCGCAAGTTCGCCATCGTCATTGCCTTCTTCCTGGGGATGGCCCTTACGCCGCCCGATCCGATGAGCCAGCTGATGATGGCCCTCCCGCTGTGCCTCTTCTACGAGGTGAGCGTCTGGGGTGTGTGGTTGAAGGAAAAGCTGGACTTCACCGCAAAGAAGAAGGATGAGCCCGCCAAGCCCACGACCTCGGGCAATGCGGGCGGGGAGTCGAAATGAAGAACCGCTGGGCAATCGCGCTGGGGTTCCTCGGCGCGATTCTCATAGGCGCGCTTCTTCTGGCCTTGCCGATTGCTAGCCCTTCGCACACCTGGCGACCTTTTGGCGATGCGCTGTTTACCGCGTGTTCGGCCGTCTGCATTACGGGCCTGTCGGTGATTGAGCCTGGTACGGACCTTTCGCTGTTCGGTCAGATCGTCCTGCTGGTGCTGGTTGAGTTGGGCTGCGTGGGCATCATGACGTTGGGCACCTTCTTCCTGGTGGTGATTGGCCAGCGTCTTTCCCTTGCCAGCGAATTCTCGCTTGTGGGTGCCTATGGCACGCGAGGCGTGAAGGGTTTGCGGGGGCTCATTGTCTGGGTGATTGTCTCCACCATGGTCATCGAGGCGTTGGCGACGATGCTGCTCTGGTGGCAGTTCACGCGCGGCGCAGCTTCCTGGGAAGTGGCCTATCATGACACCACGGCGTGGTATCGGGCATTCTTCTATGCTGTCATGGCTTTCGCCAATGCGGGTTTTTCCCTGGACCCCGGCAGTCTGGCCGTCTTCCAGTCGCGTCCCGGCGTCCTGCTGACGATGGCGGCGGAGGTGGTGCTTGGTGGCGTGGGATTCTTCGTCATCTACAACGTCTGCACCATCCAGTTTTGGCGCCGCAATCTGGTCAAGCGCGGCCGGCTGTCGTTGCATTCACGCGTCGTCATCTACACGACGGCATTTTTCTTCCTTGTCACGGCGCTTGTTTTCTGGCTGGCGGAACGCAATCATGCGCTGGCGGGTCTGGATTTCCTGGACAAGATCGTCGTGTCCGTGTTTCAGGCCGTTGCCCCAAGATCTTGTGGCTTCACCGTGGTGCCCATGGAGAACGTGTTGGACGCCACGCGGTTCATCAACGAGATACTCATGTTCATCGGCGCAGCGCCAGGCAGCGCGGGCGGTGGCATCAAGGTGACCACCGTCGTGGTGTTCCTGCTGACGATTGGCGCCATCTACCATGGGCGCCATGAGACGGTGATCTTCAGGCGCACAGTCCCCCTGGAGGTTGTGCGCGAATCGTTCGTCATCTTCTTCTTTGTGGTTGCCCTGATTGCCACGTCGATGACGATCCTGCTGTTCACGGAGGTCGACGAGCCCGCGCTTACCTTCGAGAATCTTCTGTTCGAGACGGTTTCGGCGGTGACGACCACAGGACTCTCATGCGGCAACACGACGCAGTTGCTGTCGCCGGTCGGTCGGGTTGTCATCATGATGTGCATGTTCTTTGGGCGACTGGGGGCCATCACCGTCGTGCTGCTCATCGGCGGACGCGATGAGGTGATCAGCAGCATCAAATATCCCAAGGAAGAGCTTGTTGTCGGCTAAGGAGGTGTGGAAATGAGCTTCAAAATCGGTTGCCATCTCAGCAGTGCGGGTGGCTATCTGGCCATGGGCCAGACGGCCGTCTCCATCGGGGCGAACGTGTTTCAGTTCTTCACGCGCAATCCGCGTGGTGGCGCCGCGAAGCCAATCGACCCTGCGGACGTCAAGGCCTTCCTCGCCTTCGCCGAGGAGAATGGCATTGGCCCCATCCTCGCACATGCCCCCTATACGCTCAATGCCGCCGCCGCCGAGCCGCGGATTCGGGATTTCGCCGAGATGACGATGGCGGATGACCTCAAGCGGCTGGCCCTTACGCCGGGTGCGCTCTACAATTTTCATCCGGGTTCCCATGTGGGGCAGGGTGCGGAGAAGGGCATCGAACTCATCTCGGATCTTCTGGTTCGGGTTCTGAAGGAGGCTGGCGACTGCACCACCACCGTTTTGCTGGAGACGATGGCCGGCAAGGGCAGTGAAGTCGGTCGTGTCTTCGAGGAGGTGAAGGCTATCATCGACCGAACGGAGGCACAGCGCGACAACGGACTTCCTCTCGGGGTCTGCCTCGACACCTGCCATGTCTGGGACGGCGGGTATGACATTGCGGGGGATCTGGACGGTGTGCTGCGCCAGTTTGACGAGGTGATCGGGCTTTCCCGCCTCAAGGCGATCCACCTCAACGATTCCATGAACGCGCTTTCGGCCCACAAGGACCGGCATGCGCCGATTGGTAAGGGTAAGATCGGGCTTGATGCTCTTGCGGCGGTGATCAATCATCCGTTGCTGCGTGATCTGCCGTTCTATCTGGAGACGCCCTGCGATCTGGATGGCTACCGCAAGGAGATTGAACTGCTGAAAGGACTTCGCAAATGACCACATTGCTGATTTCCCGCGCCAACTTCCAGGGGCGCGAGGTGGATGTCCTCGTCGAGGGCAATCGCTTCAAGACCATCTCCGACCAGCCGCTGGCCGGCTCGTTCGACCGTGTGCTCGATGCCCGCGGCAAGATCCTGACGGCGCCTTTCTACAACGGCCACACGCATGCGGCGATGAATCTGCTGCGCGGCTTTGCGGATGACCTCCAGCTGATGGACTGGCTCCAGAACCACATCTGGCCGGCCGAGGCGCATCTGGACGACGCCATCGTCTACGCGGGCACGCGGCTGTCGATTCTGGAGATGATCAAGTCCGGCACGGTCTTCTTCAATGACATGTACTGGTATGCGCCTGCCGTACTGCGTGCCGCCGAGGACATGCGTGTGCGCGCCGCCATCGCCCGTCAGGCGATCGAGACCTCGCCCGGCGTGAACAACCCCACGAACGTCGAGAGCAACGCCGCGCTCGAGGCGGCGGTGAAGTCCTGCTCAAGCCGCGTATTCCTCACCTATGCCCCGCATGCCATCTACACCGTGTGTGGCGATTCCCTGAAGGCCATGCACGACAAGGCGGCCGCCGAGAAGGCCTACTATCACATGCATGTGGCGGAGACGCGCTTTGAGGTGGACGAATGCCGCAAGGCGCATGGCGGGCTCACGCCGGTTGCCTATCTTGATTCGCTGGGTGTACTCGATGAGCGGACCGTAATGGCGCACTGCGTGCATCTGACGGATGACGATCGCGCACGCATCGCCGCAAAGGGTGCGGTGATCGTCCACAATGCGCAGTCCAACCTCAAGCTGGATTCTGGCTTCTGCGAGGTGGGCAAGGCCGTGCAGGCGGGGTGTCGCGTGATTCTCGGCACGGACGGCTGCTGTTCCAACAATTCCATGTCGATGTTCTCCGAGATGAAGACGGCGGCGCTGCTCGCGAAGACGGTGGCCGACGATCCCACCATCGCGCCCGCAGACGAAATCCTGGCCATGGCGACGAAGGGCGGCGCGGCGGCGTTTGGACTGGACGCCGGCGAAATCGCCGAAGGGAAGCTGGCGGACGCGATGCTACTGGATGCCTCGAATTCGCTGCTGGTGCCGGGATTCAATCTGACGTCCGATCTCGTCTATGCCGCCGATTCGACGTGTGTGGATACGGTGATCTGCGATGGCAACGTGCTGATGGAGAACCGCAAGGTTCCGGGCGAGGCCGAAATCATCGCCGCCGCCCGTGAAGCGGCTGCACGATTGACGGGCGGACGGTGAGTCTTTGAATCACTTCCTAGAAGTCATGGGGTGGGGGTTGGGAATAAGGGCTGGGGTGCTGATCATCCTGGCTTGGGCGGCATTGTCCGCTAAGGCGGATACTGTACGGATCGAGTCGGCGAAGGCGGCACTTGCCTATGATGCGGTTGACGTGTCGTTTGCGCCCAAGTGTTTTGCCAAAGGCTGGATCGGTGAAGACGCCGTGTCGAAGCGGAAGGCCTGGGAAGGCTGCCCGACTACGGTCCCGTTCTCCTTGAAGGTGCGTCAACCTCAAGGCGGGGAGTTCAATGGAACGGCGGTTTTTCGTGCCGTGCCGGACGGAAAAGTCGCCGCCACATGGGTGTTGGCGCCAGACCAGACAATTGAGCTGGAGCAGCTCTACATTGGCGCTACGCTCAAGATGGCTGACTATGCCGGCGGAACCTACGTGATCGACGGCAAGGCGGATCAGTTTCCGGAGGCGAAAAAGACGTTTCAGTTTGGCTGGACCAAAGCCGCCCGACGGCTTGAAGTGCGGGATGCGAAAGGCGAGCGGGGGTTCTCGCTTGACTTCGATGATCCAGTTCGACTTGGCTTCCAGGACAACAGCGCGTTTGGGGCAGCAACCTACGATTTGCGCTTCGACTTCGGCGTCACCAACGTCCGCGCTGGGGAACTGCAGACGCTGGGCTTCGTCCTGTCGGACAAGCGCGCACTGTCGCTCAAGGTGCGCAAGCCTGTGACAGTGGCGGCCTCGCCTGAATGGGTGCCGCTTTCGGTCCGGCCATTCATTGAGCCGGGATCGGCGCTGGACTTCTCGTCGTTCCGCGGCACAGATTCTCCTGCCGGGTGTCATGGGCGAGTCGTCGCCCGAGGTGATCATTTCGAGTTTGAGGGAAAGCCGGGCCTCGCGCAACGCTTCTACGGCGTCAACCTCTGCTTCTCGGCCAACTATGTGGATAAGGCTGCCGCCGATCGCCTGGCTGCGCAACTGGCGCGTGTGGGCTACAACGCGGTTCGTTTTCATCATCATGACAATGGACTCTGCGCCGGCGCGGACCGAACCGAGCTGGAGCCCGAACAGGCAAAGAAGCTGGATGGCCTGATTGCCGCCTGCATCGCAAATGGCCTCTACATGACCACGGATCTCTTCGTCTCGCGTCAGGTACCGTGGTCGGCCATTGGTGAGCATCGGGACGGCTTCATCGAGATGCAGGAGTTCAAGGAACTTGTCCAGGCTCACGAGGGCGCCTATCGCAACTTCATCGCCTTTGCGCGCAGCTTCCTCAATCACGGCAACGTCTACACGGGACGCCGCAATGCCGATGAACCGGCTTTGGCGTGGTTGTCGTTCGTCAACGAGGGCAATCTCGGCAATATGGATATGACCTATATGGCGCGCAATCCCTGTTTTGCCGAGAAGTATGCCGCTTGGACAAGAGTAAAGCGGGCTGCACAGCCGGAACGCTGGAAAAACGCCACAGGGAAGCTGCCAAAATCGCTCTACGACAAAACTGACCCAGAGGTGCCGTTCTACGAGCTCTTTCTGCAGGAGCTTGAGACGCAGTTCGCCGTGCGGGTGACGAAGTTTCTGCGCGAAGAGGTGAAATCGCGGCAGCTGACGACGAACATGAACTGCTGGCGTTATCCGTCTACGCTGCAGTTGCCGCGGACAATGAACTACGACTTTGTGGACGATCATTTCTACGTTGACCATCCCGAGTTCCTCTGCAAGTCATGGGCCCTGCCTTCGCGGTGCCCCAACATCAATCCTCTGGTCGGCCGATCGCAGGGTGTGCCGTCTCTGACATTCCGGCGCGTTCTGAATCGTCCCTTTACGGTGTCCGAATACAATTATGCGGCGCCAGGGCGTTATCGTGGGGTTGGTGGCATCGTATGCGGCGCAATGGCCGCGCTGCAGGGATGGGCTGGCCTGTGGCGATTCGACTGGAGCGGCGACGCCCTTGGCGTTCAGTCCCCCGAGAAGAAGGTCATCGGCTATTTTGACATGGCCGGCGATCCGCTGAGCATGGCGGCCGAACGTGCCTCGATCTGCCTGTTTCTGCGCCGAGATCTGGAGGGGCTCAAGCCTGTTTATGGCGTTGCCGTGCCGCCGGCCGTCCTGACAACGCCTGCTGGCGCAGTAGCCCCTCTGGCATGTGATTGGAACTGGGCCGCCTGGCAGGCAAAGATCGGCAATGTCGTGGCAGACGCGATGCCAACGGAATGGCGATCGGCGGGACCTTATCCGCAGGCGCTCAAGAAGCCTGATGTTGCCGTGCGCGCCGATCTGGACGGACTGGCGGTGGGCGGCGGTTTCGTGTCCGTGGATGGTGCGCAGGGCACGTTTGCGGTGCAGACGCCGCGCACCTGTGGCGTCTTTGGCGAGCCAGGACGTCATGAGGCCGGTGCGCTCAGCTGCGTGATCGAGCAGACGGCGGCCACGATCTGGGTGAGCGCGTTGGACAGTGAGCCTGTCTCGTCGTCAAGACGTCTGCTGCTGACGCATCTGACGGACATGCAGAACAGCGATTGCCGGTATGCGGACGAGGAGCGGAAGGTCCTGCTGGATTGGGGGCATCTGCCGCACGTGGTGCGGGCCGGAAGGGCACAGGTTGCGATTCGCCTTGACGGCGCGTCCTATGCTGTTTACGTCCTTGGCACGGATGGCAGACGGCGTCGAGAGATTACGGCGACCTGCGAGGCCGGGACTCTTCGTTTTGTGGCGGACGTCGCCCAAGATCGTGCGGACGCCTCGTTCCTTTACGAGATCATCCGGCGCTGAGGCGCTAGTCCAGGTGAAACACTTCCGGCAGGTCCTGCGCGACAGGGGAGTTGTCCGGATTCACGTCCATCAGCGGTGCCATGTAGTCCCACCACTTCCGGCACACGGGGTCTTTGGCGCTTTCCTGCCAGCGCGCCTCGTCCTCAAGTTCGATGTAGCCGAACAGTGTGCCGCTTTTGCGGTCGAGGAAGATCGAATAGTTGTGTCCGCCATAGGCGGCGATCATGGCCTTCATCTCGGGCCAAAGCGCCGCATGTCTTTTCGCGTATTCCTCCTCCATGCCGGGATGGAGGTGCATTGTGAAGCCTTTGCGGATCATCAGATTTTTCCTTTCCGGGATGTCAGGCATTCGGCGGCCAGGGCCGCGAGGAAATAGAGTGCCGTGCAGACGATGGCCGTCAGACGGAAGCGTGTCGGGTTGAAGATGGCCTCAATCACAAGCGCCGCCAAAGCCAGATAGGCAAGGACGCGCAGCGCGCGTGCCGCGGCATGTCCCTTGGGGTCGGCCTTCGCGGATTCTTCGCGTTCATCCGTTTCGGCCAGTTCCGCCACACGGCGCTCAATGGCGTCAACGTGGGCGCGGCGTTCGGCCGGAACGGGATGGCGTGCGCCCAGGATGGCCGCCAAAACCAGATAGGCAAGGCCCGCAAGGGCGAAAGTGGGCATGGGCAGGAAGAACGGGTGCATCCAACCCAGCGTGGCTCCCAACAGCGCAAAGAGCGAAGAAAGCACCCAGGCGCCAAGGGCGGCCGGATTGATCTTCTTGCCGAGATAGAGATTCCAATAGCGGGTGAATCCGATTTTCGGGAAGATCCAATGCTCCATCAGACAGATTGCGCCGACCTGCGGCACCAGGAGGGCGGCGGCGTTGGCGATCATGTCGATGCGCATCACGCCCGGAAAGCAGGCTGCCAGGGCGATGACGGCGCCTACGCCAAACACCAGCGTGCGGAAGGGGGCTTTCGGCACGAGCGTGGCGAACGAGAGCGCGGCACGGTAGATGTTGGGATTCGCGGTGGTCCAGCCCGCCACAACGACGGCAAAGAGACCGCTCCACCCGAGAACGGCTGCCGTGACGGCGCCCGAATCGAGCTCGTGCAGCCCCACCTTGAGGACGGCGGCCGCTGCGGCGCCCATCACGCCAGCGCAGATCCACGCGAAGAAATGGCCCAGATACATGCCGAACAGTCCCACCCAGCCATACGAGGCCCTCTTGGCGAAGCGGAAGATCGACATGTCGTTCAGCCCCACGTGGTAGACGAAGCCGCACATCCAGGCAAAGGCGGCGACGTGGATCCAGGTGAGGCGCGTGACGCCCGGCGGCACGGTGCCGTTGAAGATGCGCGTGTCGATGAGCGAGAAGAAGCCGCCCAGGCCGTTGACGGCACCGAAGTCGGTGGCCTTGGCCAGCATCGGCACGCCCACGGCGGCACCGCAGAAGAAGATCGTCACCATCCACGGCACGCACAGCGACGAGAACTTGACCACGCCCTTGAATCCGAAGGCCGAGACGAGAACCGTCACTGCCACGAGCGCAAGCGTGAGCGCCACACAGGCGCCGCTTGTCGGATACCATTGGGTCTGGATGGGCAGGCCTATCGCCTCCTTCAGCGACGACACGGAGATGGCCATCATCGAGGCGGCCCAGACAATGGAGATGATGCCCCAGGTGGCGTTGAAGACGCGCTGGAACCAGGGGCCCGTAACCTTGCGGAGATAGGCGAAGAGCGAGAGGCGGGTGTCGACGGCAATGGGCGCGGTCACGAGGGCGTAGGAGGAGGCCGCCAGCAGATTGCCGACCACCAGCCCCAGGATCAGTTCGCCGGCCCTCACGCCCCAAGTGACCAGCAATGCGCCAATCACGAATTCGGTGGCGGCAATGTGCTCGCCGCCGTAGATGCCGAGAAAATCGGTAAAGCCCGAAAGGCGTGAGGCGGGAACCGGGCGTTCCTCGGCGGGGATCTTCAGAGCTTCTTCGTCAATGCTGTCCATATCTCTCCTTCGGGGGTCAGGCAGCCATTATACCACATCGTCGGTGGTTTAGGTAGATTGACGTGCCATTGTCCTGCCGTCGGAAATGCGCACCAGGTTTGCGCGGAGACTTGTCAGATGGTGGGGGGGTATGCTACAATCTCCCGCATTGGATGTCTATGGCCGCAAGGCCTATGGAAACTGGATGATGATGGCCAAGGGAACGGATTGGTGAACGCAAAAGAGTTTGAAGGCAAGGTGGTGGTGGTTACCGGTGCCGCACAGGGCATCGGCAAGTGCATCGCCGAAGAGTTTCGTCTGGCGGGCGCGCAGGTGTGCATCATCGACAAGCAGCCCGGCGATTGGTTTGTGGGCGACATCGCCGACAAGGCCGTGCTGGAGCGCTTTGCCGCCGAGGTGCTGGCGAAGCAGGGTCGCGTCGATGTGCTCGTCAACAACGCCCTGCCGCTTTTCAAGGGCATTGACGCGTGCTCCTATGAGGAGTTTGCCTATGCCCAGGCCGTGGGGGTGACGGCGCCGTTCTACCTGGCGAAGCTGTTCAAGGACCATTTCGCCGCGGGTGCCTCCATCATCAACATCTCCTCCTCGCGTGACCGTATGAGTCAGCCGCAGTCCGAAAGCTATACGGCGGCGAAGGGCGGGATCGCCGCCCTCACCCATGCGCTGGCCGTCAGTCTGGCGGGCAAGGTGCGCGTGAATTCGATTTCGCCGGGATGGATCGACACGGCCTTCAGGACTTATGAAGGCCCGGATGCCACGCAGCACCCGGCTGGCCGCGTGGGGCATCCGCGTGACATCGCGAACATGGCGCTGTATCTCGCCAGCGACAAGGCCGGCTTCATCACTGGCGAAAACATCTGCATTGACGGCGGCATGACGCGCCAGATGGTCTACCACAACGACTGTGGCTGGACCTACGGGAAGTGATTCGGCAACGGGAAGGGCACGACAATGGGCGAACAGAAGAAGACGAACCTGGGCCTCAGCCTCATCCGCGTGTGGCTGAGCTTTGAGGTGGTGGCCGACCACTACTGGCACACGAAGGGCCTCACGGGGACGATGGGCTTTCTGTTCGGCATGCGCTCGTTGGCCGTGCCGTGTTTCCTGTGGATGAGCTTCTATCTTACCGCCAATCGCTATGAGACGAGCGACGGACATTGGCTCACGACGCGCCTGGGGCGGCTGGGCGTACCCTACCTGGTGTGGCCGCTGATCTACTTCGCGGCCATTCTCGTGGGGGCGGCGTTTTCGCCGGCGTTCGTCTCGGCCGCCGAATCGCTCACCGAACTGAAGGTCTACGGCTTCAAGATGGCGCCCGACATCTGGGATCTGGTGCGTCAGTATCTCTGTGGCATGGATCGGCTGCTCCTCCACCAGTTCTGGTTCCACAACAACATGATCATCTGGACGGTGGTGCTGTTTGGTCTGCTGAAGCTTGTGAAGAAGCCGTCGACGCGCCTCTATACGCTGGTGGGCTTGACGATGGCGGCCTTTGCCATCCAGTATTCGCCGATCAACAAGGGATTCTTCGATCCGATGTCGTGGGAAGTCAAGTATTCCTACGGGCGCCTGGTGGCGACCTTGCCCTATGCGGCCATCGGCATTCTGCTGGGCATGAACCGCGGTGCGCTGTCCAAGATCACGGGGTCGCTGCGCGTATTCCTGTCGGTGACAGGCCTGTTCCTGCTGTTCTTCGTCTATTATTCCAAGTGTCTGCCGCGTCCGTCCGGGATGGGTTACCAGGGCATCAGCCTCTTTGTGATGGCGTTTGGCGCCGTGATGTTCTTCCATTATCTGCCGCTGGACCGCGTGTCGGGCGTCGTCGGCAAGGCTGTGGATTGGATCTCCCGCTATTGCATGGGCATCTACTGCTGCCATCTGCTGGTGGGGTACGTGCTCTACGCCTGGGTGTTCCCGTATGTGGGGGTGGGGCTGGAGACCTTCTGGGCGTGCATTTGGATCTGGCTGGCGTCGTGGCTGTGCTGCGCGTTGATTGCGCTCATTCCCGGAAAGTACTCGAAGATGCTGGTGCAGTAAACATGTGTCAAATTTTGACGAAAGGTGTCAAATTTTGATTGCTGGCCAGGATGTGTGCTTCTGTAATTCGGGAAAAGTGTAATATTTACGCGATAATCTCCGTTTCTGTAGTGTCATCAACTGTTGGCACACGACTTGCTTTATAATGGGGCAAAAAAGGAGATTGGGTTATGGAAGAGAAAATGAAGGCTTTGGCGCTGCAGGAGTTTGGGACGCTTGAGGGCGTTACCATCACCTATTCGGTGGATCCGACAACGGGGCGCATCAATTACTGCTTTACGCGCCGTTAAGACAAAACCCCGCGCCGGGGAGGCGCGGGGCTGGTTTGGGACTTGGAGTCCGATTGTCACCACCTGTGATGAGGACCGCAAGGCGGCGGCGGTGGCGGTGGTGGCGGTGGCGGCGGTGTAGGTCTGCACCAGGTCGTGGGCGCGCACCAACCCCAGCCGCCGTGGTGGTGATGATGATTGTTGTGATGGTGTCCGGCGAGGGCCGTTCCGGCGAGTCCAATGGCACCAACCAATGCGATGAGGAGTTTCTTGTTCATGTCATACCTGCCTTTCGTTTTTCTTCGTTTGAAGTGTTTTGTTTGTCGCTTACATTGAGTAAGGGCAATTAGACCTGAATTCCTGACGAATATTTTTTGGGAATTATATACTTTACTTTCAATCCACAAGATGTCGTATGCAATTTCTGTCCAAGACACAAGCGGCTGTATGATTGCAAGTCAAAGATATAATTCCCCAAATTTCCGCCTTGAAGGGTTGGCACGAAAATGACCCAAAAAACAAGAAACCCTTCAAAGTGCTTGAAGGGCTTCAAGTTGTAAGGGATTGAAGACTGCGTCCAGAGGGAAAGGGGGTATCTGGCTGTGGTCGGGATGTTCTCGAAGGGCGCACAGCCCGTCCGAAGGAATGATTCCACAAATTCCCAAAATCCTCAAGAACTAATTTTATAATTGCCTAAATGCTTGGGAAAAGGGTATAATGGGAGGTGGTCGATTGTAGGCTATGGATTGCAGGCTATGGTTTGATGAAGGAAGCATGAAATGACTAAAGGTTTTCTGTGTGGCGTTTTGGCGAGTGTCGCTTTCGCGGCTTCCGCGGCTGAAACCGTGGTGACGGAGGACAGGACTGCCGGCGGCGACTGGGAGGTGTCCGTTGCCGCTGGCGACACGACCATCGTCACGGCGGCTCAGACCGGCTCCGGCAAGATCGTGAAGAAGGGGGCGGGTGCGCTCATTCTCGCCGGCGGCAATACCTTCGCGGGAGGTCTGGTTGTGGATGAGGGTTCCGTGGAGCCGCACCACTCGGATGCCTTCGGCGTGGGCAAGATCACGCTCAACGCCGATGGCGTGAAGGAGTGCCGTGTGGCGTTCACGAAGGGGCAACTCACTTTCACGAACGATCTTGAGCTGGTCGGCACGTCTGCGATCGACAAGCCTGCCTTCTACTTCCATTCCGCGACCAACGTGTGGAACGGCAGGATCACCGCGTCCACGGGCGACTTCTACATGTGCGACAACGGCGACTGGTGCTACATCTCCACGGGCGGAAAATACGAGAACGGCGTGTTCTCCGGCGGTTCGTGGTCCACCAAGGTGTCTAAGATCCAGTTCATGACCTTCAACGGCGAGATCAATGTGCATGGTATCCTCTATCTCGTGCCGGATGGCCACATGACCTTCAACGGCCGCATCGTCTGCGATACCCTCCACACGTGCTACCGCACCGGACTCTATACGCTGCACGGCGCGAACGACAGCTCCTTCTATGCAACCATCGACTTCAACGGCGCACTTCAGGTACGGCAGTTCAACGCAGCCTATGCAGCGCGGTCGTTTGCCGCCGGCGTGATTGATGGCGCCATCATCCACTGGCCCGGGATCGTCAACCACAGCGAAGGCCCTGGCGCGGTGAACTTTTCGGCTCCCATCCCGAATCGGGTGGCGGGCTTCACGTCCGTGTTTCCGCGCCAGTATCTCAATTCGGGATACGGCAACATTCAGGGGGCGTCAAAGGCCGGCGTCTCCAGCCCGAAGATCGTGGCCACGGGCCTGGGGGCTACCGGCGACGAGCCTACCTTCGCCTGCCACTCCGCGTTGGGCCCCTATAACGGCTACAATCGCTATTTTGACTTCGCGGTGGATGGCACGGGCGTCAACCCCGGCTTCGTGCAGATATTCTCCAACCGCCACCACACCGTACAGGGCATGCTCGCCGCCACCAACGGCACCCTGCGTTTTGTTGGGGTGAGCTCCTGCTCCAACGTGACGGCGCTGGTGATCGGCGCCAACGGGCGAATCGAGGACCTGACTACGTACCAGGGTTCTTTCCCCAAGGTGACAAAGATCGCGGTGGCCGCCACGGGCAAGCTCAAGCTCGGGAACTACTCGATTCCCGAGACTTTCGCCACCGCCCAGCCCGCGCTTGAACTTGAGGCGGGCGCGATTGTGGAGGCGCCGGTGCGTGAAGACGAGGTGTTCGTGGTCACGTCGCTCACGATCGGTGGCGTGCCTCGGCAGGTGGGCACCTATGCGGCGACGGAACTCGCGGGCGTGACGCTTCCCGCCGGACTCCAGATCAAGGTGACGCAGCCCGTGCCTGCGGCGGCGACTGCCGTCTGGACGGGCGCCGATGCCGCCGACAACCGCATGACCACGCTCGGCAACTGGCGGGACGCGGCGGCGCTGCCCGACCTGACTTCCGGGCTGACGAAGGTGACGCTTGCCGATGGCGAGGCGATGATTCCCGGCGAGGGGTGCTCCTATCTGCATTCGATCGAGAGTGAGATCGAGAGCGCCGACGACGCCGCACCGTTTGTGCTGGGCGAGCCGGGCGGGAAAATCGAGGTGGTGGGCGCGATCAAGTCCGTCAAGAAGAGGCAGCTGATCGTTCGCGGCACGATCGCGCCGCCCGTCGAGGCGGGCGACCAGGGCGCGCCAACTGCGAACGGCGACAGAACCTTCTATCATTGGACGGTGAGCCATCGGAACGGGACCTGGCCTTCGGCCTACATTCCGGGCGAATACAAGTACTCTGCGCCGTTGGTGCTGGACGGCGCGACGATCGCCAAGCCCTATTATTCAAGCGTGGATGGCGGCGGCGCGGGCGCGTGCCACCTGCGCACGATGGCGGACACGATGAATCGCCTCACGGGCGGCGTGTACCTCTACAACAGTGGC
The DNA here is from genome assembly GCA_024405395.1 of Kiritimatiellia bacterium. Classification (GTDB taxonomy): domain Bacteria; phylum Verrucomicrobiota; class Kiritimatiellia; order RFP12; family UBA1067; genus RGIG6720. The sequence goes on along the minus strand of JAKSOW010000035.1, from coordinate 9,894 downwards.
TGGTCGGAGCTGTCGGTGGCGAAGGGTTCCACGCTGGAGTTCGCGGGCGGCGTGAACTGCGGTGCACGCATCGTCATGTTCGGCGCGGGCACGTTGCTGATTTCGGGCAAACCCTGGTCGGGCACCAGCGGCCTCACGATGGAGGGCGGCGCCGGCAGAATCGTCCTTGACGTGGAGGACAACTGGTTCGGCAACTGCAGCGTGGGCTATGGCCTTGACCTGAAGTCGGGCGGCGGCACGATCGAATTCCGGCGTTCCAACTGTCTGGCGGAAGGGCATCAGATGGCTATCCGCAACAATTCGAAGTGTGTGGTGGAACTGAACTGCACCACGCAGCGCGTGGCGCAGCTGTCGGCCGCCTCGTCGCACAAGGAGAGCGTCATTCACGGCGACTACGGCGCCATGCTGGAGATCACCGGCGGCTGCCGCACGCCGTCGATGACCGAGGGCTTCGCGGGGATGATCTGCTCAATGCAGATCACCGGCGGCGTCGGCGTTCACATGACGGGCACGGGTAAGGGCAACAATTCGGGCACGGTGAAGGACGGCGCCGACGACATGTATATGCTCAGAGACCAGGACTTCCAGAGCTGCGGCAATCTGGAGGTCTCGGGCGGAAAGCTGTCGCTGGTGTTGGGGGCCAGCTGGAAGAACGGCACCAACTTCATCATGCGCGGCACGGGTCAGCTGCGGCTCGCGGGGCAGGATCAGCTTTCCTATGACAATGCCCGTCTTCATTTCTCGGAGGAGGGCAACCTCTATCTGGGAGGCATGCAGCATGTGAAGTCGGCCGAGGTGCTGGTGGGGGATGTGTGGACGGAAGTGCCGCCGGGGTGGTACGACGTCAATTCCAAGGGACTGCTCGCCAATCGCATTTCCGGTTCCGGCCGTCTGCGCGTGGGCGTGAAGGGGTGCATGCTGCTGATCAAATAAGGTGCCGAAGGGCGCATCTTCCAGAACATCATCGTCAATGACTTCGTTTCGGAGATACGGTTCCTTCTTCCTGCTGGCAATGGCGTTGGGCATTGCCCCCGGGCCGGACATCCTGTTCGTCTTTGCGCAGTCTCTGGCGCAGGGGCAGGCCGCCGGCTCCCTGGTGACGTTGGGCCTCTGCACAGGGCTTGTCTTTCACGTGTCGCTGGCGGCGTTTGGCATCGCCGCCGTTTTGCGGCGGCGTCCGGGGCTCTTCAAGGTCATCACCTGGTGTGGCGCCGCCTATCTGGTGTGGCTCGGCATTGGGGCCTGGCGCAGCGCGGTGGTGCCGGTGGGCGAGTCGACTGCCGAGACGATGCCCTATCTGCGGCTCTATCTGCGGGGGATCGTGATGAACGTCTGCAATCCCAAGGTGATGCTGTTCTTCCTGGCGCTGATGCCGCGCTTCGTGGTGCCGGAGCGGGGACGGGTGACGGCGCAGTTCCTGCTGCTGGGCCTGACCTTCGCCGCGGCGACGCTGCTCGTCTTCAATCTGGTGGCTGTCGGCGGAGGCGCGCTGTCGGCGTTTCTGTCGCGCTGGCCGGAGTCGCCGGCGTTTCTGCAGCGCTTCTCGGCGATCGTCATGTTTGGCTTGGCGGGCTGGATCGGCTGGATGAATCTGCGCAAGGAAGGGGCGCCATCCCCAGAAGCCGAAAAGGAGGGCAAATGAACAGAAGAGAATTTCTGAAGACGTCGGCCCTGGCCGGCAGCGCGCTGGCCGCGGGATGCTCATCGCTTCTGGGCAAGCCGGGTTTCTACGGCCCGACCATCCGCGATCGGCTGTGGATGTGGGGTCATCATCCGGCGAAGGGCGAGACGACGTTCAAGGGCGCCTTCAAGGAGCGCTGGGGCGGCAAGGCCATCGACCAGGCGGCCGGCTGCAGGCTGATGGGCATCCCCAACGACTGCGTGATTCGCTGGGGCGGCATGCCGCGTTATCCGTGGGGCGACTACTTTGAGCAGTTCCGTCAGCTGAAGCGCTTCTCGTTCGGCATCACGGACGGTGCGAGCGGCGGCCTGCTCGAGAAGATGCGCATCGCCTTCGAGGAGCTGAAGCCCAACTTCCCGAACTTCACGGGCTGCTTCCTGGACGACTATTTCTGCAAGCACGACATCGGCCAGAAGCAGCTGCCGATCGAGCAGGTGGCCGAGCGGGTGCATGCGCATGACCTGCGCCTGTCGATCGTGCATTACTCCGACCAGAACGGCATCAAGCCCGAGTTCCTGCCCACGCTCACGTGCTGCGATGAGATCAGCTTCTGGTTCTGGCGCAGCGCGAACATCTCGACGATGCCCGACCAGGTGCGCCGGTTCCGCGACTTCATCGGCCCCGAGAAGGACATGCTTCTGGGGCTGTACATGTGGGACTACACGCTGCACGCGCCCGTGGCGGGCGCACTGATGGAGAAGCAGCTCGAATATGCGCTCCGCTTCCTGCGCGACGGCACCGTGAGCGGGCTCATCTTCCATCCGTCCTACCTGGCGTCGCTGGAAGTGCCGTCGGTGCGACTTTCCAAGGACTGGATCGCCGCGCATGGCGAAGATCTGTGGAATGCCTGAACCTATCTTTAAACCGCAAAGGAACCTAACCATGAACAAACTATTCCTCATTCTGGCCAGCGTGTGTGCGCTCGAGGCCTCGGCCGTGCTGGAGCCGGCCACGCTCATCAACCACAACATGGTGTTGCAGCGCGACCGCAGCGTGCCCGTGTGGGGCAAGGCGGATCCGGGTGCGCAGATCAAGGTGGCCTTTGGCCAGACCACGGTCACCGCCAAGGCGGATGCGTCGGGCGCCTGGCGCGCCGACTTGCCGGCCATGGCGGCGAGCGCAGACGGACGCACGCTGACCATCTCCAGCTCGTCGGGCGACACGGTGGCCTGCACGAACGTGGTGGTGGGTGAAGTGTGGCTCTGCGGCGGCCAGTCCAACATGACCTTCGCCATGTGGCCGGCGCCGCGCGTGGGCAAGCACGCGGGACGTGAGCGCAACGGCTACTATGACATCATGCTCACCGACGAGCCCGACATCCGCGGCGTGTCGATTCCGCTGCTGTGGAGCGCGGAGCCGAAGGGCCTCGCGCGCCAGAACTGGTTCACCTTCACCCAGGGACAGGGCGGCACCTTCTCGGGGGCGGCCTACCACTACGCCCTGCGCCTCCATCAGGCGCTTAAGGTGCCGGTGGGCGTGATCGTCTCGGCCTGGGGCGGCACGCGCATCGAACCGTGGATTCCGGCGTGCGGCTACGAGAAGATCGCCAGCCTGAAGGAACTGGCCACGCGCCCGATCCGCACGGAGCCGACCGAGAACGAGAAGGCCTGGGCGGCGAAGAACAAGCGCAAGCCCGCCCTCCACCAGCAGGCGCGCGCCCTCTACAACGCGATGATCCATCCGCTCGCGCCCTACGCGCTGCGCGGCGCCATCTGGTACCAGGGCGAGGCGAACCGTGGTCAGTGGGAGAAGTACTACGACCAGCTGCTGGCGCTGCGCGCGGGCTGGGGGGAGAAGTTCGAGACGCCCGAGATGCCGCTGTTCATCGCGCAGATCACGCCGTATGGCTATACCGACACGGACGAAGCCGACCCCGGCACCACGCAGATCCGCGAGGAGATGGAGCGCTTCGGCGCCACGGAGAAGAACTGCGGCACGGCCATCCTCTCGGACGTGGGCGAGCTTGACAACATCCACCCCGGCGACAAGCGCACGGTGGGCACGCGTCTGGCGGCGCTGGCCCTGAACCGCACGTATGGCCGCAAGGACATCCTCTGTGACGCACCGAAGTTCAAGGCGGTCTCGCCGGTGAAGGACGGCAAGGTAACGTTGACGTTCGACTACGTGAAGGGCTGGGTGATGAACGGCGAGCAGCCGCTCCGCTTCGAGATGGCCGGCGCGGACGGCAAGTATGTGGCCGTGAAGAGCGAGCTCAAGGATACGGGCGTCGTGCTCGAGGTGCCTGCCGGCATGGTGCCCGAGAAGGTCGCCTACATGCGCCTCAGCCGTTGGCATGGCTTCCTGAAGAATGAGGCCGGGCTCCCGCTCGGTCCGTTCCGCGCCGCGATTCCGAAGAACTGATGCCCCGTGCGGTTGGCGGACGCCCCTGTCATGTTCTTCGACGTCAAAGGAATCTGTTGGACCCTGGCGGCACTGCTGGTGGTGGTGCTGGTCTGCACTGTCGACCTGAAGTGCGCCGCGGGCCGCGATTCGCAGCAGCAGGGGGCGATTGACCGGGTGCGTGGCGAGATTGCCGCCGGCAAGGGCGAGCTGGCCGTGCGGCATGCGGATGGTGTACGTGTGCAGATTCGCGACTTGCGCATCCACGTGCGCAAGTTGCTGAAGGAAGGCAAAAATGCCGAGGCGCGGCGCCTCATGGCCGAGATACAGAAACTGGAACGGACTTTACCGGAGGGAAAACGATGAACAGACGTGAATTCATGTTGGCTGCGGGTGCATTGGGCGGCGCGGCCCTGTGTCCGAAGGCAAGCGCGGCGGCCATTCCTGCGGTGGAGGCGGGCGAAGCCGATGTCATTGTCGCGGGTGGTGGCCCTGCTGGGCTGGCGACCGCCATCACCTTCGCGCGTCTGGGCAAGAAGGTTCGGCTCTTCGAGGCGCATGGCGCCTTGGGCGGCATCTGGACGACCGGTCTCCTCTCGTGCATCATCGACTTCGACCGCAGTCCGCTCACGAAGGAGATCACCGCGCGCCTCGACAAGCTGGGCGCGCGCGTACCGCGACGCGAGAAGATGCTGGACTCGAACTATCTCTACGAGCCCGAATACATGAAGTTCATCTGCGAGGAGCTCTGCCGTGAGGCGGGGGTAGTCTTCCAGCTGCACACTTCGGTGGTGGCCGTGGAGAAGTCCGGGCGCGACATCACGGCCGTCTTCACTGAGTCGAAGAGCGGGCGGCAGCGCTGGCGCGCGCCGCTTTTTGTGGACGCGACCGGCGATGGCGATCTGGCGGCGCGTGCGGGCTGCGGCTTCGACTGCGGCGGCGCCAATCCGGGTGACCCCGACCAGCCGGCGTCCCTGATTGCGATGGCCTACGCGGAAGACGATGCGCCGCTGGCGCGCTTCACGGTCAATGATCCCTGCGTCTTCGGGCCGGCCGGGCAGACGCTCTTCAACGCCAAGAAGGAGTTCTTGCTTGAACTGCGCCGCGTGGGCGTGGAGCCCAGCTATTCGGCGCCCACGCTGTTCCGGCTGCGTCCGCATCTCTACGCCATCATGGCCAATCATGAATATGGCGTGGCGGTGGACGACGCGGCGGCGCAGACGGCCGCCACAGTGCGGGCGAGGCGTGAGCTCATGCTGATGGCCATGGCCTTGGTCGGCAAAGGCGGCAAGGCCTGGCAGGGCTTCCGTCTGCTCGCCACGGCCGAACAGCTCGGCAATCGCGGGGCGCGCCGCATTCACGGGCGCTACAAGCTCACGCGCGAGGATGTGCTGGCGGGTGCGCAGTTCCCGGATGCGGTGGCCGAATGCGGCTTCTGCATGGACATCCACACCACACGTTACGCCGAACGCAAGGACGGCGTGGTGGTGACGGCGCCGGCCGCGCCCAGGGGGCGGGTGCAGCCCGTCTATCAGATTCCGCTGCGTGCCTGCCAGGCGGCCGACGTGAACAACCTCTACATGGTGGGCCGGTGCATCTCGGGCGATTTTGCCGCACAGTCCAGCTACCGCATCACGGGTGCCGCCGTGGGCATGGGCGAGGGCCTGGCGAAGGCTCTGGTGCGGATCTAATTTTGAAATGTGGAAAAAGAGAAGGGTATCATGAGGTTCAGGAAGTTGAACAATGCCGTTTGGGTTTGGGGCGTCTGCTGCGCATCTGCCGTCTGGGCGGAGACGGCCACGTGGATCACGCCCACGAACAGCGTGTCGCGCCAGTTCACCGATTCTGTCAACTGGCAAGAGGGCATCGCCCCGAACCAGACGGCCGGGCTGGACTACGACTTCTCCGCCGAGCCGACGGTGATCACCAGCGGAACCAGCGTCTATCATGGTCAGGCGCTGGAGATCGACAAGCCCGCCTATCCCAATGCCGATCAGAATTGGGGCCGTGTGTGGGGCGGCTACGGCCGACGCCTGCAGTTCGAGCGGGCCAGCTACAATCCCACGCCCAAGATGTTCATTGCCGATCCCAATGACTTCTTCGGCTCCTGGAGTTTCTTCTCGCAGTGGGAGCTGACGCTTGGGGCGACGGCTTCGTTCACGCCCGTGCTCCAGCGCGTCTATGCGCCTGGCGCCGTCAACTACCGGGTGGCCGAGGCGGGCACGACGGCCGTGATCTCCAACTTCTACGGACGCGGGCTTCTGCGCAAATCCGGCGACGGCACGCTGGTCGTGGCCGAAGCCAGCGGCCCGGCCCTTGCGGTGCGTCACTATGCGGGGCCGTTGCGGGTGCAGGGTGCCGCCCGTTTGACGGACGATGAGCTCAACACCGTGCTGGGCACGGCGGCTTTTCATGTGGATGCCACACGCGCCGATACGTTCGTCACCAGCGGCGAGCGCATCGCCGAATGGCACGACGTGCGCGGCGCCGCGTACCCCTACGCGAAGGTCTGTGGGCAGAACGGCAAAATCCTGCCGTTGCCCTGGCTGGCTCCTGCCGCCCACAATGGCCTTGCCATGGTTGACTTCGGCACGCTCACGAACGACCATGCCAAGGCCGCCGAGACGGGACTAAGTGCCGGCATGGCCTGGAGCAAGGACTTTGGCAACAACTGGACAGGCCCCTATGTGCTGGAGGCCTTTATCGTACAGGGCTTCAACGACTCGTCGGCCGTCAAGCTCGCGCCGATCTTCGGCAACCTCTGGGACAAGACTTTCCGCCGCCAATCGTCTGGTACCCTCGTCCGTACCGACACGGGTGCGACCAGCTCCGACAACACGCGGTCCAATCTCAATTCCCGCGACGGTGATTTCGCCATCAACGGCACGGGCGTGACGCCGGATACGGTCCTCACGACGCCGGATGTGCGCCTCTTCTCGTTCCGTGCGCGCGAAGATGGCTACACCCGCTTCAGCGCCTTCGCCGTCGACTACGGCTACTATGCGGGCGGCGTCAAAATTGGTGAGGCCATCTTCTTCACGAATTTCCTTACGCGCGTGGAGCGCCGCAATGTGATGCGCTATCTCCAGAAGAAGTGGAATCTCGCCTGGGACTCGGGCGAGGCGGAGGCGGATGTCGGCGTGTGGCATGAGGAGGCCGCGGACACGGCCTTTGATGTGCCGGCAGGCGACCGCGTGGGCATCCGCGAGCTGTCCTGGGGCGCGAACGCCCTGGAGAAGACGGGTGCGGGCGAATTGGCCGTCGGCGCGGTCTATCCCGCCACGACGGGAAGTGCACTGCCCGTCACCGTCTCAGGCGGCAAGTTGAGTTTCCTCTCGCATGTGACGCCTGCCGCAAACGCCGCGCCTGCGGCTGCGCCCTATCGCCACTATGATGCGGATGATGCCGCCTCCGTCGTTGCCGACGAGCAGGGCGTCACCACCTGGAAGGATCAGTCGGGCGAGGCCGACCGCGATGCCACGCGGCTGGCGCAGAGCCGGGCCGGCGGGTTCGTGCTTGGCTATCCGCAGCGCGTGACGGCGAATGGCCCCAATGGCCGGGCCTACATTGACCTCGGCGTAGCCACAGGCGCGTCATCCGCGGAAAGTAAGGGTTCTAGCGCGTTTCTCTTCGACCGCACGCAGATGTCGTCCGATTCAAGCAAGCTTACGGAGGCGTTCCTCGTCTTCCGGCGCAAGAGTGGTGCGGCGCCCGGCTGGTTCCTGGGGTCCTATCTCGGCGTCAACGTGGATTTCCATCCTTCGGACGTGCTGTTGCGCGATGTCTATTCCAACCCCTATGTGCAGGGTGGCGAGGTGGCGAAGAACGGCCTTCCCATCGACCCCTTGACCGACAAATCCCTGCAGGAGTGGTGTGTGCTGCGCTTCACCCCGCTCAACAAAGCCCATGCCGCGACGCTGGGCGCCGATCGCGGTGCCGGCAGCGCGAGCTATCAGGTGGGCGGTCTGGAGTTCGGCGAGGTCATCCTCTATGACCGCACCCTTACGCGGCAGGAGCGCATCGACACGGAGGCCTACCTGATGCGCAAATGGCTTGGCAAAGAGCATCCGCTGTCGGCCTCCAAACACCTGGCCTCGCTTAACTTCTCGGGTTCGGCCGAGGCGGCGCTGGATGTGGCGGCCGGCACGGTACAGGTGGATGAACTGCAGGTGACGGGCAACACATTCACCAAGACGGGCTCTGGAGCCCTGGTGGCCAACCGTCTCGACGGCTCTGTCACGGCGCTCACGGTGGCTGATGGTACGCTGGACATCTCCACCGACGAGGACAAGATCGCCTTCCATTTCGACGCAATGGATTCGGACGCCTTCACCACGTTTGTCTCGGGTGAACCGGGTGCGCTGCAGACGAACGTCGTGTCCTGGGCCGATACGCGCCGCAATGGGATTGCGGCCAACGCCTATCTGGGCTATGCTTCGGTCACCAATCCCACGCTTGTTTCGGTGGAGACGCGGCCGGGCGTGTACCGTCCGGTGGTGGACTTCGGCGCGTATGCGGGAAATCTCTCCCAAGCCGTCAACTCGGCGGGTCTCGTGTTCAGCAAGCGCTTCACCAACATCGCCGAGGCGTTCACGGTTCATGCCGACAAGAATGTCAACTGCTTCATCTTTTCCGATTCCTCGGTGGTGAACTATCATCGCGGCGGAAATGGCGCAATGCTGAATTACAAGTATTCGCTCACCGAGTTCCAGGAGCCTGAGGCCGTGATCTGCCTGGATGGTGCGCCCGTGGCCTATGATGCGCCGCTGACGGTGAATGCGTTCCACGTGCTTTCCTTTGCGCCGGCAGGGGCTGTCACCACGTCGATAGCCCAGATGGCGTTGGATCGCCGCAATTCCTCCTATCGCTGCGGCGGCATGCGCTGTGGCGAGCAGATCGGCTTCACCGAGAAGCTGAGCCCTGAGCGTCGCGCATTCTGGACGCGGCGGCTGATGCGCAAGTGGTTTGACGAAGGCGAGGCGCCGGCTTGGACCAACGCCAACTTCCAGACGCTCGTGTTGGGTGCGCAGGCCACGCTCAAGCTGCCGCCGGACACCGTGCTGGCCTCTGTCGACGTCACGGCGGGCGGCACGCTGCAGGGTGGACTTGTCCTGACGGATGGGGCTGCCCTCAACCTCACGCTGGGAGCTCCGCTGACGGTAACAGGGTGCTTCGGCGCGTCTGGTGACGTGTCGCTTGCGGTGACGCTGCCGGAAGGCGTCAAAGCCACCGATGTGGAGTTTGGCGACTACCCGCTCGTCGCGGCGGCGGCCTGTGACGTCGATCTCACGCGCTGGACGTTCACCACGCCTCTTGTCGGCGGCAAGATCGCGCGGCTTGTCCGCACGGACGAGGGTCTGGCCCTGCGCGTCGTTCCGAAGGGCTTGACGCTCTCCTTCCGCTGAGCAGGAATCTGCCCATTTTCTGAGGGCCAGCTTAAACGGAAGAGTGAACGCCGCCGCGGGACCCTAGAAGTCTCTAAAGGGAAATCGTTTGCCCTTAAAGGGGACAGGCACTGCCTCTAAAGGGGAGGCGGGCCGTCCCTAAAGGGGGCAAGCGCCGTGTCTACGGACTGTCTCGTTTGCCCGTACAGTCGATTCGTTCTGGAGTACAGTCGATTCGGCTGGGCGGTACAGTCGATTCGTGCAGACCTAACCATCGATTCGCGATTGGCCACCCACTCGCCGATTCTCTCGCTGCCGCGGGCGTCTAGCAGGAGGGGATGGGGCAGGAGACAGGAGGCGATTAGAGAGGCTTCGCAATCTTGATCGGCTCAATTCCTGCGGCAGCAAAGAATCATTGCGGGGGACCTGGCTTTTCAATCCTGGAAATCCTGTGAATCCTGTCCAGATATCCCCGGCGGCGCGGAAACG
>JAKSOW010000034.1 GCA_024405395.1 Kiritimatiellia bacterium | reverse complement strand
TGGACCGAGGCGAGATCGCAGGCGCCGTATCGATGACCTCCGTCTCCGGCAAGGTGGAAACGGTGTATGTGGGCCTGGCTGATCCGAAGACAGGTCGGCCGTTCGACGCCCATTCAATGTTTTGGATCGCCTCGATGACGAAGGGCTTCACGGGGGCGGCGGTGATGTCCTGTGTGGATAGGGGACTCGTTGCGCTGGATGACACGATCGAGAAATACATCCCCGAAATGGCGAAGGTGAAGGTCGCCGAGAAGGGGTCTGACGGGGCGGTGCATCTGCGGCCGCCGAAAGTGAAGATGACGCTGCGCATGTGCCTTTCCCATCAGGCGGGCTTTCCGTTCAATTCGCCGATCGCGGAGGCGCGCGGCGGGCGCACGATGACGCTGGCCGAGCATGCGACGGCGGCGGCGGCCTGTCCGCTTCTGTGGGATCCGCTCACGGGCCACAAATATTCGAACGTGGACATCAACCTCGCGGGACGTGTGGTGGAGATCGTGACCGGTGTTCGTTTCGAGGACTATTTGCAGCGCACGTTCTTCGACCCGTTGGGGATGAAGGAGATCACGTTTTTCCCCACGCCGGAGCAGGTCGCGCGCAAGGTGTTTGTGGCGTGTGTGGCGAAGGGGAGGCACTATGCCGACGGCACCAACGACCATTGGGCGCGGATGTGGCGTGACGAAGAGATCGCGCGGACGAAGACGGGCCTGCCCTCGGGCGGTCTCTACGCCACCGCCGCCGAGGTGATGAAGATCTACCAGATGCTCGCCAACGACGGCTGCGCGCCGGACGGCACACGCCTTCTGTCGCACAAGTCCATTCTTGAACTCTCCACGGCGCAGTATCCCCAAAGCGACTGCTATTCGCTGGGCCTGCGCCAGTACGGCGATTGGTTCGGCCATGACGGCGCCCTGCAGACTGAAGCCTATGCGAACTGGAAGGAGAACAAGGTGTGTCTGCTCTACGTCCAGCTGACGGGCGAATGGCGGCATCCGTTCAAGTCCGTCTGGCGCCAGGCGATGCAGCTGCCCCGCAAGTGACTTGCCACCTGGGGGTATAGGCCTGATACGTGAGGAGGCTGGGATGATGAGTTGCTTTTCGGCAGGTGTGGCCTGTCTTATGTTCTCAATGGTGGCTGGGGCGGTGCCCACGACGGGTTTTGACGTGAAGACCTTTACGCAGCCCGCGCCCGCGCGTTCGCCGGCCTATTTCTGGATGTGGAAGGATCGGCTCGACCTGGGCGTGCTGTTGAAGCAGCTGGAGGACATGAAGGCGCATGGTCTTGATTCCGTCTGCGTCCACCCCGTGCCGAAGGGATTTCGTCCGGGGTATTTCTCGTCCGAGATGACGCCTGATTACCTGACGCCCGAGTATCTGGATATTCTGAAGAAGGTCTGCGACCGCGCCGGCGAGTTGGGTATGAACTTCTGGTTCTACGATGAAGGTGGTTGGCCTTCAGGTGGCGCCTGTGGCCAGGTGGCGGCAAGCGACACGAAAGGCGAATGGTTACCGCTCCAGATCAAGGCCAGTGACCGGGAGCCTGGCTATGAGTTCGTCAGGCAGCCGCACTACACGCCTGGACGCGGCAGTTTGCCGTCCGCACTTGAAAAGGGTGCCACGGAACGCTTCATCGAGTTGACGCACGAGCGTGTCTATGCGCACATGCCGGAAGCGTTTGGTCAGCAAATCCGCTTCACGTTCATGGATGAGCCCGAGTGGCCTCGGAACTATTGGGGCGGCCTGCTGGGGTGGTCGAAGGATTTTGCCGACGAGTTCAGGGTGCGCAAGGGCTACGACATTCTGCCGCACATGGCGAGGATTCTCGCCACCTACCACAATGGGGGCGATGACGAAATCACGCGTCGCCGCATCGACTACTATGAAGTCGTGTCCGACCTTTTCGTGGAGCGCTTCATGTTGCCACTGCGGGACTGGGGCCGGCGGCATGGCGTAAAGTCGTCGGGGCATGTCAACGGCGAGGATCAGCCGGGGGCTGCCTCCCGCTATGGGCACGGCAATCTCATGAAGACGCTGCGCGCGATGGATGCGCCGGGCGTGGACGTCATCTGGCGGCAGCTCTTTCCGAATTACGGACAGGGCAAGGAAGGTAAGCAGAGCCCGTTTCCGCGCTATGCCAAGAGCGCGGCGAACCAGATCGGCGCGAAGGATGTGCTGAGCGAGTCCTTCGGCATCTACGGCGCGAGCGTGACGCCCGGTGAAATGAAGTGGCTCGTCGACTATCAGATGCTTCGTGGCGTGAACATGTTCACTTTCGGCTATTACGCGATGAGCTATTCCGGGCAGTGGATGACCCTTTTTGAGCCGCAGTCGGGTCCGCAGACCCCGTATTGGGATTTTGAACGCCCCTACTTTGAGTACATCAAGCGTGTTTCCTCCGCGCTCGCCGAGGGCGACACGGTAACCGACGTGGCGGTGTTCTTCGACGCGCGCGGGTTTTTCGCGGGCGGGCCGGACGCCGAATTCGCTGATCGCATGCATCGCGAAGCCGCCGCGCTTCTGGATCGGCGGCATGTGGACTACGACTTCGTTGACGACGATCCGCTCATCGCCGCCGAGATCCGCGACGGCGCGCTGCGCGTGGGGCCAATGGCGTACAACACGCTCGTCGTTCCAAGCGAAAAGTGGATGAAGGACGAGACGCGTGCGAAGATCGCGGCATTTCGGAAAGCCGGCGGTCGTGTGATCGGACTCGACGGCATCGCCTCGCTTAAACCCCTCTGCGAAATCCGTGGTCTCGCGGCGGATGCTGCGCGTGTCACGAAACGCGTGAAGGGGAATGAAGCCCTCTACTTCATCGTGAACGAATCGCCATGGGATCGCAACTATACTTTGCGATTCCCCGAGAAGGGCGCGATCACGCGCTATGATCCGGTCGAGAACCGCTTCTACGCCGTGAAGACCGACTTCACCGGAAAATTCCCTTTGCGTCTCAGTGCCTTCGGCAGCGAGATCTATCTTGTTAATTCGAAAATCTCCGCCGAACCCGCAGAGCCGAAATTCGACTACGGTCCTCAGGCCGAACTGAAGGGCATGCGCCTGGACAAGGGCTGGACGCTTACGAAGAACAAACGCTATTTTGCGGGAAACGACGCGCTTGAACAGCGTAGTGAAGCGGGAGAGCCGATTGCGCTCGACCGGCTGGGCGACTGGCGTTCCCACCTGGGCTGGGATTTCTCCGGCGTGGCCACGTATGAGACGTCTTTCACGTGGGACGGTCCCGAGGAGGAATTCCTTCTGGATCTTGGCGAGGTGTGTTGGACGTGCCGCGCCTCGTTCAATGGGCAAAGGCTTCCTGATCGTTTCTTTGGTCCGTTCGCCTGGCGTGTGACGCCGAAGAAGGGAAGCAACGTCATTTCCGTGACAGTGGCCAACAGCCTGGTGACTGCGCTCTCGGACGATCAGACGCGGTTGCGCATCCGTGCGGACCACTACTTCCCCGGCATCTCCAACTATGAGCCGTATCAGTCGAATTTCGACAAGCTCAAGAACGAGTCGGGGCTGATTGGACCTGTTGTGTTGCGTCCGCGAGTCGAGGAAGCGCTCGACCGCGTCGATTTGCCCAAGGCTACGTTCGATCCTGGCGGCACCTCGTTTGACCTGAAGGCGCTTTCGTGCCGCGACTTCCCCGCAACGGCGGAATCGGGCGGGCTTTCCTTCTCCGCGAAACGCGAGAAGGAGGACGATCCGAAGGAAGTACTGGTGTGCGAACTCGACTGGAAGAAGATCCGTGAGGAGTGGCGGCAGGCGCGCAAGGCTCCGCCGCGCGGTGTCGTGTTCAAATACCGGTTCAAGCAGCAGCGCGTCGATCCCTTTGATCCGAAGGTCTGGCTCGCGATCAAGGGGCTCAACCACAACGAGAAAGGCGAGCTCGTCGAGTGCCAGGCTACGTGGAACACGAAGATCCGTGAGACCGGCGACGTCTGGGCGGACTACTGCTACTACGACATCGGCATCCGTTCGGCCGCTGACACGGTGCGCTTCACGTTGAAGCTAGGTGATGGACTCGGGACCTTTGAGATCAAGGACTTTCGCCCTATTCCCTTTCGCGTGACTCCAGGCATGGATGCGTCGAAGTATCTGGTCGCGATGCGACAGGTCGGAACGGGCTCCTTCGACGGCGTGTTCCACTTGGGGTCAGGGCAGGCCGGGAATGTCATTCTCGACTGGCGGCTGCTCGACAAGGAACGGGCACCGAAGATCAATTGCAAAGACCTGACATTGTGTCTACAACTGCCGAAAGGGGTGGATCTGCTGGACGTGACGGCGATAGCGGTACATACCCGGGTGGAAAGCGTGGCGCAGCCCGACGGCAGTACGCTTCACAAGTGGAAGGTCCATGACGAGAAAAGACCTGTGTACGGGCGTTGGAAAAACTATTTCCGGCCAGCGTTTTTCATCCGCAGCGATCTGCCGGCCGGTACGCAGGCGGGAACGGCGAGAATCAGCGCAGAATATGAGGGACGCGAGGTCTCTCTGCCCGTGGAGATGCCGATCGTGGTGGATGATCCGGTGGTGGCGAAGTCGGTTCCCAAGGAATACGTGAACGGGATCCAGTGTGGGCCGGAGGTGGAGACGGGCGTGGAGGCCTGTGCCGCATTCGCCGATACGATGATTGCCGCCGGCTTCCGCGGCGCCATGTGCATTCGCGAACCCTTCGCAGGGATCATGAAGGAGAAGGGACGGAAAGATGCGCACTACTTCAAAGGCGCAGGTCTCTATTTTATCGCCAATGGCTACACGGTGGGTACCCATCCGCCGACACCCGCGAAGCGACCTCTGGACGAGCGCTTTGTGGCTGACGACCCGAAGTACAAGCCTGAGTTGATGGCGGCATCGACCTGTCCAATGGCGGTGTACGAGAACAAGTCGTACTATCGAGACCATGTGGTGCCGGGTCTGCGGGATTTCTTCGACAAGGAGGTCAAGAGCTCCGGATATGACGCCATCCTCGCCAACTGGGAGCCCAATCCCTACTTCAATCACGGTTGTATGTGCACGAACTGTCTGCACGAATTCATTCGCTGGTCGAAGCTGCCGGCGGAAGAGGTGAATACGGGGTGGCCGCAGAACGTGCGCATTGGCGGCAGATTCCGTGCGCAGGCGGAGAAATTCCGCGCCTGGCAACACGGCAAGCTCATGAAGACCCTGCACCGTACGTTCCTTGATTTTCTGGGGCCCGGCAGCTATGGGTTCTGTCCAATGCTTGCCTGGACTACCGCCACCGGACAACTTCGGGAGGCTCCGGGCGCCGAGGAGATCGCAAGCGAGGAGTACATGGGCGATCTCGAATGGTTCGATCCGTGGGGGCCGTACCCGTGGTGGGATGCCCAAATCCCCTATGTCCATGAGAAGCGGTATTGCGTGGCGGGATGGGCCAGCGCGAAGGTGATTCGCGAAAAGACGGATGCCACTTATGCCAATCACGTGAAGTTGCTGTCGTTCCCGCACGGAAGGCAAGGCGCGTACTGGGAGGTTCTGCCCGAATGGCTGGAGCTCAACCTAGACGCCTATTTCTTCAATCGCTGGGAGTGCTCGCTGCTCTACAAGTATCCGGTTGGATATGATGCGCGTTGGCATCGGTGCTGTGCCAGAGCCACCGAACGGGCGGCGAAATATGAGGATTATGTCTTCAAGGGGAAGCCGGCCGATAGTTTCGTTTCGATTGAGCCGGTGGCCGAATATGCTGCACCTTGCCACATGGTGTCGTCCTATCTGCCGATGACGACAAACGTCTCGCCGCTCTGCACGGCGGCGTATGACCTCAAGAACGCGCGCATCATAGCCTGCGCCAACTACTGGGAAGAGGGCGAGGCGTTCTTCACGATCAGATGTCGTGGGCTGAAGAAGGGGTGCTATACGGTTGTGTCTGACCGCGAGACGGTTTGGACGCAGGAAGACGGTCGGGCGACGTGGACGGCGGAAGAGCTTGAAAAGGGGGCCTTTGTGGCCGTTGGGAAGGTGCGCACGAAAGTGTTTGAGATCCGTCCGGCAGGATCGGGGACGATTGACGCGCATACGAAGCTGACGCCGAAAGACGTTCGCGAACTTTATGAGAAGGCGCGTCCGCGCTTGCGTACGGCCGCCGAGCGCGATCATGTCGAGGAAAAGAGCCGTACGCTGCTCACGCCGAACGGCACGCCGATGATCTGAAGACTGTCGCGTTCTCCCATTTCGGAAAACTACCGTCCCACTTCTCGTGGGGCGGTTTTTCTTTCTTGAGCACAACTCCCCGTTTGGGGGCTTCCTATTCACCTCTCTCGGCTCGGTTAGGTGGCGCGCGGTGGGGTGAGGTGTTGACATCGGTAGAGACCTGGCCAAATTAGGCTTGAATTCCAGATTTTTCATTTTGGTAAAATGTGCTCTTATTGCAAATGTTTTGTCTGTTATGCGTTTGCGAATGAGATTTCCCGGATGACTTCGATAAAAAACTTATGATTTGTGTGTTGACTGGTGTGGGGCAATGTGTCATAATGTGGGTCGAAGTGTGGCCAAGGTAGGCTCACGTGTAGGCTGGAAATACGAAAATGACACAGGAAACGAGAGAAAATAAGGCGCGCGTCGGCGGACTCGTCGACACGTTCCATCATACTCTCGATCCGAAGAAGCGTCTGACGATTCCCAGCGAGTGGCGCGATGCGATGGGGATGGATAGTCTGGACAAGGATTCTAAGGAATATGTCTATGTCATCCCCAATGCCACGGAGGACTGTCTTGATTTGGTGCCGATGGTCGAGATGCAGAAGCTGCGCGAGAAGATGGCGGAGCAAGACATTCTGGACAATGACCCGGTGGCGGCTTCCATCTGGCAGGTGGCGCAGATGCTGAAGGTGGATACGGCGGGCCGTATCCGCATCGGCGATGATCTTCTGGCGTTTGCCGGGATCTCTGGTGAGGTGACGCTCGTGGGTGCTTTCCGCAAGGCGCAGATCTGGGCTGGCGAGAAGAAGCCGAAGACGGCCAAGCTGGACATTGCCGCCTATCGGGCAGCCTTGGCGGCACGCAAGGCGGGAGGTGCCGCGACATGACGAAGCATGTGCCCGTTCTTCTGCAGGAAACGCTCGACGCGCTTGCCGTCAAGGCTGGTGGTGTCTATGTGGATGGGACCCTGGGCAGGGCGGGGCATACGACGGAGATCCTCAAACGAGGCGGAGTTGTTTTGGGAATCGACCGCGACGATCAGCGGGCCATTGCGGAGGTGACGCAGCAGAAGGCGGCGGCGCAGGGGCCGGAGGCTGCGTGGTATGCGAATCTGACGATCAAAAAGGGATGCCACGGCGATCTTTCGGAAATCGCCAAGGCGCAGGGAATCGAGGAAGCGGATGGGATTTTGCTTGATCTTGGCGTTTCGAGCCCTCAGCTGGACGAGGCCGACCGGGGATTCAGTTTCCGGGCCGATGGACCTCTTGACATGCGGATGGACCGGACGCGGAGCGTGACGGCGGCGGATGTCGTCAACACGTATGGTGAATCTGAACTGATGGACATTTTCCGCACGTATGGCGAAGAGCCTAACGCGCGGCGGATTGCGAAAGCAATCGTGTGCGCACGTGCGCGCGAGAGGTTCTCCTCAACTCTGCAGCTCGCAGGGCTGGTCGAGAAAACCGTCGGGCGGCACGGGGCGCATCATCCGGCTACACGGGTCTTTCAGGCCCTTCGGATGCTGGTGAACGACGAAATCGGCGAGCTCATGCGCGCGCTCGAGGGTGGCCTAGCACTCTTGAAGTCGGGCGGCAGATTCGTGGTTCTCACATTCGAGAGTCTGACGGACCGTCGGGTCAAACGGTTCTTTGCCGCGCATGCCGGGAAGATGGTCTCGCTGCAGGAGGGCGGCGAACGGTGGGAGGGTGAACTTCCTCGAGCGAGACTGGTGGCGCGCCACGCCGTGACGGCGACGCCGGAAGAGATGGCTTTGAATGCACGAAGCCGCAGCGCCAAGCTGCGCGTAGTGGAGAGGATGTAGAGAATGAGAAGAAACAGGAAGGTCAAGAAGCACTCGCGCTTCACGGTGAACTCCGTGAACTGCGTGGCGCTCATTGTGCTCTCGTTCTTGGCGCTGATGGTGTACTGGTCTCAGGACGCGCGCTGCTCGGCGTTTCAGCAGGAGATCGGGCGGGCCGAAAAGGAGTACAAGCGTCTGGAGCGGGATTGTCAGCGTGAGATTTCCAGCTGGGAGGAGCTCAAGACGCCCGACAAGCTTCGCGTGGCCTTGCTGCGGCATGGTCTGGACATGAGTCAGCCCAACCAGGACCAGGTGGTGCACATGACGCGGGCTGGCAAGCCTGAGCCCAATCAGATGTCGGTGGCGCGGATCCGTCAGCGCAATGCACGCGGCGAAGTGGCCGCACTGAAAGGCTTGTCTCGCCCTCGGACGGCGGCGGGCGCGCGTCTGCCGAAGCAGACGGTGTCGGTACGCCGCTGATCGCCGCAAGGCTCTGGGATGTTCGACTGGAACAATTTTCTGCGCTTCTACGGCACCGCCGGCGTTCTGGCCGCCGTGGCGCTGGTTCTGGCCGGGCGGCTCGTCGTTCTGCACGCGGATCTCGTCGCCAAGAAGCCGCCGCAGCCCAATTATGGGTTCACGCGTGACATGCAGGGGCTGCGCGGCGCCATCTATCCCTCGAATCGTGGAAGCGCGCCCTTTGCGCGTTCGGTTCCCGTGTGGGTGTATCGTGTGGATCCGCAGGCGGTGGATCTCAAGCGGCATACGCGGCGCGAGGTGGCCCAGACCGTGGCAGAGACGCTGGAATTGCCTTTTGAAAAGGTCTGGAATGCATACTGCAATCCCAAATCGCGATACGTCTATTTGACGATGTCCTCCGACACCGACGCCAACAAGATCCTCTCCGACCAGAAAAAGGTGACGGGACTGAAGGCCGAGGAGATTCAGGTGCGGCGCTATCCGCAGGGGCGGCGACTCTCGCACATCCTTGGATTCGTCTCGAAAGACCCCACCCACAGCGTGGGCTCGGCGGGCGTTGAAATGCGCTACGAGAAGTATCTGCGCGGCATCCCCGGGAAGATTGTGGGCGAGAAGAATGCGCGCCAGGTCGAAATCTACGGCAACCGAATCATTTCAACGGACCCCGTGCCAGGCTGCGACGTGTATCTTACCGTAGACCAGAATCTCCAGTATGAAGTGGAGACGGCTTTGGCGGCGGGCATCAAGAAGGCGCGGGCGCAGGCCGGATGGGCCATCATGCTCGACGTCAAGACCGGCGCCGTGTTGGCCATGGCCTCGTTGCCCGACTACGAGCCGGAACAGTACAACCGCAGCAGCAGCGAGGCCAAAAAGAATCTGGCCGTGTGTGAGATCTACGAGCCTGGCAGCGTCATGAAGACAATCACGGCATGTGCGGCCTTGGATGCGGGCATTGCCTCGCCGAGCACGACGTATAGCTCCAATCGCAATGATTCCCGCTATTATCGCCTGCCGACGGATTCACACGGCATGGATCCGATCATGACCGTGGGCGAGGCGTTGGTGCACTCGTGCAACGTGGTCTACGGCAAGATTGGTGTGGATCTGGGGCCCAAGCGCCTGTGGACATACATGGACGCCTTTGGTCTGGGGCGTCAGACCGGCATTGATCTTCCGGGCGAGGAATTCGGCATCCTGCCCAAGTGGGAAAAGTGGGACAAGGTCAAATGGTCTCGTGCGCCCATCGGCCAAGGTGTGGCGGTTACGGCCATTCAGGTGGCTGCCGCCTATGGGGCCATCGCAAATGATGGTGAACTGCTGCGTCCCTATGTGGTGGAGAAGGTTGTTTCCGAAGAAGAGGGCGTGGTCTACCAGCATGTGCGGGATGTGCGGGGACATCCCATCAAGCCGGTCGTGGCACGTCAGGTGCGCGAGATGATGCTGGGCGTGGCGAAAAAGGGCGGCACCGCGCGACGGGCTGCCGTGTTGGGCTATTCTGTTTCGGGCAAGACGGGTACGGCCCAGATGAAGGAGGGCAAGGGCTATTCGGCCACGAACTTTAATGCGTCCTTCGTGGGCATCATCCCCGCCTCAAAGCCGCGCATCGTGATTCTGGTCACGCTGCAGAAGCCGTTCAACTGCCGCTCCTTCAAGCTTTCGCAGGAGACCGGCATTCCGCTCTACAACCATCAGGGCGGCGTGTGCGCGGCTCCCATTTTCCGCAGAATCGCCTGGATGGCCATGAAATATCTTGAGGTGGAGCCTGATCGCCCGGAGGATCTTTCCGAGCATGTGGACCTAACGGAGTACGAACGGAAAGTGATGGCGCTGGAATGAGGATCTGGGGCATAACGGGAACCAACGGAAAGACGACTTCTACCTGGGTGCTGGGGGAGCTGCTCGGTGGCGAGGCAAAATGCGGCCATGTGACCACCGTGGAGGTGTGGACTGGTAAGCGACGCTTTTATTCGGGCTACACCACGCCGCCTTTGCCGGTGCTGAAGGACATCTTCGCGGAGACGGCGGCGGCGGGGCTTCCGCACTGCACGATGGAGGTCTCCAGTCATGCCATCCATCAGCATCGTACGGGAGATACCGTCTTTGCGGGCGGAGCCTTCACCAATCTGACTGAAGACCACCTCGACTACCATAAGACGATGGAGGCCTATTTCGAGGTCAAGGCCGATTTCTTTCGCCGTCTTGCGACGGCAACTCCGGGCGCACCCGCAGCCATCTGCGTGGATGGTGCCTATGGCCAACGGCTCGCGGCGATCTGCCGTGATTTGCCGCTTGACCTGATAACCTGTTCGACAAGCGGCAGCGCCGACGTCGCGGCGCGGGACATCGAGGTTTCGCCAGACGGCAATTCCTTTCTCCTCGATGCCACGCGCCTCGGCGTCGGCTGCCGCGTGTCGTGTCCGCTTGCCGGACGTTACAACGTGGAGAATGTCCTGGTGGCCTCGGCCCTGGCATTGGGCGCCGGCATCCCTGCGGCGGAGATCGTGGCGACCATACCGCGGCTGACGCCGCGCTGGGGACGGCTGGAACGTGTGGCCTCGGCTTCGCGCGCGGCGGTGTTCGTGGATTTTGCGCATACGGATGATGCGTTGGCGAACGTTCTCGCGACCGTCAGGGGATTTACCCGAGGGCAGGTGTGGGCCGTGTTCGGCGCTGGTGGCGATCGCGATCGCAGGAAACGTCCGCTCATGGGCGCCGCCGCCGCCGCACATGCTGATCGGTTGGTTGTCACCAGCGACAATCCGCGTAGCGAGGATCCGGTGGCCATTATCCAGGAGATTGCAGGGGGCATCCCCGCGAATGCCGTGGTGACCTATGAGCCCGATCGCGCGGCGGCCATACGTTTTGCGTTGGCCAACGCAACCGCAGGGGACAGTGTGGTCATCTGTGGGAAAGGGCATGAGACCACTCAGGAGATTGCAGGGGTCAACTATCCCTTTGATGACCGCGAACAGGTGCGTGCGTTTCGAATTTAGGGTTGGACTCGGCGTGTCTTCAAGTCCTTCGGACAGGTGCGGAGAGCCAACTTCTCACTTGCAAACGACCCTCATTTTCGTTAAAATATCCCCTCGCAATGACCTCCAATGACGAATATGTGTTGCAGCTCCTGAAGGAGCAGGGATACGTGACGGCCGATCAGCTCGACGTCGCGTCGCAGTCCATGCGCGAAGGAAATGAGACGACGCTCGATGTGCTCGTCTCTTCGGGCGTCCTCACCGAGGATGATGTCCTTGGCGTGATTGCGGATCAGTTTGGCATCAAGTACGTATCCATTGACCCGTCGGCGATTGATCCGGAGATCAACAAGGCCCTGGATGCGGAATTGGCGCACAAGTATGCCGTTGTGCCGGTGATGAAGGATGATGAGACCCTGACGGTGGCATTGTCCGATCCCATGGGGTATGACGCCGTCGATTCGCTGCGCTATGTGCTGCCTGGCCTCAACGTCGAGGCCGTGCTGGCGCCTGCCGCCGAGATCAAGGCTGCGATGGAGCGGCTCTATCCTTCGGGCGCGGATGAGGTGACGACGCGCAATGACGACGGTTTCGGCGGGGACGAGTCGGCCGACGGCGACGATGCGCCCGTCATCAAACTCTGCACGCTGCTTCTTTCCAACGCCATCAAGATGAAGGCCTCCGATATTCACCTGGAGCCGATGGAGAAGGAATTCCGCGTGCGTTACCGCATCGATGGCGCGTTGCGCAAGATGGATTCGCCGCCGAAGCGTCTGCAGGGGGCTATCCTCTCGCGTATCAAGATCATGTCGAAGATCAAGATCTCCGAGAAGCGCATCCCGCAGGACGGTCGTATCCAGATCAACGTGGGCGGGCGCGACCTTGATCTTCGTGTCTCGACGGTGCCGACCAACCACGGCGAGTCGATCGTCATGCGTATCCTCGACAAGTCCAACCTGGCGCTGGGCTTGCCGCAGCTCGGCTTCCTGGCGGACGACCAGAACAAGTTCGAGCGCTTCATTCATCTTTCCGACGGCGTGGTGCTGGTGACGGGGCCGACGGGCTCCGGCAAGTCCACGACGCTGTATGCGGCGCTGGGGCAGATCAACACGCCGGACAAGAAGCTCATCACGGTTGAGGACCCTGTCGAATACCAGATGTCGGGCATCAACCAGGTGCAGGTGAACCGTGACGTGGGGCTTGACTTCTCGGCGGCGCTTCGCTCCATTCTGCGTCAGGCCCCGAACATTGTGATGATCGGCGAAATCCGTGACTCCGAAACGGCCGACATCGCCATGGAAGCGGCCCTGACGGGTCACTTGGTGTTCTCGACGCTCCACACCAACGACGCTCCCTCTGCGGTGACGCGTCTGACGGATATGGGCGTGAAGCCGTTCCTGGTTGCCTCGGCTCTTCGTGCGGCGTTGGCGCAGCGCCTGGTGCGTGCCATCTGCACGAACTGCAAGGAAGAGTACACGCCCACGGAGCGCGACCTCAAGATGCTGGGCTCCATCGCCAAGACGATTCCCGACCACATGTACGTGGGCAAGGGCTGCGCCAAGTGCAATGGCGGCTACAAGGGCCGTAAGGGCATCTTCGAGATCTTCGAGGTGGACGACACCATTCAGCGCCTGATCTTCGACCATGCGCCGAGCTCCGTGCTGCGTCAGCGCGCCCGCGAGATGGGCATGCGCACGCTGCGCGAGGACGGCATGCTGAAGGTCGCCTCCGGCATGACTTCGCTCAAGCAGGTGCTCCAGGCCACGATGGGCGATGCGGACTAAGCCACGGGAATTCAAAATGAACAAAGCCATCATTACCGTTGTGGGCAAGGACACGGTTGGCATTCTCGCCAAGACGTGCGTCTACCTCGCCAAGCAGCAGATCAACATCCTCGACATCTCGCAGACCGTCGTCCAGGAGTATTTCAACATGATGATGATCGTGGATCTCGCGAAATGCAGCAAGCATTTCGAGGACGTCTCCGCCGATCTCGCCAAGTTGGGATTGGGCATGGGGTTGAAGATCAGCTGCCAGAAGAGCGAGATCTTCGAGAAGATGCACCGCGTCTGATTTCGACGACGCGCGACACGGCGGGTATCGGGTTCAGCAGGTAGGTTTCCAATGATCAACATCAACGAAGTTCTCGAGACCAACAAGATGATTCTCGAGGAGAATCTGGATGTGAGAACCATCACGATGGGCATCTCATTGCTGGATTGCGCCGAGAAGACGGTTTCCGCGACGTGCGACAAGATCTACGCCAAGATCACGCGTCTGGCGAAGGACCTGGTGAAGACCGGCGACGAAATCGGCCGCGAATTCGGCGTGCCGATCGTCAACAAGCGCGTCTCCATCACGCCGGCCGCCATTGTGGGTGCGGCCTGTTGCCGCACCACAAAGGACTTTGTGCGTATCGCCAAGACGCTGGATCGGGCAGCCAAGAAACTGGGCGTCAACTTCATCGGCGGCTATTCTGCCATTGTTTCGAAGGGGATGACGCCTGCTGATGAGCTGCTTATCCGCTCAATCCCGGAGGCAATGGCCGCCACGGAGCGCGTCTGCTCCAGCGTAAATGTGGGCTCCACCAAGACGGGCATCGACATGGACGCCGTGCGCCTCATGGGCGAGATCGTGAAGGCCACTGCTGAACGGACCAAGGCCAAGGACTCGCTGGGGTGCGCCAAGCTGGTGGTGCTGTGCAACGCGCCGGACGACAACCCGTTCATGGCGGGAGCCTTCCATGGCGTGAGCGAAGGGGATGCGATCATCAACGTTGGTGTGTCGGGACCTGGTGTGGTGAACCATGTGCTTCGCACCATCCGCGGCGCCGATTTCGAGACCTTGTGCGAGACCATCAAGCGCACGGCCTTCAAGATCACCCGCGTGGGCCAGCTTGTGGCGCAGGAGGCCTCCAAGCGCCTGAATGTGCCGTTTGGCATCATCGACCTGTCGTTGGCGCCTACGCCGGCGGTTGGGGATTCCGTGGCCGACATCCTCAAGGAAATCGGCCTCGAGCATCCAGGTGCGCCCGGTACCACCGCGGCCTTGGCTCTGCTCAACGATCAGGTCAAGAAGGGCGGCGTGATGGCATCCTCCTACGTGGGCGGCCTTTCGGGTGCGTTCATCCCCGTCTCGGAGGACCAGGGCATGATCGACGCCGTCAACGCCGGGGCGCTCACGATCGAGAAACTGGAGGCAATGACGTGCGTATGTTCGGTGGGGTTGGACATGATCGCCATCCCCGGTGACACCTCGGCCGAGTCGATTTCCGGAATCATCGCGGATGAAGCCGCCATCGGCATGGTGAACCAGAAGACGACGGCGGTGCGCGTGATTCCCGTGGCCGGCAAGAAGGTGGGGGATTCGGTGGAGTTCGGCGGCCTGCTGGGGCATGCGCCGATCATGCCGGTCAACAAGTTCTCCTGTGCGGCCTTCATACATCGTGCGGGGCGCATTCCCGCGCCCATTCATTCCTTCAAGAACTGAATCTGCGCGCGCGGTCGGGGAACCGTCCTGCGTGAGTTGTCTGAGGATGCGCTTTGTGAGGCGGATTTTTGCCCTATTCTCTCCGACGGCGAAGGGCAATGTTTTTTCGTCTTTTCGCCTCATCCTGCCGCTCGTGCTGGCGATGGCCGCCAACGCGGTGAATCAGTTTGCCGACCGTGCGTTTTTGTCGCGCTATTCAGATGCCGCCATTCAGGGTTCGTTGCCGGGCGGCATCTTGAGTTGGCTTTTCGTGTGCCTGCTCGTCTCAACGGCAGGCTACTCGGGCACGTTTGTCGCGCAGTTCTGGGGTGCAGGCTCCAAGCGCGGCGCGGTGGCGGCCTTCGCGCAGGGACTGTGGCTCACTTTGGCGTCAATTCCCGTGTTGGCACTGTCCATCCCGCTGGGGCATTGGATCTTCAACTGGTGTGGACATGCCCCCGAGGTCCTGGTCACCGAGAAAGTATACTACGACATCCTCCAGGTGGGGGGTGTGTTCTGCGTGCTGGATGCGGTCCTGGCGGGGTATTTCACGGGCTTGGGGCGTACCCGTCTCGTGGGAGTCGCCAACGTGGTCGGCAATGCCGTGAACGTTCTGCTGGACTGGATGTTCATCTTTGGCCATTGGGGATGTGGACGCTGGGGTATTGCCGGCGCCGGCTGGGCAACTGTCATTTCCGCCGCCATGCCGTGTGTGATCCTGGTGGTGGCGCTTTGGGGGGAACCGCTGTGGCGCGACCTGCGCCGCGTCAGAGCCCTGTTGCGGCCCAAGGGTGAATTGCTGGTGCGCATTGTCCGCTATGGTTTTCCGTCTGGACTGCAGGTATTCCTTGATGTGCTTACCTTTACCGTGTTTGTCATGCTCACGGGGCGTCTGGACGCCATGAGCTTTGCGGTGTCGAATGTGGGGTTTGCGATCAACCACCTTTCCTTTGCGCCGCTGATGGGCATAAGTCAGGGTGCCACCGTGCTGGTGGGGCAGTTCCAGGGGGAAGGCGATTCTGCGGCGTCGGTTCGCGCCGCAGTCAGCTGTCTCCTTCTGGGGCTGGCCTATGTGGCCGCGTTCATCGTCTTCGTGCTGACGTGCTCCGATTTCTGCATGGACTTCTTCCACGGCGAGGGCTCGCAGTTCCCGCTGACCGAATTCCGCGCATTGGGGCATACGCTCCTGGTGCTGCTGTCGTGTTGGGCGGCATTTGATGCGGTGACGTTGATTCTGGAAGGCGGGCTCAAGGGGGCGGGGGACACGCGCTATGTGATGTACGTTCAGCTCGGCGTCTCGGCCCTCATGTGGATGCCGATGGTCTTTGCCGTGATGCGCTGGCATCCCACGATTGCGTGGATGTGGGGAACGATGCCGCTCTACTGCGGCACCTGCTCGACGCTCATACTGATTCGTTTTCTTCGTGGCAAATGGCGCGCGCTCAGTCTGGTGCGTGACTTGGCAGCCCGCATCTAGCGGATCCAAATGAATGGGGAGTTCAATCATGCGTAGTTCATTGTTGCTTTTGGCTTTTTCAGTCTTCACGTCCGCATCGGCGGCCATTCCGCCTGTACCTGCGTCAGAAGGACTGCGGCCGATCTCCGTGGCGCGTGCCGTCACCAACACGCCAGCAGATCGCATCTACGTGGATTACCATACCAAACTTGATCTTCGGGTTCAGCCCGGCATTCAGTTCGACTTCTATTGTGCGGATCTGGCGGCATTCTCCAGTTTCAGCGTCTATTTCAAAAGCGGCAAGGGCTGGTATTCTACCACTTTCGCGCCGGAACGGCAGGGCGTATGGGAACGGATACAGATACCCCGGCGCAATGTGCACCGTATGGAGGGAACGGCCGAAGGTTGGGGGAACATCTCCTGCGTGCGCGTGGCCGCCTGGCATGGCGGAAAGGTCACCGCCGAGACCTCCGTGGCCAATCTTTCGATACTGGGAGGCGTGCCGCGCGCGGCCATTGTCAGTGCCGACAGCTGCAGCGCCAAGCGTCCGCAGGAGAAGGATGGCTTCCTCAAATATGCCGGTGCGATTGCAGACGCCTGCGACACGCTGGGCTACAGTGCGACTGTGGTGTCCGACTTCGACGTCACGCCCGAGACGCTGAAGGGCGTGGAGCTGGTGGTGTTGCCCTATAATCCTGTGGTGCCGGCGGCGGCGGCAGTGGCCATCCGCGACTATATGGCGAAAGGCGGCAAGATCTTTGTCCTGTATTCGCTTTCCAAGTTCGCCGGTGAGGCGCTGGGGCTCAAATCGCTGGGGACGGTGCGCGCCGAAAAGAAATACGGGCGCAATTTCGGGGGCTTCGTCAAGACAGCGCAAGGTCTTCCTGGGCAGCCAGGCTTTTCGGAACAGAATTCGTGGGCGACAACGGTTGTCGCGCCTTCACCTACGGCCAAGATCTTGGCCCAATGGGCGCCCAAAGCCGGAAAGACGTATGAGGAGCCGGGGCTTGTGGAGACGCCGACGGGCATTTTCATGGGGCATGTGTGGATGGGCAGTACGCCGGCGGCCCACCAGCAGCTGCGTGCGATAATCGAGGAATTGGCACCTGCCAGCAAGGCCGTATTCGAGGCCGCCCAGAAGGCACGTGAAGCCCGTGAGAAGGCGCAACTGGCCTACATTCGGTTGTTGCCGTCCAAGAAGGACGAGTTTCGTGCTGCCTGGTGTCATTCGGCCTGGGGGTTGGGAGGGGAACACGACTGGGATTCTTCGGTGAAGTTCCTCAGGGACAATGGTTTTACGGATCTCATCGCGAATCTGGCCTGGGGCGGCATGGCGTTCTACAAGTCCGATGTTTTGCCGCAGTCGCCCGAATGCACGATGCGTGGCGACGCCTTTGATCAGGCTCTGGCGGCATGCCGCAAATATGGCGCAAAGCTGCATGTCTGGAAAGTGTGCTGGCGCATGAACCATGGTTGTGCCGGGGAATACCGTGCGCAGATGAAGGCGGCGGGCCGCACGCAAGTCACCTTCAAGGGCGAGGACGATCTCGGTTGGTTCTGTCCGTCGCACCCAGCGAACCTGAAGGCGGAGATCGACGCTATGGTGGAGTTGGCGCGCAAGGGGGCGGACGGTGTGCATTTCGACTATATCCGCTATCCTGATCGCAACGGCTGCTTCTGCGGGCGCTGCCGGAGCCTCTTTGAGGAGAAGATTGGGGCTCGGGTCGCGAACTGGCCGGCCGATGTGCGCAAGGACAAGGCATTGGCGGCGAAGTGGGATGCCTTCCGCGCCGCCAACATCACAGCCGCGGTGAAGGGTGCGGCTGAGGCCATCCACGGGAAATATCCGACGAAGATCTCGGCGGCAGTCTTCCGTGATGCGGAGCGTGACGTGCAAAGTGTGGGGCAGGACTGGAGCCTGTGGTGCCGTGAAGGCTGGCTCGACTTCGTCTGCCCGATGGACTATACGCCGTCGGCGGCGTTGCACAAGGCGGTGCTGAATCGCCAAAAGGCTTATGTGGGGGAAGCCAAGTTCTATCCGGGCGTGGGCCTTTCCTGCTGGCCGGAAGATGGCCGCGAGGCTTTCCGCCTGGCCGAGCAGATCGCGGGCTTGCGGGCGTTGGGGGTCGAGGGCTTCACGGTGTTCAATTTCGACCGGCGCGCGGAGGCGGCGTTCCCGATTGTGCGGGAAGGACCTTTGCGTGATTGACAGAGGCGGTTGGGAGATTTGACCATGTTGGATAGACGGACATTTCTGGGGTCGGCCGCAGCGGCTGTGGCGATGGCACGTGCGGAATCGCTGGCGCAGGAGCCTGTGGCGCTGAAATTTGGCGCATTGGCCGATATCCACATCCGTGAACTTGCGTCGGCAGCCACCTTTGAGAAGGCGCTGCGGTGGTTCGACGCGCAGAAGGTCGATGCGGTGCTGTGCAGCGGCGATTTGGCTGATTTTGGGCTGGCGGGACAGCTTGCCAATGTGGCGGCCACGTGGTTCAAGGTTTTCCCCGGCAACAAACGCAGTGACGGGGCTCCGGTTGTGCCGCTTTTCCACTATGGTGACCATGACTGTGGTCTGAACCCCGCCACGCTTGAACGTTGCTGCAGGAACCGTCCCGATCTCCAGGCCGACAAATCCATCCCGATCTCCAACCGCAAAGCCATCTGGGAGAGTTGTTTCAGGGAAGAATGGCACCCGATTGAGCTGAAGACCGTGAAGGGATACAAATTTGTCCTTTACCACTTCACGAATGGCGAGACGGCCGTCTATTCCAAGCCCTGGGGCAGTCACGCCGAGGGCCTCCCCGAGTTCCTGTCGGCACATGCCGAAGAGCTGAAGGGGGCAAAGCCGTTCTTCTATTCGCAGCACCGCATCATGCGGGGAACGGCGGGTGGGCCCTTCGCCTGGGGGCAGGATGATGGGTACGCGACGGAGACGTTGTCCAAATGGCCCAATTGTTTTGCCTTTTGCGGACATGGGCACTTGATGGGCACTGATGAGCGCAATATCTGGCAGGGGGGCTTCACGGCGGTTGAGACGCCGTCGCTCAGCTATCAGCAGATGCATGCGGGACGCGAGAATGGATTCTGTCTCCTGGACAAATGGCGTGAGGCGACCGTGCCCGAGCGCCAGATGCCGATGGTGGATGCCGGCAGTGACTACCGTCCGATAGCCCGACAGGGCTATCTTGTGACGGTGCGCCCCAGCAGCATCACTTTGGCGCGACGGGATTTTCTCAATGACTGTTTTCTGGGGCCCGACTGGGTGGTGCCGTTGCCGTTATTGGCCGAAAGGCCTTTTAGCCATGATTGGCGTGCCGAACATGATCCTGCGCCCGTCTTCCCGAAGGGGGCAAAAGCCACGCTTGCGCATATCGAAGGGAAAGACCGGGCCGGTAAGGCCGAGAGGCAGATTGTCGTGTCGTTCCCTGCCGCGTTGGCACAGGGGTGTCATCCGAGAGCCTATGACTACGAAGTGCAGGCCTCGCTGGTCAAGGGCGAGGTGTCTCGCGTCGTGGCCACGAAACGTGTCTATTCTACCCATTGTTTCCAGGGACCGTCCCAGGATACGGATGTCGTCACCTGCGTATTCGCCGAATTTGAGATTCCATCCGACCGCAATTATGTGGAGTTTGCCGTGCGCCCGCTTAACGCCTTTGGCCGTCGTGGCGCTCCTTTGATCTGCCGACTTTGACAATGAAGGAGATACCGTAGTGAAACAGTTGATAACCTCGTCTGCCGCCTTTGCCATGTTGTTCGCCGCGCATGCCGCGAGTTTGGATTTTCGGCGTCCGCATGTCATTCCCGAGCCGTCGGAATTGACGTATGATGCTGCCGTGCCGGTGCGTATGGCGGCAGGGTTGCCCGTGGTCGTGTCCTGCCCAGATGAGTCGGCTGCCGCCTGGGTTGGACGCCACATCAAGGACTGGTTCGGGGTCGAGGTGGCTGTTTCGGCCACTAAGGAGGGTGCCATAGGTGTCTTGGGCGACGAAGGCTACACGCTTTCGGCCAAGCCCGGGCGGATCGTCATTGGCGCCAATACGCTCCAGGGCGTCAGATATGCCGTGCACACGCTTCGACAGGCAGCGGAACGCGAATCGGTGGGACGCACGCTGAAAGGATACTGGTTGCCCGCGCTGGAGATAAAGGACTCGCCTGCGTTGGCCTTTCGCGGCGTTCATCTCTGCTGGTTCACGGAAAGTTCTCCGGCATTCATCGAGCACCAGATCCGATTGGCCGCCTACTACAAGTTCAATTATGCGGTGGTTGAAAGCTGGGGCGTGTTCAGGAGCGAAAAGCATCCTTATCTAGCCGTCAAAGACGCACCGCTTACGGTGAAGGAGGCGCATCGTCTGGCGGCTCTGGCGAAGGATCTGGGCCTTACGCTTATTCCGCAGATCAATGTGTTTGGCCATGCGTCGGGTGCGCGGTCTCGTGGCGGCAAGCACGTGACCTTGGATGTGCGACCCGAATACCAGCCGCTTTTTGAGCCCGCCGGGGGCTGGAACTGGTGCCTGTCGAACCCCGAGGCGCGAGCTGTCGTGCGCGAGGTCGTGGCCGAGATGCACGAGGCCTTCGACAATCCGCCGTTCTTCCACATCGGCTGTGACGAGGCGGATGAGCCCAGCTGTCCCACGTGCCGTGCCGTCAAGCCCTATGCCTCGCTCGTCGAGACGCATATCCGCGAAGTGCACGACATGCTGCGCGCCCGTGGCGCCCGCGCAATGATGTGGCACGACATGTTGCTTGAGAAGGGGGATGCCCGCTGGAAACCGTTCTATGCGAACGGCACGAAGGATGAGGCGGCGATGCTGGAACGGTTGCCGCGGGACATCGTCATCTGCGATTGGTACTATGGGTCGGACTCGGCAGGCAACAGCAAGGACACCGGGCGTTCGATCACGGACCGCTACCCCACGCTTGAGCACTTCAAGGGACTTGGTTTCGACACGCTCACCTGCCCCTGGCGGGAGCGCAAGGGCATTGCCGCCCAAAGCCGCTATGCCCGTGAAAAGGGGCTGCTGGGCGTGCTTGAGACGGTCTGGCATCATTTCCGCGGGCGTGAATTCGAACTGATGATGACCACCACGGCGGATGCGGTATGGGGCAATTCGGCTCCAGCCTTCAAGGGTCGTGGCACGCCATTCATGACGCACTGGCGTCAAGTTGGCTGGGATATGGGTATTTCGGACTACCTGGAGGGCGGCTATTACGATCACACCGTCACGCGGGACATCCTGGACAACTGACATCGGCAGTCATGTGACGTGGAGTTTGTGGTCCGGGTTTGTG
Source organism: Kiritimatiellia bacterium (assembly GCA_024405395.1). Lineage (GTDB taxonomy): Bacteria > Verrucomicrobiota > Kiritimatiellia > RFP12 > UBA1067 > RGIG6720. The sequence goes on along the minus strand of JAKSOW010000034.1, from coordinate 8,319 downwards.
GTCCGGGCAATGGACTCTCGGGCTTTTTTTTGCTATACTACATGGCTTGGAAATAGGAGCGAAAAATGGATATCGTCTGTCTTGATCTTGAAGGAGTTCTTGTACCTGAAATCTGGATTGCCTTTTCCGAGGCCACGGGCATTCCCGAATTTCGCCGTACCACGCGCGATGAGCCCGACTACGACAAGCTGATGCATTTTCGCATTGACCTGCTCAATCAGCACGGTCTGGGGCTTAAGCAGATACAGGACGTCATTGGCGGCATTCGTCCGCTTGTGGGCGCGGAGGAGTTCCTGGAGCGTCTGCGCGAGCGCACGCAGGTGCTGATCCTCTCGGACACGTTCGATCAGTTCGGCCGTCCGCTGATGAAGAAGCTGAACTGGCCCACGCTTTTCTGCAATTCGCTGCAGGTGTCGCCCGAGGGGATGATCACGGGCTACACGATGAGGTGTCCGCAGTCCAAGCTCACCACCGTGAAGGCATTGCAGAGCTGTGGGTTCAACACCATTGCGGCGGGCGACAGCTATAACGACTTGGGGATGATCAAGGCGTCCAAGGCGGGTTTTCTCTTCCGCTCCACGGCGCAGATCAAGGCCGACAACCCCACCATCCCGGCATTCGACACCTATGACGATTTCCTCGATGCCATATTGAAGAATCTGGATTGAGTTTTGTCCGCCTAATCCGGGGCGAGTCTGCTGATCTCGCTGTTTCCCAGAAAAAACAGCTCTTGCGCATGTAACCCTGCGGGTTGTCATGCGTATTCATTTCAGTTGGAAGACAATAACATGGAGGATTTACTATGGACAAGGTAGGCATCAACGAGGTCCAGCCCGGTTCTGGACTGTCCATTTCGCTTGACACGTTTCGGCGGCAGGTTAACTACGAAAACCTCAAGAACAAGGGCTATGTGCGGTTCGTGCGCGGCACGGCGCCCAATGAGGTCACGCTCGGCAAGGTGAACAACTTCTGCGATCTCTTCAGCGTGAACTGGCGCACGAACGTCGATGACGCCCACAACAAGGCCTTGCGCGAACAGATGGTCAATGCCATGGCGCCCGACCTGAAGTTCGTCGACAAGACGACCCGCGAGAGCATACTCAACCTCATCCGCAGCGGTAACGTCGGGTCCGAACATGCCGACGTGGTGGTCGACGCGGCCAGTACGAAGGTCATGGCCCGGCTGGAACTGAAGGCCCTGTTCGAGCGGTTCGACAAGGTGTACAACACCGTGGCGGGGCGCGAACGCATTGTGGGCGAAATGCTTGTGCAGGAGCTGGAGGGGCTTATCCCGCTCACGGGCAATGCCGCGCAGAACCTGCGCACGGCCCTTGATTATGCGGAAAACGTCCTTGGCGTGAGGCTTGACCTCCTGGAGGAGCCTTCTGAAGGTGCCGCGTCGATGGCGGATGCGGCGCGGCCCGGGCGTCGCATCATCCCCGAAAGCCAGTTCCGCTCGGCGCTTGAGCACGCGCAGAAGGTGATCGCCGAGGCGAAGGCGAAGCGCGGAATGGCCTGCGACATCGTCGATGCGTTCATTCAGGACTTCGCGCTCAACGGCGACCTGATGGACTACACGCTGCCTGACCGGCTCAAGAACGATCCCGAACGGGCGGACAAATGGGGCGCCTTGCTGGGGAACATGGTCTCCGACGCGGGCGAATACACGGATGCCGCCCATCTGTCGGCAAGTGACCGGAAGCTGCTGAATCTCCCCACCATGGGAGTCGGCACGCCGACCTTTCTCCAGATGTACGTCCGTGACGTGCTGGGCTACCGTCTGAAGGCCATCTATCGCGACTTTGCCGCGAAGTTGGCCGAACCCGCCCATGCGGACCTCCGCAAGGAGATCATGGACATTCTCACCGACCCCGACGGACCTTCTGTGCGGCAGACGGGGCGCTTCCACATCGCGCTCGGCAAATTGCTCGGCGAGGACGGTAAGCCGTTCCAGCTTTACCGCGCCATTCTCGACGACGCCGTCAAATACAGCCGCGAAGTGTACAACAAGACGCGTCAGTTCGCCGACGAAAAGGCCTCCGACAACCCCGCCGACCTCCTGAAGGAGGGCTTCGGCGACACCAAGATGGGTAAGGTGTTCCGCAATCTCAAGATGGGCAAGGAGATGAACGCGCGCATCGTGCAGAAGCTGCGGGCTGACGGTGTGCCGGCTGCGAAGATCAACGCCTATCTCAAAAGCGTCAAGGGCAACGGCATTGCGCTGGCATTCGACGTGGAGGCCTACTACGCGACGGAGGAGTACTGCGTGCGCGAATTTGGCCTTTCCAAGCCTGCCAGCTACCAGGCGTGTCTGGAAGACCGCTGGGCGGAGGAGCTGCAACGGTTCGACAAGGCGACGGACGTCGCCTATCACGGGGGTGGACTCAGTCTCTTCTGCGACCAGGCGATGGATCTCGTCTTCGGCGAGGTGGGTGTGAACCGCGCACTGTGCGAAGCCTATGGGCTGGCCCTGGAGGAAGTCGAGGACTTCAAGCGCGCCAATCCGTCGTTCGGCAAGGCGCTGCAGCTCACGACCACCTATGTGATGCGCAACATCGGCGGCAGCGCGGAGCTCAACGAGCTGCTGAAGCTCAAGAACGGCACGAACGGTATCGGGCGCGCAGCGGTGCTGATGACCCGCATGACGATGCTCGTCTTCCACGAGTTCGAGGCTTCCAAGGCGATCATTTCCGCCAGGCTTCGGCAGTACGAGCAGCAGTTGCTCCAGCTGAGCGGCGTGCCGGGGATGGACCGCGAAGCGATTGAGAAGAAGGTCGCCGCCTATCGTCGGGCGTGTGAGGAGAACGTTCTCAAGGCCGTGCGCACCTTCCTCGACGGGGTGACGCTCAAGGCGGGCGACTCCTTCACTGACATCCTCTCGCAGGGCCGGACGAACCGGGGCATCTTCGAGCGGATGGCGGATTTCCTCGGGATTTCCGACTTCAAGGAAGACGTGGCCACGCCGCGTCTGGAAGGACTGGTCGCGAAGGGACTGGACGCGGCTCGCGCGGAATGCCGGCTGGAGATTGCCGAACTGCGCCTGCGCTACGCGAAGATACCACGCGCCGAGGGCGAGGAGGCGACCGTCTTCACCCGTGACTTCACCTTCGACGCGCTGATGAAAGGCGTGGCGCCGGACTTCAGGGGAAAGGCGATGCCCACGCTCTTCTCCGCCGAGGAAGACAAGGCCCGCCTCGCCAATGTGCTGCGCGACGCGGTGCTCAAGGGGGAATACCTGGATGCCTTCAGGGACCAGCAGGAGACGTTCTTCCGCACGTCGCTCATCAACCGCCAGGGCCAGCTTTCGCTCGGGAAGGCCGCCGAACTGAAGAGCGAATTCCAGCGCAAGGCCGATGCGGTGAACGTGCGCTTCAACGCCTATCAGGATGCCTTCGTGACCACTCTCGCCGGCCGGCTGACCGAGGCGGCCATCGCCCAGATTTCGAAGCGCCATCCCGGTGCGGACGCGGACGACGTGCGCAAGGTGGCGGAAAGGATCGCCAACGATCTGATGGCCGCAGGCGCGAAGGACATCCGCGCGGAGATCCTTGCGCAGCTTGAGGCGCAGCGCGCCGTCCCGTCCTTCGGGGACGACGACGAGACTTTCCTCGGCGCCATCGACAAGGTTGGCGCGAAGCTGTATGCCCAGCACGCGACGACGGCGCTTGAGGAACGCGGCAAGATGGTGCTTTCCGAGCTCGACCGGCCAGCGTTCGGCGCGGACGTCAGGAATGTGGCCGTCACGCGCCTCCTGGCCAGGTCGGGCCAGATGGCGGAAGCGGACACGACGCGCTTCGTGGCCGCCGCGTATGCGCGGCTGGACGCCGAAATCCGCGCCTTCCCCGCGCTCTGGTCCCTGCGCGGAAAGGATGGGCTTGCCGACCTGCTTCTCGCGCGGCTTGATACGGCCGAGATGGTTGAACGCATCACGAAGTACGCCGAGGTGCGTGAGCAGTTCGGCAAGGTGACGGCAATGGACGAGACGGCCCTTGCCAATTCGCTGCCGACGAGGATCTTCGCGGAAATATACAGGGAGGCGATAGAGGAAAAGCTGGTCGCCGAGCCTTCGACGGCGAACATCTCCGTGGCCCGCGCCCTGGAGTTCGTTCGCGACGGCGTCAAGGCGCGCGTCGCCAAGATCGCCGATGAGCTGGAGGCCTTCGCGAACGAGGGGAAGGCGCGTGAATACGGCCTGGATGCCCAGGTGGGCGACGAGACCGTCTCGGGGCAGCTCAAGCTGTTCGTGGACCGTCTTCTGCACGGCGCCGGAGAGGGCGCGGAAGGCCCAGTCGACCGACTCGCCCAGAAATACCCCATCTTCGATCACCTGCTCACGGGCGGTGCGTGGAGTCTCCTGGCCGGCGAGAAGGTAGGACAGAGCCAGGTGACGGATGGCGCCGAGCGCGTGGAGGAGACGGGCAGCCTGCGTGGCAAGATCTTCGCGCAACTACTCAACCTGCTTCTCGGCGATTACGTTGAAAGCGCCGAGAAGCAGCTGGAGGGCATCAAGAACGGAACGCTCAACGCATCCCAGCGCGAGACGGTGGAGAAGATCCTGGACGGGGAGAAGAACGTCTTCGAGCTTGAGTCCGAACTTGTGAACGGATCTGCCGCCCAACTGGAAGAGTACGGCACGGCCATTCTGGAGGGCGTTGCGCTCCAGGCGAAAGACATCCTCGAAAACGAAGTGGACGAAGATGGCATTCTCGGCGGCCTGGTGAAGCATGTGGAGGAAATGGCGATCGGCGACGACTTCTCCGCCGAGGAGAAGGAGCAGATACTCGACGTGATGCGCCTCGCGCAGCGTCAACTCGAAAGCGAACGACAGACTGGCGATCGGCATTCGGACCTTCTGATTCAGCTGCGCCACCAGATCGATGTGGAACTGTCGCAGTCCGACGTCTACGACCAGCGGCAGAGGGCCGTAGAGGCTGCCTTCAAGCTCGGCTTCGAACGCTGGTCGGGTACGCCAATGACGAAGACCGTCAACGGCGAAGAGGTGATACGGGACGAATTCAGGGGCGACCGCGACGCTATCGTGGACTATCGCGACCAGATGAGAGGGCGGCTTGTCGACTGGATGCGCACGAACCTGCGCACGGATGTCGCCGCCTCTGATGTCAGGACGGCCATCGCCTATCTTGATGTGCAGCTGGAACTGAAGGAAATTCCCGCCGAGGTCGCCCGCACGGTGAAGGAGACGGTCGCGGCGGAACTGACGGAAATGCGCGAGCAGATCGGTTCGCGGGTCGGCGACGAGGTCAATCGGTCCATGCTCCGGGCGCTGGATGGCGTCAAGACAGTGGGTGGCCTGAAGGACAAGGTCGACGACATCCTCTGGGAGGTCGCGAATACCAGGCTGGCGGCGGAATACGTGCCCTTCGTACTGCAGAAGGAGGACGAGATATTCCATCGCCTCGTTTCCGATGATGAATATCTGAACCTCGGCTTCAAGGAGGGCGTGCTGTCGACCGTGAACGACCTCTATTCGACTGAGACGCGAGAGAAGATCGCCGAATTCCGCGCGCATTCGCGCCAGGTGCTGATGGAGGCCTTTGGCCTCGCGCCCGACACGAACGGCGAGACCCGCAGCTTCGCCGACAAGGTCCGGACGTTGGCGATGCTGCGCATCTCCCGGGATGAGGTCGTCGATCAGGTGGTGGAACGTCTGCGCACTGGGTTCAAGCCCGTGTTCGTGGCTCAGGTGCGCGATGAACACGCCTGGCTGCAGCGACTCAACGATGCCGCCCAGAAATGGTTCCTCCAGACGATGGAGAGCCTACTCAAGGGTGTGCGTCTGCCCGCCATCGGCAAGGAAGGGGAGCCCGGATACATACCGGCGACATCCTGTGCCGCTTGGCTGCAGAACATGACGTTCTTCGATCCAAATGACGGGCGCAATTCGGTGGTCAAGATATTCTCCAATCTGCTTCGGAACATCCACGCAAAATATGCGGTCGAGACCTTCCACGATGTGAAGCTCACGCACCGACTGCCGGAAGATACGAGCGGAATTTCGTTCAAGAAGGGTGTATATGGCATCCTTTCCGGAGATGTCTCCTGGGAGGTGCTCGCGCAGGCGACGGAATCGTTCCTGGGCAATCTCGAGGGGCGGTTCCTCTCCGACCTGCACGCCAAGTACACGGGCGTCAAGGTGACACGGCGCTCGGACGGCGTCGATTACCGCGCGGGAAATGTCGACGAGGGCGAAGTCGAGTCGTTCATCCGCGAGAACGACCCCTTCGCGGATGGGAATTACAACGCCAAGACAGCCGAAAGCCTGACTTTGGAGGTGCCGCGCGGAGATGGCGCGCACGAACGGATTTCGCTTGCGGAACTGCGTACCGCGTTCGGGAAACTGGCGGAGACCATTGCCGCATGCGAAAATGAGCAGCGCAAGATCGTCTCCGGCCAGCTCAAGGCCGCGGCCAAGGGACAGTGACCGCCTGCCGCGGCACGACGTGAAGGAAGGACTGACGATGACACTGGACGAACTGCTTCGCGAATTCAGCGACAAATGCGGGACTGAACGCATCGTGGCCGATGAAGACGGCATCTACCGCATCTTCGTCGATGACACGGTGGTGGCGTTCCGCGAGTGTACCCCAGAGGTGATGATCATCTGGGCGGAAGTCGGTCGGCTCCCCAAGGTCGGGGGGGATCGACTGTGTCGGAAGATGATGGAGGGCATGACCTTGGGCATCGACACCTGTGGCGCGGCGTTGTCGGTGGACGCCGCAAGCGACACGGTGCTGATCCATCTCTACAGCGAACTCGGCATTGACGTGCGGGAGTTCGCCATGACGCTCGACGGATTCATGTCCGAACGCGCCAAATGGGCGGCGGTGCTGGCAGCCGCTTCGGAGGATGAGGAAGGGGAGGGGGCGCCGTCGATTGATGCTCCGGATGCGTCCTCCGAGGAAGACTCGTCCCTCTCTGTCGCAGACTTTGTGCGCGTGTGATGTCTGCGTGGCCGCGCGTTTCCTCCGAAGGAAGGCGAGGACATCTTAGATTTGCCTAACAAGTGGTCAATATGATACAATTATAGCTATTTAAGTCACACCTCCAAAGGAAACAAACTGCATGAGCGAAGCAATCGAACAGATGACGCCACAGATTTCGGCGTTCATCGAGGAATGGAAAGCGAAGCCGGGCAATCTGATCATGGTGCTTCACCAGGTTCAGCAGACGTATGGCTACATCCCGCGCAACATCGCCATCGAGATCTCGGATCGTTTGAACGTGCCGCTGGCGAAGATCTACGGCGTGGTGACGTTCTACAACTTCTTCAAGCTGCAGAAGGCCGGCAAGTACAAGATCCAGGTTTGCCTGGGCACGGCGTGCTACATCCGCGGCGGCGACGATTTGCTGAAGGAACTGGAGAAGCAGTTGGGTATTGGCCTCAACGCCACGACGCCGGACGGCATGTTCTCGATCGAGGCAGTGCGTTGCCTCGGCTGCTGCGGCCTTGCGCCGGTCATCGTCGTCAACGGCAACGTCCATGGCCGCCTCGGCACGAAGGACGTGGCGGGCATCATCGAGCAGTATCGCAAACAGGGCTAAGGAGAGACGAAAATGGGTAAGTTGACATTGGCGGATCTCCGCAAGCTGCGCGAATCCACGAAGAAGGACATGGAGATGCGCGACAGCGCCAACAAGGGTGCGCGCATCATCATCTCGATGGGTACCTGCGGCATCGCCGCGGGCGCGAAGGCTACCTTTGACGCCTTCATCGACCAGCTCATGGCGCGCGGCATGACGGACGTGCTGGTGAGCCAGACGGGCTGCATGGGCTTCTGCCAGCATGAGCCGACGATTGAGGTCACGGTGCCGGGCATGGAGCCGACCGTGTATGGTGACGTCAAGGCTGATGTCGTCGAGCAGATCATCAACACGCATCTCGTGGGCAAGGCGGTCCTGAAGGACCTCGTGCTCGAGAAGCCGTCCATCGACATCATCAAGGAGGGCTGAAGTCCATGGCCATTGAATCTCATGTGCTCGTGTGCGGCGGTTCCGCGTGCAGCTCGAGCGGTTCTAACCAGATCATCGAGGAGTTCAAGAAGGAGTTCGCGGCGCAGGGGCTCGACGGCAAGGTCGAGATTCTCCAGACGGGCTGCCTGGGCTTCTGCGAACAGGGCCCGATCGTCAAGATCATGCCGCAGGGCACGTTCTATGTGCACGTGACACCGGCGGACGTGAAGGAGATCGTCGCCGAGCATCTCGTGAAGGGGCGCGTCGTGAGCCGTCTCTGCTACGATCCCGTCCAGGCGAAGGATCCGCACGCCGAGGCGAACATTCCGTTCTACAAGAAGCAGTTCC
>JAKSOW010000033.1 GCA_024405395.1 Kiritimatiellia bacterium | reverse complement strand
ACGAGCGCCACAGCCATCCGCGAAAGTATGGACAGTTCCCCCGAAATCCGACGCGGCTCGGACAACACACACCCTCTCGCCAGCCTTCGCATCTACATTCCATACGCGGAAATCATGGTTTCCACAGGTGGCATTAATCCTAGTCATCCCAGACTTTACCACATTATCAAAAACTTGCAAGAGACAACATTCGAGCCATGGTCAAAACGACGGAAACAGTCCGGGAAGTGCGTTGTGGCCTTACAGCCTCTTGCCGTCCTGCAGAATGACAAGACCCTTGCCGCGGTTATAGCGAGTACCATCGCGATCAAAGAGAATGGTCAGGTCATGCCCATGGTAGCGGACATTCTCCACACACCACCAATCCCAGCTAGACGGCGCCAGAGGACGCACCACAACACGACCGTCCGCCTGCGGGACGAGGCCGCAGAGCCCCCCAATCACCAAATCGCAGAACGTGGAGTGATTGTAGTCCTTGCCTCGCTCCTTCGGGAATCGGGCCTTCATCTTCGGGGTCTGAAGAATGACCGTGCGCGAAATCCAGTCGCCCGTGAACGGATGGTAATCTTCGTCAATCCACGGCACGGTGCGGCCATCTTCGCGGATGCGGACCTGCTGTGCGGCATATTGATGCAGCAGACGCCCAAAGGACTGTCGAGGTGCCGCCAATTCCTCCGGCTGTGCCGCCTGCAGCCGATTCCGCAGTGCAGTAAGCGCAATGGAGGTGGCAAACGGCCAAGACGGTCCGTTCCACTGGCACTCATGTCCCTCATAGGTGAACTTGAAACCAGGCGCCGACTGCTCGGGGAAGGTCAGGCCGCGCGGCGCATTGAAGCCATCATCCCGATCCAACCATTGCCAGGCACAATCATAGCCGGCATCCAGCGGCAGCGCAAAGTACCAAGGCGCATACCCGTGAAGTTCACGGACTGGACTATGCCGCCCATTTGTGGCATGAGCCGTGAAGAAGCCGCGCTCGACGTTCCAGATCTTGCTCTTGATGCCGTTTTCCAGCACGGCGGCCTTGGCGTCGAATTCAGCGGCAAGCTCCGAACGCCCCAAGCGACGCGCCACGGCAGCAATGGTCTTGGCTTCGGCGTACATGGCGGAATTGAATAGCGGACGATAGCCATGGCCACTCAAGGAGAACTCACTGCCCTCACAGTTGTCGGTGGAGAGGAACATGCCCTTCCCATCGCCTCCCATGAGCACTTTGCCGGGCTGCGGCCAGGCATTGCGCATATCGGGCTGCGTCTCCCAACGGCGGAAATGCCTCACAAAACCGTCCAGCAGTTCGGTCGTGAGCGTGTCGTCGCCATGAACCCGGCACATGGCGTCAATCGCATAGGCCAGCCAGGTGGAATAGCCATATCGCTTGGTCTCCCCTTCGTCGCTGAACCAGAAGCGGGCATACGAGTCCAGGTATTCGGGGTTGCGCAGCCAACGGCCTTCCATGAAATGATGGCCGGCCGGACACACGATGGTATTATGCGGACCCGACCAACTCACCTTGGGCAGGAATTCCGTCACTACCCATCCCGCTGGAATCTGGCGGATGTGCTTGCGATAGGTCCACCAGCGGAAATAGTAGGTACGTTCGATTTCCTTGTCAGGGCACTCGAAACGCGGCACATTGGCGGCCATCCAGTCCGCCACCTGAGCATTCGACACCGCATTCGTGTAGAGTTCCTCGTCATCCGCATTGAAACGCGAAACATAATCCGCCATGAGTTTTGTCGGCACGCAATCCGCCGCCAGCGCTTTGATTTCCTGTGGCAAAAGCGGACGTTCAAAGATGTCCAGGGACTTCATCTTGCCGCCAAAGCGCCATTGTGTACCCCAGCACGTTCCGACAATCAGATTGCGCCTGAGGGACTTCGGCAGGCGTGCCCCCGCCTTGATCCGAGCCTTCTTCACTTCCTCGCCATCGATGTAATAGCGGATGTCGTACCCCTTCTCGTCTTTCGCTACAGTCACCGCCACATCCACCCAACGTCCAATCGGAACCTTCGGGCGCGCGCTGAACACAGCCCACTTGCCGTCGAGATGAAGATTGAAGTAGAGTTCGTCCTGTGTGCGGCCCAGAAGAAATTCGTCTGGCTTCATGCAGATGCCGTCATAGACCTGCGGCTTGCCCGGCGGCGTCGACGACTCGGCGAAAAACACCCGGGCGTGAATGGTGCCGCCCTCATGAAACGACATCTTCTTGGTGCCAATGACCGGGAAAGAGTCATTGTGCCGCAAGTCCACGCGACGCTCGCGTCCAGGTGCATGCCAGGTGAACGTGCCCAACAGCATCGCGTCAGGCGGCGGCTCGGTGGTGAGAACGGCCGCGTAGAGATCGGCCACCGATTCGCCGGGATAGGTTGCGGTCTTCTTCAGCTCGTCGACCTCCTTTTCCCACGCCTGTGCTGCCGCCTCGTCGGCCAGCAGACGGAATCGGCACGTTTCGCCAGCCGTCAACGTCAGCGTCAGCGCACCGGACACAACAGGCTCGTATGCATATGTCTTCAGATTCATTACCCGACACGCAAACGGCAATCTGAAGGAATAGGTTCCCGGCCGCAGACAGTGCACGGAAACGAAGTCGCCGTTCATGTCGACCTGCAGTCCCGTGCCGTCCACAGGCGCATAGCACCCCGCCTCGCGCGCGAAGCGATTGATCAGCGCAGGCGTGAGGCCTCCGGCCTCCGCCACATAGATGCGACGGCAATCGGCATCCTTGCGCTCCGCAAGCGCCACCTCATTCCCGTCCGCATAACGCGCCAGCACCGTCATGCCAGGCTGTTCCTTGACTGTACACCGAGCCCCCAGCGGAATGACATGCGTGACCTCACGCTGACAATAGGTGTAGAAAAGGCTCGCGACATTTTCGGTCACGCCCGCCGACGGCACGATCCGATGGTCGAAGTGGCCTGCCCGCAATTCGGGCTCGAATCCGGTAATCGCCGCTCCGCCCCGCACGCCAGTCTCGGAGAGGAACACCAGCGTCGTGCCTTGTTTCGCCAAGCGCTCGAGCAACGCCGCCCGCCGCGCATCAATCTTTCGGAAAAACGCCAGAATGACCATCTTCTTGCCGGCAAGAATCTCAGGATTCCGCAGGGTGTCCTCGGCGAGATAACGCGCATACGGCACACCGCTTGTGCCCCAGAGGCGGCACGACGACGCGTAGATGTATTCGTCCGCATGCGTAATGCGCAGCAGCGGATTATCGCCTTCCTGCAGAATCTGCTCCTCGTCCACCACAACCGCCAGGTCGGGCTGCCAGGTGGACGGCTTCAGGCGCGCCAGGGCCGCCTCTTCGGCGACGTTGTGGCGGATGTCGGCCGTCATGGCCGGCGTGTGGTACCAACCGCCGGACATGTCGTAGAACCAGTACCCCATGCGCGTGGCGGCCGCCTCGCCGGCGACTTTGCGGTAGACGCTCTGCCACATCGGGAAGTCGGCGCTGGTGCCGAGGCTCTTGAGCGACGGCGCCGTATGTCCGGTCTTCACGGGAGCATACGTGCGGTAGTCGTATTCGTTCCAGAACATCTTGCCGTGCAGATGCAGGGAATCCAGCGGCAGGGCCGACACCGTGGGGAATCCCGGCAGACGTTCTCGGTAGTTCGGCTGGCAGACGACGGCGTCCATCGCATCGGAATTCACGAAGGAGGTGATGTCCAGCGACGCGTTCTTCGCGCCCTGCAGGGGCGATTCGCACCACATCACGCCGATCGTGGGCTTGCCCATGGCCTGCTTGAACGTGCGCACAAACTCCTCTTGCGCGCGGAATGCCATTTGCTTGCAGCAGAAGGCGTAATTGGTCGAAATGCAACCCGGCTCGGCGATCATCTGACGGTATTCCGCCTGCGCGCAGGGCGAGTGGTCCGTATACGGCACCGAATACTGGCCATCATGGTAGCCGTAGATGTGAATGCCCACCACGCGCTTGTCGAGCTTCTGCGCCTTCAGTTCGGCCACCAGCGCGCGAATGGACGCGTTCACCCACTTGCGCCAGGTTGGCGAAGAGGGCGACGGCCACATGCACGCCCCCTTGTCGAACTGCTCCTTCGTGGAGCCGAGATAGCCCACCATGCAGCTGCCGCCCAAGCCCATGACCGGAAGGCCCTTCTCGTCAATCCAGGCCTCCTGGGGGCAGGTCTTCTTCACGAAATCGGCAGGGGCCTGCCCGCTCACGGCCACCAGGAAAAGCGAATTGGGCGCCAGGCGCATCGCGCTCTTGATCTGGGCAGCCAGGAACTTGATGTCCACATTGCCGCCATCGGGATCACAGTGGTACCCCGGCCGCACGGCCTTCACCATCAGCTTCACGGCACTCCCGTCCAGAGGCTTGCCCGAGAACGTTTCGCCCTTGTCACGGCCCACTTCGAATTCATAGTGCATGCCCTTGTAGACGGAGGCCGGCACGATCTCACCGTCCAGCAGGAGACGGCTCACCCCATCAACACGGCGGATTTCGGCGGTATGGTCGCGGTCGGCGGCCAGACGAGTCTCCAATTCGGCGGCGGGAATGCGGTCCCCTGCACGTTCAGCGAAGGGAATGTTGTTTCGCCATTCGTTCCAGGCGTCATCGGCCTCCTGCAGATCTTCCGCAAACCAGTTGCGCCAAACGCTCTCGGAAGGCGCACCGCTTACGACGATCACCGGCGTGAGCAAATCATCCTCGCAGAAGCATTGGCCATATTTGCGGTAGGTCATGCCTGGCGCGGTGCACGGCATGCCCCGCATGGTCTGCAGACCGCCGTTCCAGAAGTTCTTCCGTTCGGCCTTGTCCAGGTTGAGGCGTTCTTTGCGCCCATGATACCGCAGCACGCCCGAGGAATAGTCCACATCGGCCGAAAGCGTTTCATGGTCCGCGGAGAAGCGCACGCCATCCCCCTTTTCCACGGAAAAAGGCTGGGCCTTGACGACAATGTACCCGTCAGTATTGGTCTTTTTGATGCGCACCCCATCCGATTCGAAGACAACCGTCCCCTGCGCACCTTCGCGCAGCTCCCAGACGAAATTCGTCTTCTGGGTGAAGTCCGCCTTCCAAATGGCGGGCGTTGCCGGAAACTCCGTTCGCTCGGCGCAGATGTTCTCCCACCCGGCGGTTACGGCCAGCAGAGTGGCGCAAAGACAAGCTGTGATCATTTTGACTCCGTCTCAGTTAGCACAGTGGAATTCACCGGAAATAGAACATTGTGCCTGTATTGCGGAAAATACGTAGGGCTTTGCCGCCCGAGGTGACTTCACAGGCCCACTTGCCGACAAGCTCCGGTGCGTCAAGAACGGGAGAGGCGCCCGACATGCCACCTGTGGCCGTTATCAACTCAAAGCTCCGGCGTGCCGACAGCAACGCCTCGGGATTGTCGACGGTGATGGACGCCCCATCGGTAAAGATGACGGCGCCATTCACCACTAAGGCCGAACCCGTTGAAGGAGTGTGGTTTGCCGTGTCAAAGGCAAGCGCCCCAACCGAAAGCGTGGAGGCCGTGATTGAACCCGATCCTACCGTCAGTTTCGGCGTCGTGTAGGCACGGCTTCCCAGATCCAGTCCACCATCCACGATCTCAAGCGCCAGATTGGCGGGAATGGCACCATCTACCCCCGCAACAAGCGTACCGCCCTCCACACGTACTTTCTCGCCAAATGCATTGGCGGCATTGAGCGTAAGCTTGCCAGCCCCCTTCTTGGTGAAAGGACCGGCTGCGCCATTGGCCACGACCGTTGCCACAGTGACTTCGCGGTTCGTGTACCCGGAATAGCTCCACCTGACCGTCGTCTCGCCCGCCACATATCCGCAGCCGGGCGAAGTAACCACCACATTGGTGACCACGCCACGATCATGGTCAAAGAGCGCGATGGCCGAAGCGCCTGAACCTGTAGCGCTAAGAATGGTGAGATTGGGCGAGCCGATGTAGTTCCAGGGCACCTTGGCGGCTGCTGGAATCTCAATGTCGGAGATGCCGCCTCCTGTCGGTGCTGACATGGGGAAAGACATGGTCGTATCGTAGAGCGTCTCACTCGTCGCACCGCCGGCGAACACGGTGATGCGATCGCTGTCGGCCAACAGCGGGGCCAGATCCAGCGCCTGATTCGACTTCCGGCGCAATGTGCCGCCATTGAAGTTCAGGTAGGCATGTGTGCCTGGCATGGGTTGTCCTTTATAGGAGGTCTCACGATAGAAATTGCCGATTTCCAGTGTGCCGTCGTTGAAGTTGACGATGTTCACGCCATTCGTGCAGCCCCGCAAATAGAAGGCGCCCGAGAACAGGGCCTCACCACCGGGATTGTCCATGGTAAAGGTGCACACATCGCCGTTACCTGGAATCCTAGGCGCAGAAACTGTCGCATAATCACCCATGAAAAGACTCTGATGTCCTGTGAAGGAGCCACCGCACAAGTAGATGTCGGCATCACCACCACCCTGGCCCATGCATATGTTCTGATTGAGCTCGCTTCGATATGTGCCGCCAAGCTGGACAAGTTCACCCACAGCATTGCCAAATTGGGCCAAAACGAATTGTCCACGCGTAATGAAGGCCCCTTTCTCAATGCCGATATACCCGCAACCGCTCTGCGCCAGATAGCTGGAGCTGCCGGAAGCGGTGCTGCCAAGGTTGTAGAGTTCCTTACCGCGCATGTAGACGGATCCCGCAGCCGTCTGCATGTTGAAGCACTCCATGTTGAGCCGGTTTGTCATCACGCCATTGCCCGTGACATCCACGATACCGCGGGCATAGTCACCCTTCACGGCCCCGTTGTTCCAGTAGTCACCGAACTCATTGGCCTGATTGAAGAAGTTCAAGGGCAGATAGATGCCAGGCGTATAAGTGCCACGGCAGCAGGAAAGATCAGCCGACATGACCGCATTGTCCGTCACCTCCACGCGCGGCGTCAGGGGATAAAGGCCACCAGCATAGATGTTTGTGCCAGCGATGAAATGGGCATTGCCCCCGATGCGCAGCGAACCATCGTTGACCAGCGTATAGCCCGCACGTTTCTCCCCTTCATCAAACGCCAGCGTGCCGCTCCAGTTCAGAAGGCGCGCCCTATCGCCGACAAGATCACCGTGCACCACCAAGGTTCCGCCTGTGCCGGCATGGACAAGCCACTGGTCCTGAAACGTCCACGTGTTGGTGATCACCTCGCCGGGGAAGGTGAATAGGGCCGACCCGCAGCCGTTCGTGTCAATCTGTGTATGCCCTTCTTCCTCAGTCCAACCAGGATTCGGGCCATTGCAGCTGCCCGCGTCGATGCCCAGCAACGAACCATGCTTCATGCCCACATAGGGGTCATTCAATCGATGATAGCTGTCGCCATACCCCCAGGATCCCGCCGCAAAATTTGATTTGGCGATGGCATTCGGATAACCTCCCACAAGCGCACGCCATTCGCCATTGGCAATGGGAGAGACCGTCCACTTGATGCCCCCCGCGAAATCATTGGCCGGATTCATGATGCGCAACAGGGCTTCACCGTTTTTGATCATGCCTGGACCGGAGATCTTTCCGGTGATCGTAAACGGCAGCCGTTTCCCCGAATAGATCTGCATGTCTGTGTTGAGCGTAACCGGGCCCGACCAGGTGTTCTCCTTTTCATAGCCCGCATAAAAGTTGCCGTTGACCTCAAATGCAGAGCTTTTGTTTCCACCGTTCCAGACAAGTTCCCAAGGAATTCCCCCTTGGTGATTATTTGAAAAGCCAACAGAATTGTAGGATCCGTCACCCGTCACCACCAACTTACCCGTTCCCAAGCATGTCGCCGTCTCCCCGACCTTGAAGTAGCCACCAACAGTTTCAATTGTACCATTATTCTCGATTACGCGCCGGCGTGCGTCAAAATTCCCACCACGCGGGATCAGCAGCTTGGCACCTTCGGCAATGACGATCCTGCTTCGGCTATATGCTGTGCCGAGCCCCTGACCATGTTCCAGTCTGATCGTGCCAGCATTTAGCCTCACAAGTCCATTGGTGTAGTCGCCAAGGATCAGCGGCATTACCAATGTGCCCTCACCATTCTTAATCAGCTCCCGTTGCCAGATATTGCGCTGGTTTTCAGAGGTGAATGTGTATTCCTCACCCGCCGGGACATCAAAGACATAGGTAGACTCAGTCATCACCACCGATGTATCGGCCCAGACGGCGGTCAACCCCATGAATACAAGGCCACAAAAAACAGGCGAAATAGCTTTAACAATCATAAACGCTCCAAGGTGATTTAGAGCCCCTCTCGTTCGTGCCGTTCACAGCTCGGGCCACACAGCCCGAAACTACCACATAACTGCCAAAACACATTAGAGGCGCCACAATAACCCATGGGGAAAGTATAACATTTCCACTTCCCCAAAACAAGGAGGAAAGTGATTTTTCGGGGGTGGTAAATTCACATTTACAATATATATGTGCGCAACCGCCCTCAGAATTTGTCGCTCTTGCGGGCATTGCAGTCCGCACAGAGCATCTGCAGGTTCTCCGGCTTCGTCTTGCCGCCCTTTGACCACGGCTTGATATGGTCGCCGCGCATCTCCTCGAACGCGAACTCGCCCTTGCAGATCGGGCATACGCCCTTCTGGTTCTCGTAGGCGACGCGCATGTCGTCGGGATCGAATGTGCGCAGGTTGAGCTTCTCGAAGAGCTTTCGATCGGAAAGCAGGAACTCGTAGATGCCGCTGTGCCGCTGGACGTCGCGGTCCGCCATCAGTTCCGCGACTTCCTGATCAAGCTTCACGGGGTTGTAGGCGCGTGTGCCGTACCGGTGATAGAGCCGACCCCAATCCAGTCCCTTCATCTCCTTGCGGTAGGTTGGGAAGATCGTCTCCACCCAGCTGATGACCTTCTGGAAATGAAGCCAAAGCGCCGTGGCCTCTTCATCCCCCTGATGGATGCACATGTAGTCGTCGATGGCCTTCGCCTTGTCCGTGTTGGCAATCCACATGATTGCCGTCTCCAGATAGGCCTGACGGTCCACTTCTCCCTTCAGGTATTTGCCGCCGAGCTTGTAGGCGACGCAGCCCGGCTTGCTGAAGTACCGCTTGGCGTCCGAGACGAACGGCCCGGGATAGATGGCGTTGCGCATTTCCTGCTCGGTCAATTCAAGCCCCGCGATGTTGATTGTCCGGAACCAGTCGATCTTCTCGCTTTCCTCGCCCTCGCAGAAATACACCATCAGCTCGTAGTCGAGGAACTTCCGCTGGATGTCCTCCGGCTGGCGGTGGAAATAGCGCCGACCGAGCTCCAGTTCACCCCAGGCGAAATCGCCCGCCACATACCGGCAGATCGAGATCGTGCGCTGCTGCCCGTCCATCACCTCGAACGTGCCGTCCTTCTTCTTCGCCCAGTACATCACATTCAGCGGGAAGCCGCGCATGACGGTATGAATCACCGCATCCCGGTCCTTCTCCTTGTACACGAACTCCCGCTGATAGGCCGGACGAATGTCCAGCCGCCCGCCATAACCCGAAACGCCATGCTCGGGATCGTCCATATATCCCTCGACCAGTTCACGAATCGTGATCTTCTTCAGTTCGATGTTCATTTTGCTAGTCTCCTGTGGCGGATAGCAATACGCGTATACAATTCTTTCCCGTTCAAGATTGGCTTCGCCAGATCAAATTCAGAATCACTGCCATGATTGAAAACTCCCACAATCTCAAACTGCTCTGGGCAATACTTGTCCATAAAGGTGATAGGTACCCCCATAACACCATCGTAATCCATAGGGATATCGGGAGTTTTACTCACCTCAATTGCATCATAGCTCTCATACTTGGGATATTCGGCAGGAGAATAATGCTTGTAAAGAGGATAACGTTCATGTCGTTTCAACACCTCAAGATTCGTGTACCACATCACCCCCGAAACGCGAATCATCCCAGCGCGGTGATCTGCGTCCGAGGCCTCATCTTTGTAATTTGTCTCAAAATGAGCACAATTGCGCCTAAACCCATAACCAAGCCATATCTTATTCTCCATAAACAACGGAAAAACTTCTTTGTATTTGATTGCGTTCTGGTTCCCGATAATCAGAAACTTCTTCTCATACTTCACGAGCTGCGCGACATACTCGCGGAACAGCGAGAACGGCGGATTGGTGACGACAATGTCGGCCTCCTTCAGGATTTCGATGCATTCGGCGCTGCGGAAATCGCCATCACCCTTCAACTCTTTGACGCAGACCTCGTCGTCGTCAACGACCAGGTTGCCGTTCTTGTCGCCCTCGTAAATCTGGCAGATGGCCCGTTCGCAGTCACCCTGCGAAAAGAGATCGACATCCTGGCTCTTGTAGCACGTCGCGATGAGGCGCTTGAGGTGGAGTTTCTCGAAGTTGTCGGCGAAGTACTTGAAGAAGTTGCTCTTGCGCGGATCATCACAGTTGCAGAGCACGACCTTGTCCTTGAAATGCGCCTTGTAGTGGCGCAACTCGTTCTCAATGTCCACGAGCTGCGTATAGAACTCGTCCTTCTTGCGCTTCTTCGCCAGCGTCAGATCAGCCGTCCTGCCCATGACCTCGCCCCCGAGGATGAACGCGCAGCACAGGACCATCATCTGAAGTCGCATCACCTTCGCGCCGTCCTCTTCTTGCGGCGGCTTCGTCGAAGCCGCCCTACCACGCGCTCTGGCTCCATTCTCACTTTTAATTAAAACCGAGAAACTGCAGACACCCGTCTGATGCATGAAAAAAGAGCGCATTTTCCCTCATGCACTCCAGCAAAGCCCTACCACAGGCCAGATACGAATACATGAAGAGAAAATGCGCCCAGCTGGGCGCATCTCCACTTACATGCTGTTCGTATCCTAAAATAGTGGTAGTATTTTGCTGGAACAGCGTGTAGCTTTGACGCTACAATTCAAAACGTTCGGAGGTGGGCGGCTCGCGCGATCTCCCGGCTTTACGCAGAATCTCTGCGAAAGCGAAAGGCTTCGGCGAAGACACGCCAGTTTCCGAACTATGTCGTGTTCCGTCTGCCGCGACCCTTGAGCCACGATGAGCGGAACGGACAGTAGTATAACACAAAAACGCAGAATTTTCACGCAGTGAGATTTGCACGAGGCCCAACAGGCGATAACCTTATGCCCATCACGACAGGAGCTCTTGCGCGAAAAGAGTGAACTCCTGCGAATATCTTGGCGAGAATCATTTGCAAACAAGACATTAGGCGTCAAAGTTCAACCAGCTAGACGCCTAAATGACTAAATCAGACGTCTGATTTAATGACATTAGACGTCTAATGTGAACTTTGCACAGTAGGCGGCAGCCCACTTCATACTGGCAAAAAACGAGCTACACGCCGAACAAGCGCATTTCTCAGCGTGGAAATCAACGTCTTCAGCGCTTGACGCGAACAAGGTGCCCAGGAGAGCCGAAGCCTTCGGCCCGCTTACACGAGATGGCCGCCATCCAAAGTCAATGTGCGGTCACACATGGCGGCGGCTTCTGCGGAATGCGTCACCATGACCACGGCAAGCGGATCGCCATTGACCTCAAAAAGCAGTTTCATGATCTCCGAGCCCGTGAGACGGTCTAGGTTGCCCGTCGGCTCATCGGCGAAAATGATCTCGGGGCGGCACATAAGCGCACGCGCCAGGGCCACACGCTGCTGCTCGCCGCCCGAGAGCTCGGTGGGCAGATGGTCCAGGCGATCGGCCAGACCAACCTTCTCCAACAACTCCTTGGCGCGTTCGCGCGCATGGACCAGCCGGGCGTACCCGGTCATGGATGGCAGAAGCACATTCTCCACGATGTCAAGTTCTGGCATCAGGTGATAGCTCTGAAAGATGAATCCGATCTTCGTGGCGCGCAGGCGGTTGCGGCGCCGCGCCGCGCCGAATCCGCGGAAAAGCGACTCGCCGTCCAGACTCACGTCTCCCGACGAGGGACGGTCCAACCCGCCGAGAATGTTCAGCAGCGTCGTCTTTCCGGCTCCCGAGCGCCCGACAATGGCGACATGCTCCCCTGCCTCTACGTTAAATGAGACCCCGTCAAGCACCCGAATGGGCTGCTGCCCGGGGATTCTGTAGCTCTTGACGATGTCGGAAACTTCCAGCAATGCCATACGTCACCTCACATCATTTCTTCGCCCGCGATACGCGATTGACGAGCGCCGCGATTCCCATGTAGGGAATGCCCGAATGCAGCGTAAGCCCAATTTCGCACGTGCGCGAATTGGAGTAGCCGCTGGTCGCACCAGCCTCCGCGATCCGGCTGCGCAATTTGCGCAGCGCCCAGGCATTCAGCTTGGGATCCGTGAAGCCCTTGTCGCCCGCAAACGCGCAGCAGCCCACTTCCTCCGGCATCACCACTTCGCGTGCACACGCCTGCGCGACCTTGAGAATCACCGGCACCAGCCCCATCTTGCGCATCGAACAGGTGGGATGCACCGCGACGCACGTGTCAAGCGGCGTGATATCGAGCTTGTCCAGCACAAAGGAGGAAATGAACTCAAACGGTTCGTAGAGGTGCAGGCTCTTGATCGTGTGGCGCATACGATGCAGACAGGGGCTTTGATCGCACAGTACAGGCCAACGGCCGTTTTCGGAAGCTTTGACGAGGGCGGCCTCCAGCTCTGCGGACTTGCGGTCAGCCACGTCAGGCATTCCCTTCGATTCCCAGGTCGTGCCGCAGCAGAGATTGGCCATGTTTTCGGGGAAGATCACCTCGTAGCCGGCCTTCTCCAGCAGCTCGATCATCTCCGCCATAATGGGCTTCTGCGAGGCCGCGCCCTTGGAGGGCCCCATGCGCTGATTGATGCAGGATGGAAAATAGACTACCTTCTGCGGCGTGTGCGCACCCGACGGCTGAGGCAGCTTGACGCCACGTACGCGATGCGGCATGGCCGGCGTCCATAGCGGAATGCGGCCAAATGAACCATAGTGCAACGCCTTGCACACGGCGAACATGAGCCTATCGCCCAGTACGGCCTGTCCCAGCGCCGCCAGATCCAGCAGAAAGCCCACGCCACCTGCGACAAGAGAAAGATGGTCTGCCGCGAAAACGCCGAACTTTCGCGACAGAAGCGGCATTTCGCGTTCACGCAACACATGGATGAAATCCCCCGTGTTGATCTTCACGGGACAGCTTGTGGAGCAAAGGCCATCCCCAGCGCAGAGATTCTTGCCGAGTTTGCGGAAGTCCCGCTTCAACTCGACCGCCAACCGACGCGACGCCGGATCGTCCAGTCCTTCCAATCGGGCGATTTCACGCTGTACCACAATGCGCTGGCGAGACGACAAGGCAAAGCCGCAGGCCACGCAGTTCACTTCGCAGAAGCCGCATTCAATGCAACGGTCCACCAAAGCATGAACACGCGGCAAGGGCTTCAGGTGCTGTGTGTAGGAAGCAGGATCCTCGTTGAAGATGACGCCAGGGTTGAGGATGTTGTCAGGGTCGAAAAGCGCCTTGACGTCTTTCATCAGCTCGTAGGCGTCATCCCCCCACTCGCGGCGAACAAATGGCGCCATGTTGCGTCCGGTGCCATGCTCGGCCTTGAGCGATCCCTGATATTTGTCCGCCACCAGCGCCACCACGGCACGCATCATACGGTCATACTGCGCAACGGCGGCTGGGGTGTCAAAGCGCTGATTGAGGATAAAGTGCCAATTGCCCTCCAGCGCATGGCCGTAGATGACCGCATCGGCGTAACCATGTTCGCGGAAGAGCGCCTGCAGTTCCAGGGTGAGCGAAGCCAAGCTGTCCACAGGCACCGCCACATCCTCGATGAGACAGGTGGTGCCCACTTCACGCGTGCCACCCACGGCGGGGAAGATGCCGCTGCGCATGGCCCACCACTTGCCCGTACGGACAGGGTCAGCGGTGAAATCCGCCGGGACGAGCAGTTCAAAATCCCTGAGCACGGCCAGCAGTCGTTCCCGCTTTTCGCAGGACTCCGCTTCCGTGGCGGATTCGGTCTTCACCAGCACCGCTCCGGCATCCTCGGGAAGGCCAACCAGTTCCGGGAAGTCCTTTTCTACCGTGCGCATGGCCTTGCGGTCAAAATATTCGGCGGCGGCCAGCGCCCCCACGCCCTTCATCGCCGCCACAGCCTCGCACGCGCTTTTTGTCGTGGGGAAAAGCAACAGGGCCGATTCGCTCGTCTTCGGCAATTCGCCCGTGCGCATCGTGATCTGCGAAAGGAAGGCCAACGTGCCTTCACTGCCGGGGATGAGGTGGGCTATGATGTCAAAAGGATCGTCATACTCGACAAACGGCAGGATCGTGAGGCCCGTTACATTCTTGATCGAGTACTTGCGGCGAATGCGCGCGACCAAATCCGCATTTTTGCGCGTACGATCGCGCAGAGCCAAAAGCCGCGCAATGAAATCGGGATGCGACGCGGCAAAGGCCGACTTGGACGCGGCATCGCCTGTGTCCAGTATCGTACCGTCGGCTAGCACGAGCCGCACACTCTCGAGCATGCGGTAGCTGTTGGCATGCGTACCGCAGCACATGCCGGAGGCATTATTGCCGACGATGCCGCCAACCATCGCGCTTTTGACTGAAGCCGGATCGGGGGTGAAGCGCCGCCCCAGGGGCCGCAGCACGGTGTTTACGCGTTCGCCGACTACGCCAGGCTGCAGGCGAATGCGCTGCCCGCCGTCGAGGACTTCGCATTTCTCCCACTTCTTGCCGCACACCATCAAAAGGGAATCACATGTCGCCTGCCCCGACAGCGACGTGCCGGCCGCACGGCAGGTGACGGACCGTCCCGTCTTGCGCGCGCGCGCGAATATCGCAGCAACAGCCGCCTCGTCGGCCGGCATCAGCACCTCTTCGGGAACAAAACGATAGAAACCGGCATCCGTTCCCCAGGCCAGACGCTCAAGATAGCTTGTCATAAGGTGATTCCCTGCGAATTGTCCGCATTTTTGTCGGGCAGGAGCCTTCCGACGAACTCCGAAAGCCGCCACGGCAGAATGGCCAGAAACCAAGTGGCCAGACGCATCTGCCAAGGAAAGGCGATGAGCCCCACATTGCGCGCCACACGGTCAAGAATGATCTTGGCGGCCTTGGGGGCCTCCATGAAAAACGGCATGGGGCAGGTATTGCGGTCCGTGATGCGTGACCGCACGAATCCTGGGCACACCACATTGACCTTGATGCCTTCTGGACGCAAAAAACCACGCAGCGAAAGGCCCCAATTCTTCACACCCGCCTTTGTGCCCGCATACGAAGGACACCCCGGCAACGGCGCATATCCCGCTATTGAAGCCGTGAGGACTATCTGCCCTCGGGCCTTGCGTGCCCGAAAGAGATCAATGGCCGGAAGGACCGTATTCACCACACCCATGAGATTGGTGGCAAACGTACGGCGCACGTTCTCTGTGGTTTCCCGTCCCGTCCCACAACCGGCATTGGCAAAAACAAGGTCAAGCGGAACCACGGCATCGCATGCGGCCATCCAGGCAGAAACTGCCGCCGCATCCGCAACATCCACCACCTCGGTCCGCACGTCGGCGGCTCCCGCCGCGCGACAGGCTTCCGCCGTGGCCTCCAACCGTTCACGATTGCGGCCACAGAGAAACAGCACCGTCGCGCCACGGCGCGCGCATTCTTCCGCCACAGCCGCGCCGATCCCGCTCGACGCACCTGTGATGAGAACACTGCCGTACATCAATGATGATGGTGGTGATGGTGGTGCATGGGCGGAGGAGGCGGGGGCGGCAGAATCACACCCTTGCCATTGCAAGCTGGGCAGTGCTTCGTCTTGAAGCCAAAGGAGCCCGGCTTTTCGATGCGTCCCGATCCCGCACAGCGGGGACAAGGCTGCGCCGTAGGCGCCTGCTGCACAACGACCGTCTGCTGCGGCACGGCAACAACTGGCTGCGCGACGACGGGCTGCTGCACGACGACAGGCTGCTGGACAACGACAGGCTGCTGCACAACGGCAGGAGCCGCCGGAACTGCAGGAGTAGCTGGAGCCGCAGGTGCTGCAGGCTGAACAACCTGCTGCGCCGTCTGCAGCAAGGACGACAACTGCGCCTGAGCCATAACCGCCATGCTCACAACGGCAGCAGATACAATGAGTTTCTTCATGTTAATATCCCTTTGTTGAAATGTATAGGTGATATACTATCAAAATTTGCCCATCATGTACAGTTTTTCAGTCAAACGGCACACAGGGCAACGGGTCACCGAGGCCACGCAGGGTGGTGGCGGCACCCTGAAGGCAAGACACATACGAACTAGCGTCGTCGTAGACAAACAGCACGCGATTGACCCCTGCTCGGGCCTGTACCGTGGCTGGATTCGAGACCTGCGCACCATTTAGATAGATCTTGCAGCGCCCAGCATGACTACACGGCAACCGCACCTCTGTGCCCGCAGTGGCCTTGAACTGAAACGCCGCCACATAGACGCCACCCTTGCCTTTACGGTGGACACTGCGTGGCGTGAGATTATACCACATCGCATTCTTATCCTGCGCTGCCACCCACTTCACAGCTACGCCGCCCAATGTCGTGGGCAAAGGCCCTGTCGCCACAGACAAAGCGGCACAATCGGCTTCGGAGATTGCATTTGCGGCAAACGGTCCCGTCGAACGTGCCACGTCATTGGGCGTCACGATTGGAGGCGTCACACCGGCCGTCTCGGTCCGCGCCCAGAGGCGCGCCCGCCCAGCAGACGTCTCAAAATCGACATGTGCCGCATAGAGCGCGGCTCCCCAGGCGAAGTCTGGGCGAGCCGCCGCATCACGCACACGGGTGAGGGCAACTGTCTGCGTCCACGTGGCGCCGGCGGCAACCTCTGGCACAGCAAAGGTGTGGCGCATACGCATGCAACCAGGCGGCAACAGCACCGCCATGCTCAAGTTGCGCACCGCCGCAGAGGTGCCGTTTACCAGTGTACACACCAGCTTGCCAGTTGTCTCGTCAGCCTTCACCGTCAAGCCGACCCCGTCAAGTGTGTCATCGGCCACACGAACCAGAGCCGTGGCGCGCCCCGGTGCATGCGGCAGTGTCCAGAGTCCCTTCGCGTCTTTTACCAGCGGCACCCCATCACATGTCACGGACTGAGGCGTCTCGGTAAATGAAATCGACAATGGAATCGCCTCGCCCAACGCCGTAGGTTCGAAACGCGTCACCGAGAAAGTGGCGGCAGCCGCCTGCGAACCCGTCTTGGCAGGCGCGGCATAGAGCGCGGAATAGCGGTAGGCGCCGTATTCATAGTCATTGAGCTGTACCCAGTCGGGGCGAACGCAATGCTGCTTGAGCCATTGGGCCTGCAGAGCATTCCCGGCGGCATCGCACCACGAATGCGTACCCAGCGTGATGCGCGGCATGTCGGGATTGGCCGCTGCGATCTTCTCCTGCTGCGCCAGTCCCTTTTTGAACTGCGCATAGTCGGGATTGCGGTCGTTTGCGGAGAAGCGATTGGCCGGCATCCAGACCGTAACAGGCTGTCGGGCATCCGACAGCGGATTGTCGCCCGACACCCAATGCCCAGTCTCCACCAGCGCCCGAATCACCTCGCGGCGATTCTCGCCGTCAAACGGGTTGCCATACCAACCAAACGGCGAAGCGTAGGAGGTTACCGTATGCGACAGCACCTTTTCAAGGGCGATGCGATTGAGAAGAATCTGGCGATAGGCCTCCTGCGTCGAAAGCTGGAGCATGAACAGGTGGTTCAGCGTGTGGTTGCCCACCGCATGCCCACGTCGCACGAGCTCGCGCGCTCCGGCGATGGCGAAGTCGTCGGATTTTGCCGTCTTGTCGACATCAACTGTCCTCTCGAGGAAATAGAAGTTCCCCTTCACACCGACCCCTTCCAGCATCGTCGCCTTGGCGATGTGCGCCGGCGCGGTATCGTCCCAGCGCGTCGCAAATGCGCGTGCTGCGCCATTGGGCAAGGGGGCGACCGCCATCTGGGCCGCAGAGGCTTCAGCCGATGAGGTAAATGTGGCGACAACCTTCTGGCGATAGGCCGGCAACGCCAGCGGATCCACCCCCTGGACCGACAGGGCGAGGGCCAACGCAGCCAACGTGCATAGGCACACACGATTCATGGACGGCACCTCCTTATCGCACGCCATAGTGCTTCTCAAGGTAACGCAGCTTCCACTTGATCATTTCAGGGCCACCACGATAGAGCATCGTGGGCTCCCAGCCCAGACGCGAGTCAGACTCCACGAGCGCCAAAGCGGCCTTGGCGTTGTCGTATTCCGCCTGGGCGATCTTCACAACGGCCGTACGGTCCTTGGCCCGCTCGGCGAGCACGGCAGCCTTCGTATTGCGGGCCGTCAGGCAGCAGCGCGCCATATACTGACCGTGCCAGCCCATGCGCAGCGCATTCTCCTTGCGGGCCGCATCGTTTTCGGCCGCCGCCATCGCGAGGAACTTGTCGCCGCCCTTCATGAACGACTCGACCATCGGATCCAGCAATTCAAGCTGCAGCTTCAGCGAATCATCCTTGGCTGCGGACTGACGGTAGTTCAACGTCAGGTACATCGGCGGAATCGGGAGATCTTCAGGCTTGAGATCAGGTTCCATCGCATTGAACGGATAGGCGGGGCCATAGCGGAACGGGCCATACTGGTTCTCGTTCTCGGAGTGCATGTCCACGATCTTCTCCGACCAGTCCTTCCAGACCGCCAGGACGTCCGCCACGTTCTGCGCACCGTAGTCACGCGCCGCAATCGCCCGCAGATGGTCTTCAAACGGCATGCCGCCTTCGGTGTAGGCCTCCTTGGAGAGTTCCGAAACGAAGCTCGGCCACCAGCCGTAGTGGTGGTTTTCCATGAGGCCCGCCAGGTTCCAGTCGTCATGCGCCTTCACCACGGCGTCGAAGCGCTTGTGCCACTGATACGGGAACGGATCGAACGGGATCGTGCCGAAGTCCCAGGTGTGGCCACCCGTGTTGGACATGGCATACATCTTCATGCCCAGCTTCTTCGCCTCCTTGGCCTCTGACGAGAAATAGCGGCCCGGCCCCACATAGGTAAGCGAATAGTCCGCGACGCGCGACGGCAGGCCATTGCGCTTCTCAAATCTCTCGAACATCTCAAAGGTTGCCTGCAGCGTGATGTCGCGCGGCAGGGCATTGAGGAGCGCCAATCGCAGTTTCTCGTCATGGTAACCCCAGTTGTAGCTCCAGAAGACAACCTCCATATTTGGCGCCTTGGCGCGAATGGCGGCCTTGACGGCATTGAGCCAGTCCGGATAGTCGCGGCACGGGAACCAGCCTGCGAGCGGGCGGGCGTCCCCTTTCTTGCGGTGTTCGGCGATCTTCGCCTTCTCCCAGTAGCAGTACGGCAGCACACGTTCGTCCTTGGACGGGAACTGGCAGCTCTCACCCACGAAGATGATGCCCTTGGCCTCGGGGTACATGGCGGCGACACGGCCGTAAGTATCCGCAAAAAGCTCCTTCGCGCCAGGATCCTCGGGATGGGCAAAGGCCAGCACATAACTGTAGAGATAGGTGTCCAATCCCCAGGCTTTGGCACGGCGGATGGTGTCGGCAATGTCGATGTTGGGCACACCCTTGGTGACGTCCACGGCCTTGGTGAAGATGAGAATGGCGTCCAGCCCATAGTGCGCCATCTGCGCGAGGTGCGCATCCGGGAACTGGTCGCATCCCCAGCCCGAATGCGTCATGCGCGGCGAGAAACGCGGCCGGCGTGTCTCAGCGCCCGTTGCCAAGAAAGGCGCGCAACGCAGATTCATGCGGTCTTCGAGGCGGTAAAGGCCCTGTGCGGCGGCTTTGGCGTCGGCGGCACGCAGCGCCACCCCCTTCTCCGTGACGGCAATGGCGTATTCACGTGCCTTCATCGCACCGTCAACAGTAACAGTCACGGCCGGCGACTTGGCGGCGGACACGACCGACACGTTCACCCCCATGGAGGTGAGCAGATAGTCACGGAAGTCCTCCGCCGCCCGCGTCACCAGGGCATCCGGCTGATCCCCCACCACGATCTTCATACCATCCGCAAAGGCAAATTCGCCGGCCTGCGCCGTCAGATTCCAGTCTCGGCGATTGGGCTTGTGCACATCGGCAAGACGTGCACGGAAATCATACGGCTTTTCGACGGCACAGACATCCGCCGCTGTGGTTGCGCCAGCGGCGAACAGGACAGCACAACACAGGATATGCCCGAGAACTGGTAGATTTTTCATTGTCAGGTAACCTTTCACTTGTTTGAAAAGAACATTCATTTGGCGCATGTCGTATGCGGAGGATTCTTCACCAACGCAAGGATACGGGAGCCCGCGTCTGTCGGCGAAGTTTGCAGGATGGAATCGACCTTCTGGAGCAGTTCCGACGCAGTCTCCCTAGCCGCGGCTTCGCGGCAGATGAAGATGCGGGCATGGCCCGTCTTGAACGCGCTCTTCTCTGAAACATCCAATTCCTCGAACAGCTTTTCACCCGGGCGAACCCCGGTGAACACGATGGGGATGTCAACATACGGCCGCAGACCCGCACGCCGAATCATCTGTTCGGCCAGATCGACGATCCGCACGTCAGCCCCCATGTCGAGTACAAAGATCTCGCCGCCCTTCGCCAGTGCCGCAGCCTGCAGCACAAGCCCCACCGCCTCCTGCACCGTCATGAAATAGCGCCGCATGCCGGGATGCGTCACCGTGACCGGCCGCCGGCAGCGAATCTGTTCCTCAAAGAGCGGCACCACACTCCCCGAAGACCCCAGCACATTCCCGAAGCGCACAGCCGAAAAACGCGTCCCCTCGGCCGCATTGAGGTCCATCAGCAGAATCTCCGCCAACCGCTTGGTGGCGCCCATCACACTCACGGGGTTGACCGCCTTGTCGGTGGAGATCATCACGAAGCACTTCACGCCCATCTCGCGGGCGAGTTCACCCAGGCGGCGCGTGGCGAGGGCATTGTTGCGGAGCCCCTCCACAGGATTGGCCTCCACCATCGGCACATGCTTGTAGGCGGCAGCATGCAGAATGATCTCTGGGCGATGCTGTTCCAGAAGCTCGCGCATGCGTACGCCGTCGTTGACGTCAACCATCGCCGGTACGCATTTGGCAGCAAACCCCATCTCCCGCATTTCGCGGTCGATCTCATAAAGCGCGTTCTCGGCGCGCTCGACGAGAATTACCTTAGCTGGCGCTGCCCGCACAACCTGGCGCACCAATTCAGAGCCGATCGAGCCACCTGCGCCCGTGACCATCACCGTGCGTCCACCCACGAGGGCCAACACCTCTTCAGCATCCGGCAAGCGCTCTCCACGATTCAGGAGCAGATTCTCCTTCTGGACGGCCTCCGTATAGAATCGCCACAAAAGCCGCACCCCCACGCAGGCCAGAAACGCGAGCACGGTGTTGATGGGCGTGATCGAATAGGGCGGCCGAATGTGCAGCTGCATTTCGGACGGCAGCAGATAGCGCATCAGCGTGAGTACGGCAGCGGAGAGCGCAAAGGCAACGGCAAACCGCGGCAGATCCAGAATGCCCGTCCGCCGCCAGGCACGCCAGGCACAACCCGTCCCGGCAAAGGCCAAAACCTGAACCGCCCATACCGTGAGGAAGGACTGCGCCACCGCATGCCAGCCAAAGGCAGGTTCGCAGAAGTCAAAGCGAAGCATAAACGCCGTCACATAGGCAGCGACGAAAAGTACCGTGTCCACGGCCAAGGCGGCAACACGGGTCACCAGGTAGCGCAACCAGGCCTCACGCGATCGCGTCATCCACCACCCCTTTGGCGCAACCCGCCACAGGCGAGGCGCAATCTGTCGAAGTTGTCTCAATCACGGTATTATTATAGCATACACCGCCGTCTCTGAGAACCCATTACCCATTCTCCAGCTATGCGTGGGTTCGGCAGAAGTCATGGGTGGCCACAGCTGTCTTGGGCGCCAGCAGATCGCGTGCGGCCAGTAACCGCTTCACCTGCCGTGCCACGGCGTCTGAAGAATCCAGCACCACGGCACGTCCTTCGGCCGCCTGCTCGATAAGCGGACGAAGATGCGGAAAATGCGTACACCCCAACACCAGATGGTCGGCCCCGGCGGCGATAAGCGGCGCCACGCGATGGCGCACGATCTCCTCGGCCTGTGGACCCGAAGTCTCGCCCTTCTCCACCAGCTGCACAAAATCGTCCGCCACACACATCAGCACGGTGGTGTTTCGGGCAAAACGCGCGCAGGTCTCCCGATAGAGTCGGCCATGGAATGTGCCCTGCGTGGCCAATACGCCCACGACCCCGGTCTTGGAATGCAGGGCCGCCGGTTTGACGGCAGGTTCCATGCCAACAAAAGGAAAATCAGGCCAGGTGGCGCGCAGATCGTCGATTGCCGCAGCCGTGGCGGTGTTGCAGGCCACCACAATCAGCTTCACGCCGCGCGCAAGCAGCGTTTCCACATGCTGGCGCGCCAACTGGCTAATCTCCGCCTCGGGTTTGTTGCCATATGGACAATTGGCGGAGTCGGCGATGTAGATGGTGCTTTCATGCGGCAGCAAGCGCGTCACCGCGTCTCGTACGCACAACCCGCCTAACCCGCTGTCGAAAAATCCAATGGGCGCCGTATTCATTCGCCATGCTCCGGCAGATAATGTGTGGGCTGCTCGTGCGAGAGATCCAGTCCCTCCCAGAACAGACGAAACGGACCGTTCTTCGCCGTGGGCACGAAATCGACGCCAACGAGCGCACGTCCCTCCGCCGCCAGTTCGGCTTTGATCTGGTTGAGCACAAATCCCTCCAGCGTACGCCCCATGGCCCGACAACTCATGACGAAATCCGTCAGACGCGCCGTGGCGGTATCATAGATGGCATAGCACACAATGCCCATGTCGCCGTGGCGATCGCCCGCTCGAACGGTCCACACGCGCAGACTCGCATCCGCCAGCAGACGCGTGAAGTCGGCTTCCGTGTGACGACGTGTCGTGGCGTTGAACTGATTGGTCTTGCCCGCCATCTGCGCAAGGCGGGGAATGTCGGCTGCCTCGGCTCGCGAAAAGCGGGCGCGCAGCTCCAGACTCTTCAGATAGTCGGCGACGCTGGGCGCCTTGTCGGCGGCCGCGCGACGCGCAACCTCCTCGCGATACATCTCTGCCCGACGACGATCCTCGGGCGTACGTCCCATATCCGCGAAGAAATAGGTGCGCAGGCGACGCAGGGTCTGCCCCGCCTGTACGTCCTTTCCGTAGGGCGGCACCGCCACTTCTGGCAGACGCGCCTTCATCTCGGCGCGCTCAAAAGCATTGTCGTCAAGGAACACGAAGGCGTCACGGCACAGATTCAGCGTCTGGGCTGCAGCCATCAGATTGCCGGCCTTAGGACTCCAGTTGACGCCCAGAAAGGCGAAATCCTGCTCCTTGAGCACCATCTCCGGGCGTGCCAGCACCTCGCAGACACGCGGCAGATCGTTCTTGGAGAGCAACGCCAGCACCACGCCGTCGTCGCGCAATTTAACCACGCCGCGCTGAAGCTCCACATGCGGCGCGACAGGACGGTCTTCTTCCTCCACGGATATGCCGCGCCAAAGCGTGTTATCCGCGTCCAAGGCCAGCACTTTCGCGGGACGCGCCTCCAAAAACCAGCGGAACTCGTCCGCTATCGCCTGCAACCCCGCCAGCGAAAAGGGAAACCCCGCCAACTTTTCCAGGCGTGCATCGCGAAACCCCGGGACTTCGCGTTCAAGAAGCGCCAGATCTGGCTCGCAGATCTTTAGCCCAGACGCAACCCCAATCGGTTCCGACCGATCCTGCCGCACCAGCAGCACCGCTTCGGGCGCAAACCGATAAAGTCCGCTCTGCGCATCCAGAAGCTCCTGCCGCCAAGTGTCAAATCCGGGCGCGAGGTACACCTCATGCCCCTCGCGACGGAAATCAGACGCGAAGAACGCCATCGCGACATCGCCGAGGAGCGCCAGTCTCATATCTCAACAACACCCCTGCGGATGGCACTGGAGATAGGCAACTCCGCCGCCACCGCGGAAAGCCCCGCCCCAAACGCCGCAATAAAGACATTCAGATCGACTTTGCCGTTCGCCGCCGAGGGGAAACCGCCGGCGGCCAGAGTCAGCGGCACGGAGCACGATCCGGGGTTGGCGAATTTGGGTCCACTCGTCAGCAGACGGGACTCCAACCCCAGCGATTTGGCAAGTTGGCGCACCATGTACATGTTGGCCTGATGCGGCACGAAGAAATCAGGCACCCCGGCCGTCTCCGCCAAAAAGCCTTTGAGAAAAGCCGTCACTTCCGTGGCCACAAACCGAAACACGCCGAATCCGTTCATGCGAATGCAGCCTTTGGCGGGGCAGCGCAGCACATCGCCCTGTGCCCCCTGCGTAAAAAAGGCGAAACGTGCGCCGGCACCACCGGGGGCAATCAGGGTGGCTGTCGCGGCATCCGACATCACAGCCAGCGTATTCACGTCGTCGACATCCACATGCGCGCTCTGCACATCGCCGTCGAGCAGCAGCACGCGACGTCCGGTGGCGGCCGCCAGCTGGCCTGCGACCATCAGGCCATAGGGATAGCCGCTGCAGGCCAAGCCCAAATCCAATGCGGCGACATGCGTGGGCAATTTGAGCGCCTGCTGCAACTGCGCGGCAAGCGCCGGGAAACGGTCGGGGGCGGAAAACGAAACCGCCACCACGCCGCCGATTTCGCATGGATCAACCCCGTTCATCGCCTGCTGCGCCGCCGGAAGCATCAAATCCAGCACGGTCGTGCCGGGAGCAGCCGAACGACGCACGGGAAAGCCAGTAGCCTCAATGATGCCGCGCGCCTTCTCCGCTCCCGCCAGGGCTGCGGTGACCGTGTAATTATCGGTCGTCTGCGCCGGTACGCAGCCGAAAATGGACTCGATCGCGAAACCAGGAACGGCAACCATGTCACTTCACCTCCTTGAGGTCATAGACATAGTCCAACGCCAGATTCTCATAATGGCACATGCCATTCGCCAGACGCGTCATCCGCGCGACAGGCACGCCTCCGGCCACAACCGTACGGACGTCCCCCGCCTCCACCACGATGAAATTCTCTCCCAAGGCGCGCCGCAGTTCCATTGTCGGAAGATTGATGACGGCCAAGTCAAAGAGTGCATATTCAGGCTCGAAGGCGGCCGGTATCTGACGCGCCCGTTCAAAGGAAAGCGTGTGCGGCGGCGTAATCGTCAAAGTAGCCAGGCGCATCTGAGGCGCCAGAAAAATGGCCGTGAACTTTCCGTCCACCCCTTTGGTGACACATTCCGCCGTGAAGGCGTGCTCCTTCCAGCTGCCGTTGATGGCCTGCACCGAAGTACCGCGCCGCGCCAGCAGCGCCTCGGCCAATGGAGCCATGGCGCATTTCGCGCCCGCCTCGCCCACGGTAATAGTCTTGGGCTCCTCCCGCACCAGCGTAGTGGCGCAGCCCGTCAACAGCGCAAACGCCAGAAAGGCCATATGTCTTAGGAAAACCATGTCAATATTATGCGCGAGAAGCGTGTCCTAGTCAATGGTTATTTGGTATAATGTTCGCGCATGCAACCTGTCGCCAGCGTCATAATCCCCTGCTACAACGTGGAGCCGTACCTCGTTTCCGCGCTGGAGAGCCTGCAGGCTCAAACCTTCTCGGACTTTGAGATCATCGCCATAGACGATGGTTCGACCGACGGGACGGCCGCCCTTCTGGCGAATTTCGCCGCCCGCGAGACGCGGCTGCAGGTTGTGTCGCAAACCAACCGTGGCGTTTCCGCCGCACGCAACAAAGGCCTTGATCTTGCCCGAGGCCGCTATGTCTTTTTCGTTGACCCAGATGACACGGCGCATCCCGAGATGCTGTCCAAAGGCATTTCCCAGCTGGAGAAGACAGGGGCTGACTGCTGCATCTTCGCCTATCGGCGACGTTTTGGCGATCAAGGCGAATGGCAGCTGATGCCCCTTCAGGCCGATTACACGTATGCCTCCAATACGGACATCGTCAACGGCTTTTTCCCCCACATGTTCGGCTATTCTGACGCACAGGCCCGCATTTGGGGTCGTCGTGGGAATTGGCGGGCGGGCCGCGAGGAAGGCAGTGTCTGTCGCTGTGTCTACCGTGCAGAGACCCTTCAACGTGCGAACGTGCGCTTTGACGAGACGATCGTGCTCTACGAGGACGCCATGTTCAACTGTGAGTTCCTGTTGTCCGCGCAGTCGATGACGTGCCTCCCCGAGCCGCTCTACGACTACACGGTGCGTTCTCAAGGCGCGGTGACGGCCAACAACAGGTCGCGTGCGCTGTTCACGAACAAATTGCGGCTTTTGGCCAAGCGCCAGGATCTGGACGAGCGGACAGGTGGCAGACTTTGGCCTCTTTATTCGGCCTCCTGCGTCTTTTCGGCGCTGGAAATGCTGCACGCCCTGTTCTGCACAAACGTGAAGCTGAGTGAAGGCCTGCCGCTTCTGCGAAACTATCTCGCCTGCCCCGCCGTCAGGCGCGCACTCGCGAGTTTTCCCTTGCCCACGCGCCGTCCGCTCGCGGCGTTGCTGCTGCTGCTGCTGCGCGCCATCTACCGTGCCTGACGCCTGGCGGTCAGCCTATTCGTAGCGCAGGCAGTCAATGGGGTTCAGCTTGGAGGCCCGATAGGCCGGGTAGAACCCAAAGAACATGCCCACGAAGGAGGAAAATGCGAGCGCCCACGCTGCAGACGCCATATCGATCTCAATCGGCCAGTGAAGCAGATTGCCGAAGAAAACGGCCAATCCCACCCCGAGCGCCACACCGATGACACCACCCACGGTGGAAAGCACAATGGATTCCAGAATGAACTGGCCCAGGATATTCACGGGCGTTGCACCGATCGCCATGCGCAAACCAATCTCCTTGATGCGCTCCGTCACCGACACGAGCATGATGTTCATGATGCCGATGCCGCCCACCAAGAGAGAAATCGAGGCTGCAATCGTCAAAAGGATCGTCATCAACTTCGTCGTGGAGCCAATAGTGTTCATGAATTCGGTGGGATCGCGCGTTTCGAAGTCATCATCCTGGTAGTCCGCCAGACGATGCCGCTGACGCAGCAGCGCCGCCAACTCCCGCTTCGCCTCCTCCAGCATGTCCATCGACCGCAGCGAAATGTTCATCATGTTGATGTTGTTGAAGGTCGATCCCTGGAGCACGCGCTTCACCGTCGTGTAGGGCGCCATCACGCAGTCGTCCTGGTCCTGACCCCAGCCGTTGGCGCCCTTCACGGCGAGCACGCCCACCACCTTGAACGGCATGTTCCGAAGTCGGATGGTTTGGCCGATGGGGTCCTCGGTGCCAAAGAGATTGTTTTTAACCGTATTGCCGATCACACACACGCGCGAACAGCGTCGCTCCTCGGTTTCGTCGAAAAAGCGCCCGTTCATCACATCCCAGCCGCGGATGAGCGGATAATCGGTGGAGACGCCCTGAACCGTGGAGGACCAATTGCGATCCTGGCGAATCATCTGCAAAGGCGCGCGCACCATCGGCGAGACGGCCTGCACCAGATGCGCCAGCTCCTTTTTGACCGCAATCGCGTCCTCCGCCGTCATGGTCTGCCCCGACCC
Source organism: Kiritimatiellia bacterium (assembly GCA_024405395.1). Classification (GTDB taxonomy): domain Bacteria; phylum Verrucomicrobiota; class Kiritimatiellia; order RFP12; family UBA1067; genus RGIG6720. The sequence continues at coordinate 2,678 of JAKSOW010000033.1, read as the reverse complement.
CATGCCGCCGTGCACAGGCCCCGCATTGGCGCGCTCAGGGAAGACCATCAACAAATTGTTGCCCATGGACGACAGCTGGCGCACCATCATGGCCTGCGACCCTTTGCCGATGGCCAACACGATGATCACGGCCGCAATGCCCGCGATGATGCCCAGACACGTCAAAATGGCGCGCGTCTTGTTGCGCAGAATCGCGAGCAGCGAGACCTTGAAGATCATCCACAGGTTCATGGGCGGCTTCTCACCCCTTCTTGACGCGGAAGATTTCCTCGTAGCGCGGCAGATGTTCGAGCATGCCGCCCGACTTCGCGTACCAGTCCTTGTCGCACTCGAACACACCCTTCTCCGTGCGCGACCAGTGCGCGCTCGGATACGGCAGATCCTTGCGCATCGTCTCCCAGTTGCGGAAGTTCTGGTGGCCGTTGGTCTCGACGAGGCCCAAATCGCCCAATCCCGGGAAAGCCGGCAGACGCGCCGCCACGGCCTTATTCCACTCCACCATGATCGGACACACCGTCAGGTCGGCGCAGAAACACGGCACCTTGCGTTCAAAGGCGGCCTGGGCGATCTTCATGGACATGGACATCGTCTTGGCGATCGGCTTCAGGGCCATAGCACGGTAGCCCATGTCCATGCGGTCAAGGGCATCCTTCACCGTATGTGCCGATTCATCCGCCGCCAGACGCAGCGGGATGTCGTTCACGTCGATGTCGGCATGCTCGTCGAACGGCTCCTCGATGATCGCCACCTGGTCATAGGCGCCGATCGCCTTGAGGTGGTCGATGAACTTCAGCAGCGTCTCCTTCTTCTCGTAGCGGCCGTTCGCGTCGAAGTAGTAAGGCAGCTTGCCCGTCTTCGTGTAGGGCGTGCGCGCGTCCTTGAGCGCGGCGTGGATGGCCGAGACGCGCTTCATGTCCTTGTCCAGCATTTCCGCCTGTGTGCCGGGCTGGCCGATCTTGATCTTCATGAAGAAGTAGCCCGAATCGACGGCCGCGCGCACTTCGGGCACGGGCACCGCATAGCTCATGAGCGGAATGGAGGCGCATTTCTCATGATGGCACGAGAGCGCGGGGCGATACGCCGGCGGAATCATCTCGTCGAAACTGGTCATGCCGTTCTCGCGGGCGAAAAGCACCCACAGCGCATTGTCCACCGACACGAGCGCATTGAGCGCAAAGGTCGCGCGCAGGTTCGGGTTGTTCGCGACCTTCTTGCCGTAGGCCCACACCTGCGGCCACAGCCAGTCGTTGAGCTCCACGGGACTTTCGAAGCTCTTGCCCTTCAGGAGCTTCAGCGCATGCTGGGTCATCGCGAACATGATCGCGTTGCCGCCGGCTTCGGAATTGGACGCGAACACGGCCGCATCGCTCCATAGGCAGCTCTGCGTGCCCAGGCCGATGCCGTACTTGCCGCTCGTGCTCCGCACGAAGGCCGAGACAATCCATTCCTCCGTGAGATACCCGCCCTTGAAGCCGAACGGACGCACCATCGGCTCGCGCTCGAACTGGCAGGAGGCGTCGGCAATCGTGATCCGCTTGAGCGGACGCCCGGCACCGTCAACCGCGCGCGTGCTGCCCGTCGTCGCGCAGCCTGCGCCCAGCGCCGCCGCACTCAGTCCCGCCATCTTGATGAAGTCCCGTCTCTGCATTGTCCACCTCAGCCAAATACGCCCTTGAAGAAGTCGATTTCCGTCTTGACCGTCTTGACGAGGTCCTCCTTCGGGAAATCCCATTCGAAATGCAGCACATACGGACCGCGCACCTGGCCCTTCTCCGCGATCTCCTTCACGGTCTGCCACGGCACAATGCCTTCGCCGGCCGCGCAGAGCTGCTTGGCCCAGCGCTTGTTGTCCTTGCCCATCTTGAAGTGGAAGTCCTTGAGGCAGATGGCGCCCACCTGCGGCAGCACCGCCTCCATGGCGTGCGTGAACGACATGCCGGCCTCGCACATCGCGTGCATGGGATCGTACTCCAGCGCCACGTGCTGCGGATTGAAGTCCTTGATCACCTGCCACATGTCCCACACCAGCGAACCGAACATCGTCTTTGGGCTGCAGGTGCTGTGATTCTGGTGCACGGCCTTGAGCCCCGTCTTCTCGCAGAACGCCGCCCACTTCGCGAGCGACGCCTTAACGCGCTCAGCCGTCTGCGCCGCCGTTTCGTTTGGCTCGTAGAAATAGTATCCCGGACGGAACTGCTTGAAGCCCTGGTCGGCCATGGCCTTCAGCGTGGCCTCGGCACCTTCGTCCTCGGGGGACGTATAGGAAACGACCGCCATCTCGCTCTTGAGGCCCTGCTTGCGGGCGGCCTCCACCGCCTTGGGCAGATCCGTCGCCAGCTTCGCGGGGTCGATGTGGCCACCTTTGCGGATGGTCCACTCGATGCCGGTCGCGCCGGCCTTGGCCAGCAACTCGGCGCAGTGGTCATAGTCCAGGAACTGGAACATCTTCGAGAACACGTGGTACTCGCCCTTCGGGCCCACAGGGCCGAACACGCGCCCGAGGTTCAGATGCGCATTGCGCGCCTGCGGCATCATGTTGGCCGTATAGCAGCCCGCGAACGGGAGCACCGCCCCCGCGCCCATCATCTTGAGAAAATCTTTTCTGTTCATTTCTGCACTCCAATCAGCCTTCAATCGGCTTGCCGGTTCTGCCAAAGTAGTCGCGCGGCGTGGCGCGC
>JAKSOW010000032.1 GCA_024405395.1 Kiritimatiellia bacterium | reverse complement strand
CACCTTGTCAATCACATTTCTGAAATAAATTGAAGAACATAAGTGCCACACTCAAACCATGCCTATTGACATACGCAAAATCACGATATAGAATATTCACCAGTTCTCCATAGTGTTGTCCGTATCATGTTGTTCAATCGCACCTTCCATCCAGATGAGGCCAATCAGGCCTTCACCGTAGGGCGTCTGCTGGAGACGGGGCATTATACCTATCGGCCCGACGACCATCACGGCCCGACGCTGTATTATGCCGCCGCGCCGTTGCAGAAGCTCTTCGGCCACAACAGCACGCAGACGCTGGACGGCACGCTCTTGCGTTGCACGCCACTGCTTTTTGCGGTGTTGGCGCTTGTCTTCGGCTTTCTTTCCCTCAAGTCGCTCTTCTGCGGCCATGGCAAATCGACTTGGCGCGGTCCCTTTCCCGCCCTGGCCTTTGTGCTGTTGTTGGCTTCGGCTCCCATCTTCGTCTTCTTCGCCACGGACTTCATCCAGGAAATGCTCTTGTCCGCATTTCTTCTGGGCATGCTTTTCACGGCGGTCTCCTATCTGAAGTCCCTGGACGGCGGCGAGGACGGCAAGCGACTCCTGAAACCCGGTTCCTGGATGTTGCTCTTCGGCGTCAGCGCAGGTCTGGCTTTTGCGACGAAAGAGACGTCGGTTCTGTCCTTCGCGGCGGCCGCAGTGGCCTTGGCGCCCTTTGGTCGGAGTCTGCTGGGCCAGGTGCGGACAAAGGACCGACCCTTCGTCTTCTTTGGCTTTGGTCTCACAGTCGTGCTTCTTTTCTCATCCTTCGGGCAAGACTTTGACGGCGTCTACAACGCCTTCATTCGCGCACCCCTCGCCTATTTTGGACGCGCCAATGGCGATTCCTCCGCCTCCACAGGTGCAGCTTGGCATGTTCATCCCTGGTGGATGTACGCCAAGTGGATGTTTCTCACGGGCAAGACCTGGTCATTGTCCTCCCTGCTGATGCTCACCACAGTAGGATTCCTCTCGGCCCTGAAGATGGGACGTTTCCATCCGCTCTTCAGCTTCGCCCTGCGCTACACGCTCGTGCTATTCGCCATCTATTCCCTGATACCCTACAAGACCCCGTGGTGTGCCCTGCAGATTGCAGTTGGCTTGGCGTTGGCCGCTGCAGGCGCCTGTCAGGCCCTGGCAGAGGACTTCTCCCGACGCACAGCGCTCAGGGGCTTTTCGTTCGTCATCTGCCTATGGGTGCTTGGCCTAGCCACACTCCAGGTTCTGTGCTCGGCAAAGATGTTACGCGATCCCGATTCGCGTGAGATTCCCTACAACTACGCCGCAGCCCATCCCGAAGTGCGCGAACTGGCCGCCTGCGTACACACGGCTTTGTCGGCGAAAAATGCGCCGACGGCGTTCGCCGCCGTGGCCCTCCCGGCCTGCGACACATGGCCCTTCCCCTGGTACAACCGCGCACACGAACACCAAACGGGCTATTGGACGGATTTCGAGGCGCTGAAACAGGTTGCCGCCTCGGGCGCCAAGCCCGCGGTCGTCATCGTGCCGATGACGGAAGGACACCTCGTGCAGCCCCTTTTCCCGCATCTCAAACACACCAAACGATACTTCATCCGCCCAGGCGTTCGCGCGCGAATCTTCTGGTAAAAAGGAAAACACATGAAATACACCATCCCCGCTACGCTCTTTTCATTGAGCATTCTCATGGCTATTGCCGGACCGTTCAAAGACGGCGACCGCGTGGTCTGTTTCGGCGACTCGATTACGCACAACCAGTACTGGACGCGCCATATCGACAACTACTACCTCACGCGCTTCCCCGAAGCGAAGATCATGTTCTTCAATGGTGGTGTAGGCGGCGATACCGCAAGTGGCTGCCTTAGCCGTCTGGATGAAGACGTCACGCAAAAACGGCCCACTGCCATCACCGTGATGTTCGGCATGAACGATGTGGGCATTAGCCAGTATGCCGAGAAGCCCACCTCTGTGCAGCAGGACGAACAGAAGCGCCGCTATGCGGCCTATCAGGCGAATATGCCCGCACTCGCGGCCAAACTGAAAATGGGCAATCCCGACGCGCAGTACTACTGGTTCACGCCCTCGCCCTACGACGACACGGCAACCATTGAAAAACCTGCCTACGCCAAAGCCAATTCGGTGGGACTTGCGCGCTTTGCGGAGGTCGTCCGCGATCTGCAGAAGGCCCGCGGCGGCACGCTTGTGGACATGTGGAAGCCGATGACAGCCTTCAATCTGGCCCAACAGAAGAAGAGCCCCACCTTCACCTTGTGCGGCAAGGATCGCGTGCATCCCCCGCTGCCAGGTGCGTTGTTCATGGCCTGGCGTTTCCTGCTGGAACAGCACGCGCCCTGCTTCGTTTCGCACACCGTCATCGATGCCCCTTCCAAGGCCTGCCTGGCCCATGACAATTCAGAGGTCTATGACATCGGCAACAAGGGCGGCGGACTCTCCTTCATTCTCCATGAGAAAGCCCTGCCGTGGCCCATCGCCGACGAATCGTACGCGCGCATCGTCGCCAACACCACGATGGCACGCGACCTCAACCGCGAGATTCTGTCCGTCAAGGGCCTGGAACCCGGCATGTGGAAGTTGTCCATTGATGGCGAGCTGGTGCTCACGGCCTCAGCCGAAGACTTCGCCGCCGGTATTGACCTTGCCGACAACGCCCTCACCCCCATGTACAAGCAGGCGTTGGCGGTTGTGAAGAAGAACGACCAGCGTGCAAGCCTTGAATCCGGCAAATACCGCAACCTCTACGCCTTCCGCTGGTTCGCGAGCAGACGCAATGTGGACGTCAATGACTGGAATGCCGTCACGGCCTTCATCGCTTCCCTCAAGGGCAAGACGGGGTGGTTCGAGAAGATGTCGCCCTCCTACCTTGAGAACTGGCCCAAGCGTGCGGAGATCGAGGCGGAGCTGAACAAGTTGCGCGAGGAGACCTACGCGCTCAACAAGCCCGTTGCCCACACCTTCTCGCTCAAGAAGTAAAAGGATGGCGACGAGCTTCCATTTCATGGGCGTGGGCGGCGTCGGGATGGCGGGCCTGGCGTTTCTGCTCAAGAAACGCGGCTACGACGTATCCGGTTGCGACAAATATGCCACGCCCCGCACACGCTGGCTGGAAGAGGCGGGCATCCCCTTTCACTTGGGCCATAGCCCCGATCATCTTCCTGACGCGCAGACGCTCGTCGTCACACCCGCTGTGCCGTCTTCAGAACAGGAACTGGCCCAGGCCCGCGCATGCGGAATGACCATACGCTATCGTGGTGAACTCCTGGCCGAATTGGTCAATGCGGCCGACGGCATAGCGGTCTGCGGCACCCACGGCAAGACCACGACCGCCACCTTCACCGCCAAGCTGCTGCGTCTCCTGGGAGACGATCCATCCTGGTGCATCGGCGGCGAAACGGGCGAGATGCCTGTCGCAGGCATTCCTACACACACAGACCGCCCTCCTGAGAGCACGCCCCTGGTTGTCGAGGCGGACGAATCGGATGGCACACTCGCCCGTTACCATGCCCACACGCTGGTGGTCACGTCTATGGACTATGACCATCCCGAGCATTTCAAGACGATAGAAGCCTATCGCGCCTGCTTTGCCCAGGCAGAAGCGCAGGCCCAAGAGGTCATTCACGCCTGGGAACTTGATGCATCCGATTGGCCGCAGCTACCTAATCTCGTGCTGGGCGCGCACAACGTCTCCAACGCCCGTGCTGCAATTGAGGTGGCCCTGCGTCGGGGACACACCCGCGAAGCCATTGCCACCGTCCTGCCCGAAGCGCTTGCAGTCCTCCCAGATCGACGTTTCCAGGTTCTCTGGCCCCAAACGAATGATGATTCTATCACGATTGTCACCGATTACGCCCATCATCCGGCCGAATTGGCCTGTGCTGTAGGCATGGCCAAAGCACTCAATCCCAAACGTCTGCGCGTTCTTTTCCAGCCCCATCGTTATTCGCGCACAAAGTCATTAAAGGAACAATTCCCCATGGCTTTCACTGCCGCAGACGAAATGGTGCTCATTCCCGTCTATCCCGCCTTTGAAGCGCCCATTCTGGGTGGCGACATTGCCGACCTCTACCTGAGTTTTCGACAAATGCAGATGGGCCAGCAAGATGCCCCAGCACATGACCCCGCGAAACGGCTCTGGCCCCAGGGGCTGCGTTTGGCCCGTAGTGCGGCAGAAGCCTGGAAACATGTCTATCTAACCCGCCAACCTGGCGACCTCATCCTTCTTGCCGGCGCGGGAGATATCATCAATCTTGTGCCTCAAGTCCTCGCCGACATGGGGACAGACCCCGCACAAGTAGGTAGGCAAATGGGGACAGACCCCATTTGCAACGAATCTAATCGCCAAATTACCACCATTAACCTTTCTAAATTTTCATTTTTTAGAACAGGTGGTGTAAGTTATGGTGGCGGTACGCCCTATGTGGTGGGGATGGGATCCAACACCTGGTTCTCGGATTGCGCCACCGACCTCACGCTCCAACATGCCCCAGCCACGATGGGGACAGCCCCCTTCAAGGTGGGGACAGTCCCCAATCGCAAGGGGACTGTCCCTGCGGGAATGGTTGGTGCGCGACTTTTGGCTGAAGATTCTACTTGGCGTGGTAGCCTGGCCTTTATGGCTGGCATTCCAGGCACGCTCGGTGGCTGGGTCAAGATGAATGCGGGGGCGTTTGGCCATTCAATCTCCGAGATGATTGCGTCAGTCACCATTCAAGATGACGCGGGTGCCCTACATGAGCTTGCCGCCGAGGCGTGCGGATTCGGTTACCGCACCTCAAATATTCCTGGATTAATTGTGGCAATTACGCTGCGGCCCGATGCACTCCAAACTGAATCTAGGCCAGCAGACTACCTGTCTAGACGCAAGAACTTCCCTCCGCGGACCTGCGGCAGCGTCTTCAAGAACCCCTCGCTGGGAAATCCAGCTGGGGCCCTACTGGAGGAGGCTGGGGCCAAGAGCCTGCGCGTCGGCGGTGCATCGGTATGGTCAGAACATGCCAATGTCATTGTTGCAGAAGAAGGCGCCACGTCATCTGACATTCTGGCCCTCGCCCGCCTTATGGCCGCTCTCGTGCGTCACAAGTTCGACATTATGCTCGAACCTGAGATCCGCGGTCTTGAGGTAACTTGATTATCTGCAGCGTAAGAAGGCCGCGGCAACGGCAAAGGCCGAGACGACGTTCATGGAGTTCTTCGTGCCGTGCGAAGGGATCTCAAGAACTTCGTCTGCGGCGCGCACCACATCGGGATCTAGGCCAAAGCGCTCATTACCCAGCAACAGCGCGCAAGGGAACTTGGGCGTGAAATGGGTGATGTCCATGGCGCCATCGGCCGTCTCCAACGCATAGACGGTACGCCCTTCCGCCCGCAGACGGTCTATCACATCCCGAACATCACCGGCATGTTCCCACGGGACGGTCTGGTCAGCGCCCAGCGCGGTCTTAACCACCTGCAGATTATCTGGCGTGGGCGTGTAGCCACAGAGCACTAGCCGCTCCGCGCCAAAGAAATCCGCAGTGCGAAAGATGCCGCCAGCGTTGAAGGCCGAGCGAATGTTGTCTGCCACCACCACAAATGGCGCCACATCGCGTGTAGTGACCGTATCAGTGGTGCGGATGCCCATGTCGGCGTCCGTCACCTTGATGCGCTTGTCCACCCGCTCCAACGGCACCAGCGCCGCCTGGATACTTCGGACGGTTGCGCCGGGCTGGAGCAGATGCGCTAGCCCGATGAGACGTTTCTCCGAGGCCAGGCGGAGAAAGTCAAACGCCGTCTGCCGCGCGGCATCGGCATTCTCGGCACCTAAATCAAGAGCCTCGTACGCGGCACGTACGAGGCTCAACGCCTCTTTCCATTCTGGCGTGGACTTGTCGATCATAGATGAGGTCAGCGCTTCAGCGCTTCCTTGACGGCCTTGCCAAAGGCCTTGGCCATGGTGGCCATGCCGAGGTCGTTGGGATGGCAGCCATCCACCGTGCCCTCCAAGTCACCCGAATACATCTCCTCCTTGGGCAGGTACACGAGATTCTTCCAGCCTTCAGCGATGAGCTTGTCATAGATGCCGCGGATGAAGGTATCCTTTACGCTCTTGCCACCGCAGAAGACGTCGCACTGCTCGGCCATCACAATGGGCGTATTCGGACGCTTGGCGCGCAACGCACGGATGAACGGCTCATAGCGGTGGCGCACCACGGGGATCGTCACATTCGGCGCATAGCCGGCTTCCTTGACGTCATGGTAGTCATAGCTGTTGCCGCGGATGCCATTCATGTTCCAGAGGCAGTCCAGCACATAGCAGCTCGCGTCAATGCGCGCCAGATGATCGGCCATCTCCAGTTCCATGCGGCCCGAACCCGAGAAGCCCAGCCCGCACACCGGCACGTCCAGATCACGCCCCACGCGATTGACGAACGCGAGCCCCGGACGCGAGGCGCAACCGCCATGCGTAATTGATGTGCCGTAGAAGACAACAGGCTTGTCGATTCCGCTCTTGCGCGGACCGAGGTCTTCAATCTTCGCATTCTTGTCAATGCCGACAGAAAACGCCCGAATGCCGTTGTACAGCGGCAGATTCACCAGGCACGGCGTCCCAGGCGTCCAGCCGAGGGAGAGCTCGCCGCCCTTCTTCGCGTCACGGATGCGCCCAGTCCGGACATAAAACCATTTGCCATTTGCATCCTGCCGATAGACGTCAATGCCGGACACACCCGTTGAGGGCATGTGGTCCATTGCAAGCGAAGGATTGTAGGGCGTCCAACGGAAAATGAGGTTCTTGGAGTCCGTGCGGAAGCGGAAGAGCATACCCGAGGTATGATGCTTCATCGACCGCACGCCGCCATTGACGTTCGTCGTGACGCCCGAAGGCAGACGATCATAGAAATCGTCCACATCCTTGAAGTACTTGCCCTCCAACGGCAAGTAGCGACCATCAATCCACTTGACGCCGTTCGTGTCCACCACAGCCTTGTCGAGCGCCATGCGCGGGTCGAACTTCTCCACATCATTGGCCGAACAGACCGCCGCCACAAACGCAAAACCAACAATCAAGAGCCTCTTCATGACAATGTCCTTTCTTATTACGCCAGGGCAACAACCTTCAGCGTGAGATTCTGCTGATCAACGACCTTGACTTCCGTACCGGGCTCAAGACGCACATCGGCGGCAGCCGTCCATTCAGCGTCGCCGAGAAGAATCCGTCCCGGAGCCTCGGGGCGGATGACCTCCACCACCTTGCCCAGCCGCCCCACATATTCCGACTGCAACGTCTGCTGCTCAGTCGTATCCCCCAGAAAGACACTCTTCACGTAACGTCGCAACGTCACGAGGTAGAGAATCGAGAAGAAGGAGAACAACGCCAGCTGCCACGTGAGCGTGAGCTCAAACGTGGGCGGCAGGACAAAGAGCAGAAGCCCGATTGTCGCCGCCGCCAAACCAAAGAAGAAGATCACGAACCCCGGCGCCATGATCTCCGCCAGCATCAGAAAGGCACCTGCATACAGCCAAAGCCATTTTGCGCTCAGAAAATCCATGGTCTTCTCTTTGTTTGGATGGGATCAAGTCAGGCGATGACGGCGAGCTTCTGGCCCTTCGTCACAGCCGAACCGTGCTTCACGAGGAACGTGATCTTGCCGGCGGCCGTTGCCTTAATCGGATTGAACAGCTTCATCGCCTCGACGATGCAGCAGGGTTCACCCGCCTTGACGGAAGCGCCGTCCGCCGCGAGCTCCGGCTTGCCGGGGCCTGCACTGCGGTAGAACGTGCCGTTGAGCGGCGCCAGCACGGGCTCGCCCTGCGGCTCCGCCGCCGCGGCCTCGGGTGCCGCCGCCGTCTCCGAAGCAGGCGTCGCGACAGGTACCGCCGCGCTCAGCTTCGACGCGTCAATGGAGCCGCCACACGACGCCATCAGCGACGCAAAGGCCTTGCCGATGGCCACGAACTTGGCGTCATCCGCCGAGAGCGCAGGCTGGGCAGACTCAGCTTCGGCCTTCTTCTGCATCTCGACGTCCGCCGGGATCGGATCCTTGGCGTCAGCCGGCTGCGCGCGCCACTTGAAGTAGCCCAGCGCCACTTCGGGGAAGAGGCAATAGGAGAGGATATCCTCCTCGGCCTGGATGAGCTTGGCAGGGATGTCTTTCGCCGCGGCAGCAAGGCCGGGCTTGAGCAGATCGGCCGGACGGCACGTGATCGGCTTGAGGTCGCCCATCAGCTTCTTCTGGAGCTTCTTCTCGATCGGCGCGGGCGTGCGACCATAGTAGCCGGCCGCATAGTGCTTGGTTTCGTCCGTGACCATTGAATAGCGCTTGCCCGAAAGCACATTGAGCACGCTCTGCACACCCACGATCTGCGAGGTGGGCGTCACGAGCGGGGGATAGCCCATGTCCGCACGCGTCTTGGGCAGCTCCTCCAGCACTTCCGGCAGACGGTCCAGCGCGCCCTGCTGGACCAGCTGGCTGCGGAGGTTGGAGATCATGCCGCCCGGAATCGCGTGCACGAGCACGCCCGCATCCACGGGCTCCACCTTGGCCGACGAAGCCGGCTGGCGCTTGGCCTTGAGTTCCTTGAAGTAGGCGTTGATCTCGCCGAGCTTGGCGCGGTCGAGACCCGTATCGTAGCCTTCCGACTCGAGAATCGTCATCACCGACTCGCACGGCGGCTGCGAAGAGAACGAGGAGAGCGTGGAGATTGCGGTGTCCACGCAGCCCGCGCCGGCTTCGACGGCGGCCATGTACATGGCGGCGGCCATGCCGCTGGTCATGTGCGAATGGATCTGAACCGGCACGTCCGGGAGCGCCTTGACGAGCGCACCCACGAGCTCACGTGCGGCGCCCGGCGTGAGAATGCCGGCCATGTCCTTGATGCACAGCGAGTCAATACCCATCGCAGCCTGCTCCTTGGCGAGCTTCACGTAGGCTTCGACAGTGTGCACAGGCGACGTGGTGTAGCTGATCGTGCCCTGCGCGTGCCCGCCATACTTCTTGACGGCCTTGACGGCGGTCTCCAGGTTGCGCGGATCGTTCAGCGCGTCGAAGACGCGGAAGATGTCCATGCCGTTCTCGCACGCGAGCGCAACAAAACGCTCCACCACGTCATCCGGGTAGTGCTTGTAGCCGAGAATGTTCTGGCCGCGCAGCAGCATCTGGAGCGGGGTCTTCTTGCAGACCGCCTTGATCTGGCGCAGACGCTCCCAGGGGTTTTCGCGCAGGAAGCGCATGCACACGTCAAACGTGGCGCCACCCCAGCATTCGAGGGAGTAGTAGCCGGCCGCATCAATCTTCTCGGCAATGGCGAGAATGTCGTCCGTACGCATGCGCGTCGCCCAAAGCGACTGGTGCGCATCGCGCAACGAGGTGTCAGTGATACGAACTTTCTTGAGGTTCTTTTCGTTTTTCATTTCTAGTCCTTCGCTAAAATCAGAAACCCACGCCCGGCACGGAGAACCGCAGCCCGGCCCCATCATGGAAATTGGCGAACTCGGTGACGACCGCCCCCTCTTCACCGCCCATCATGAAATGCCATGTGCCTTCTTTCGGCAACTTGTGGGCGATGGCGTCCGCCGTCCAGTTCGCCAGATGCACCGAGTGGAGAAGGTTCTTGCCCGGCTCGCTCGTTACATAGAGCGATGACAGACGCGCCTTCGCCTCCGGAAACTTGTCGAGATTGGACTCACCCACCTCCGAAAAGCCGTACACCCAGCCATGGCGCACCAGCCAGGATTCCATCTTGGCGGGCATATCCTTCTCGTAAGATGTGCCCGTGTGAGCGTCTTTGGCCTTGAGGTGCGTGGCCACATGACGATGCTCGGCGATGGACTGCCCCGGCAGCAGATAGATGTCGTGGCCGAAATACTCCTCGCGCACCTCGTTCACCCAGATCACGCCGCCCATCCCAAACTTCAGGAAATCACCCTTGGCGAAATCGACTGCCCAGAAGCGCAGGTTGGGATTCTGCTGAAGATCGTCTTGCGCAAGGGCTGGGTAGACGGGATAGCCGAGCCGATGCCAGCAGTCGATGTACGCCTGCGTGGCTCGCAACACATCGAATCTGCCACCATGATTGACGCCGTGCTCGTCAAAGATGCCGCCTTGGTAGAAGTCTTCCTTCCGCAGCGAAATCCCCTTCTTGGGCGCCGCCTCGGGAACAGACGCGCAGCCTGCAGACACCCCCGCTCCGACGGCAGCGATCAGACTCGCCCCGCCCATCAGGAACTCTCTTCTGTTCTGTTGCCTAGCCATCTCTCAAATCGCTATTATTCTATCAAATCCCGCAGACCGATGCAAGCTAGACTCATTTCACCCGGGCTGCTGTTCCAGGCGCTCAACCAGGGCACCGATGCGGCGGACTTCGCGCGGAATGTCGATGCCCTGCGGACAATGCATACCGCAGCGTCCGCACCCCGTACAATGCTCTGCGCGCCGAAGCGGCGCCAAGGCGGCCTCATACTCGGCCAAGAAGCGCAGCCGCTTGGAGGCATAGGCGCGATCATTCACGTCATCGGGATCGGGCACCCGCTTTTCCGCCAGAGCGAGGTTGTATACCTCGAACATCGTCGGGATGTCGATGCCATAGGGGCACGGCATGCAGTAGGCGCACGACGTACATGGCACACTGCGGTCCTCCATGAGCGCATCGCCCGCCGCCAGCACAGCCCGCTCCTCGCGTGCGTCCAGGGGCTTCAGGGGCGAAAAGATGCGGATATCCTCCTCCAGATGTTCCCGTTTCGAGATGCCCGTCAGCACCGTCAGCACGCGCGGCTTGGATCCGACAAAGCGAAACGCCCAATTCGCGAAGCTGGCCGAAGGATCCAACGGCGAAAGGATGCGTGCGACATTCGCGTTGAAGCGCGCAAGCCGTCCGCCCAACAGGGGTTCCATCACCACGGCGGGGATACCCGCCTTGTCCAGATCACCGTAAAGACGCTCGGCATTGGTATTGCGCGCATTCAGCTCCTTTGCGTGCCGCCAGTCCACATAGTTCATCTGAATCTGGGCAAAATCCCAATGATACTTGGCATGATGAGCCATCATCCATTCCCACACGGCGAAGTCCCCGTGGAAGGAGAAGCCCAGGTTGGCGATGCGTCCTGCAGCCCGTTCGCCCACCAGCCAGTCCAGCACACCATTGTCGACAAAGCGCGCACGAAAGTTCTTCATGCCGCCGCCACCGATGGAGTGGAGCAGATAGAAGTCGATGGTGTCGGTCTTAAGCAGCCGAAACGACTCGGCATACATCTTCTGGCTTTCCGCTAGGGGCCAGAACTTGGGATTGAAATTCGACAGCTTAGCCGCCACGCGCCAGGCCGACCGGGGATGGCGCGACAGAGCAATTCCCGTGGCGCTTTCGCATTGCCCCGAGCAATAAACAGGTGACGTGTCAAAGTAGTTTACGCCGGCGGCAATGGCGCGATCCACCAACGCATTGGTGGCCTCCTGGTCAATGGTGCCGCCATTGCGCGCGCTGCCGCCATCTGTCGTGGGCAGGCGCATCATGCCAAAGCCCAGAAGGCCGACGTCGCCGCCGTGCGTCGCGGGCCGGCGTGTCATCGCGGCCGATGGGGCCGCGACAGTCGGCACGCTCCCAAGAAAAGCGCCTATGAAGCCCCGTCGATTCATTCCTCACCAGAATGGTGATGGTGGTGGTGATGCCGTAACCCTTCCGGATGTTTGCGCTGGAACTCCAGCACCTCATCTGGGATTGGTATCTTGTCGCCGCTGGACGTCTGCTCAAGCTCCTCCATGCGCGGCACAAAACCCTCCGCGAGCGCCAAAGACACGAAGAACAAACTCAGCACAGCCGCGCCACGCATCGGACAATCGCCAAACGCATGGACCAGCAAGCAGACATTGCCGGCATAAATCCAGAACGCCGCCGCCGGCAGCGCAAAGATTGCCTTGGGCTTGGGCGGCGCCAGATTGGACCGCACGAAGCGCGAAGTCATGTAGAGCCTGCCCCACACCGTACAGACAGGCCACAGCAGAATCACCACCATGGCAACCAACAGCAACACCCCGACACTGCCCTGTTCGCACAAGAACTGCAAATAGTCATTGTGGACATTGGCTCCTCCACGGGAATACCACTGACCAAAGCTCTTGCGGGCCGACTGTGGCGCATACGGAAGAGAGAAATGCTTATATCCCCATCCGCCTACGCCGAAAAAGGGATGCTCCTTGAAGATCTCCCATGAGGCTGTGGCATGCCACTCCGTCTTACCAGTGACACGATCCGCGATGGCAGCGAGATCCGCAGTCTTCATCTCTGCCGAAATCTCCTTGGGCGCGAAGACAAACACCAGTACGCCCACGACAATCATGCCCACGGCAGAAAAGATGATCGTCCGAAGGCGACGCGCATACGCCGCGTTGCGGCCCAGCGCCTCCAGTACCACATACACACCCGCACAGGCAGCCAGCACACCCGTCAAGAGCACGGCCGCGCGCGAACGCGTATAGAGAACCGCAAAAAGGGACAGCACAGTCGCGATGAGCGGATAATGCGCCTGCAGCCAATACGTGGACTGCCCCACTTTCCGTCGACCTTCGTTCGCCATCGCCAACAGCTCAGTCTCCTTCGCGTGATAACGCCACAGACCAATGGAGAACGCGAAAATCATCGTGAAGAATGCCCCTCCTGAGTTGGGGTAGCCAAAGGTGGAGAAGAAATAGACCGGATGCTCGGGTTTCTCCCAGAAGACGAAGGTCGCTCCTGTTGCCTGCTCGATGAAGCCGAACACGGCCAGCGCCGCACCATTCCAGACAATCATCTCAAAGAGGATGCGTTTGCCCTCGCGCACAAGCGCGTGACGCGCTGCCAGCATGGCAAGGAACGCCGGAACAAACCAGGTCAGCACATGCACCTGGTCAGCGACATCCACACAAAACGGAAGAAACGGCACCGTCGCCTTGGGATCGGCTCCCGCCGCAATGGCCTGTGCATGACAATTGGGACAGAGCCCGCGGTTGAAGATCGGAATGATCAGCAACAGCAGAAAACCCAACACCAGATACAGTAGCGGATCGTGCACCAGTTTACGCCACAACCGCTCCCGCGCCTGCAACATGTCCTCGTACGGACGCCGCTGCGGCAGAAAGAGCAGAGCCTCCAACGTGAGCGCCAGCAACCACGGCATATGGTCAATGAGAGGATCGGCGCGCATGCCGCCCCACAGCCAAGACGCCCCCGCTAACGTGAGGAACACCAATAGCGGCGGAAGATTGCGGTATAGAAACTCAAGAATCATGGCGAGACTCACATTAATAGCGATAATAGTCGGGCTTGAAGGGCCCCTTCACGTCCACACCAATGTAGTCGGCCTGACGCTTCGTCAGCTTCGTGAGCTTCGCGCCGCGCGCAGCAAGGTGGAGGCGCGCAACCTCTTCGTCCAGCTGCTTCGGCAGGCGAATCACGCCCTTAGCGCCCCCCTTCCACAGCATCATCTGCGCCGAACACTGGTTGGTGAAGCTGTTGGACATCACGAACCCGGGATGTCCCGTAGCGCAACCGAGGTTCACGAGGCGCCCTTCGGCGAGCAGATAAATGGAGTGTCCGTCCGGATAGGTGAACTTGTCCACCTGCGGCTTGATCGTGGTGCGCTTGATGCCCGGCCACGCCATGAGGCGCGCCACCTGAATTTCGTCGTCGAAGTGGCCGATGTTGCAGACAATCGTCTGGTCACGCATCTTGGCCATATCCTCGGCAGTGATGATGTCCACATTGCCCGTGGTCGTCACGAAGATGTTGGCCCACTTGAGGGCATCCTGCACCGTGCACACGTCAAAACCCGCCATGCAGGCCTGCAACGCGCAGATCGGATCCACTTCCGAGACCTTGACGCGGCAATGGTTCTCGCGCAGCGATTCGGCACATCCCTTGCCCACATCGCCATAGCCACACACAAAGGCGTTCTTGCCCGCGAGCATCACGTCGGTGGCGCGCTTGATGCCATCCACCAGCGACTCGCGACATCCGTAGATGTTGTCAAACTTCGACTTGGTCACGGAATCGTTCACGTTCACAGCCGGGAAAAGCAGCTCGCCCTTCGCCTCCAGCTGATAGAGACGATGCACGCCGGTCGTCGTCTCCTCCGAAACGCCTTTCACCTTTGCCGCCGCCTTGGAGAACCACTTGGGATCCTTCTTGAGCGTTGTGGCGATAATGCCGAACAGCGCCTTCTCCTCCGCGCTCGTGGGCTTGGCGAGGACTGCTGCATCCTGCTCGGCCTTGCAGCCCAGATGCAGCAACAGCGTGGCGTCGCCGCCATCGTCGACGATGAGATCCGGACCTTTTCCGTCCGGCCAGGTCATCGCCTCCTTGGTACACCACCAGTATTCCTCCAACGTCTCGCCCTTCCAGGCGAAGACGGGCGTTCCCGCCTTTGCGATGGCAGCGGCGGCGGCGTCATTGGTGGAGAAGATGTTGCAGCTGGCCCAGCGCACATCGGCGCCCAGCGCCTTCAAGGTTTCGATGAGAATGGCCGTCTCCACCGTCATGTGCAGCGAACCCATGATCCTGGCGCCCTTCAACGGCTTCTTCGGACCATATTTCCGACGCGTTTCCATGAGACCGGGCATTTCCGGCTCTTCGGTTTCGATAAGGCGACGGCCCAAATCGGCCAGTTTAATGTCTTTAACCTTGAATTTCATATCAAAATCCCATTCTTAGGAGTGGATATTATACCATAAAACGCCGCCCATGTGGACGACGTTTTACGTGTGCTGCGCACTTTTGGCGCTATTTGACGATGCGTCCGCAGTAATTGCCGCGCACGCAGCCCAGATTGAGGCGGTAGAAGTCGCCCTTGGCGGGAGGCGGGATATCAGGCCAGCGCTGTCCGTTAAGCGAGAACATCACCCAAGCCGGCTTCAGGCGTGAATCATTGTTCCAGCCAGAGGCCGACAGTTGGATGGTGTAGGTGTATTCGCCATTCTCGCGTACAACCTTCGCCGTGGCGGCATGCCCCGACGTCACCACATTGTACGCATAGGGAGACTGTGCATTCCCCTTGGAATCCACGTAGACGCCCTGCTGCCACAGCGTGCCGGCTGCGTCAAAGGTGTGGAAGAGGACGCCGCCTACCTTCGTCTTCACCGTAAACACAATGTCGCCGTCTTCTGTGTCCGCCACCTTGAAGGCAAATCCCTTCGCCTGCACCCAGTCGCCGCCAAGACGGCACTTCAGTGCGGACTTCTCGAAATCGGACTCCGGATACGCCTCACCACGCGCCAGCGCCGCGTCAATGCGCGCCAGCTCGGCCAGCGTCCGATCCAATTCCGCCAAACGCCACGCGAGCTTCGCCGGATGGAACTGGTGGCTCTCCGCCTCCGAGTGGAATCCAAGTCGCGAGTCCGCCGCCGCCAGCGTCTTCATTTCGGCCGTGATCTCCTTCTCGCGCAGAACCAGCGCCTTCATGCGGCGCAGACACGCCCGCGCGCGGTCTGGAGCCTTCATCTCGCGGCTCAGCCAGATTGCCTCACTGCGTTCACGATAGAAGCGGAAGATGTCACGTCCACTTTCGAAGAGCAGCGCCAGTGCGTTCATGACGCCTGCATCCAGCTTGCGCGCCGGATTGTCCGCATACTTGCGCGCCAACTCCGCGTAGGCATCCGCGCCCGTCTCGGTCTTGGCGCGCACACCGGTCGCCATACGATCGGCCAACTGAATGGCTTCGTCCAACGTATGGTTCTCAAGGCATTCGCCAATCGTGTCGCCGCTGGGATCGTCCAACGGCTTCCAGGTACGCCCCAGCGGCTTCATGTTGACGTCTGCATACAGCGGCCAGGCCACGCCCGCATGGAACGGACCGTAGTACTGCATGTCGTTGGAGAGCGGATACTCGGCGTAGGCGTCGGACAGGTTCTTCCAGAGCTTCGCCACCTTGGCGGCGTCAGCACCCCACTCCGGACGCGCCAGGCGCAGCAGAAACGCGTCTTCGTCCTCGGTGAACTCGTCGAAGGAGAGCTCGCCGGCAGCCTTGTTCATGATGCCCGGATAGTTGCCGAAGTACCAGCACTGCATCACAGTGGTCACGCCGGCGGCCTTCATCGATTTGTACTTGCGGTACAGCAGACCCGGCACCGGCACAAACGGCACCGTCGCACATTCATGTGAATTGCCCACCTGAATCTTCGCGCCCAAGGCAGTCCCCGCCTCGCGTGCGGCTTCAGCCACACGTTCAAAGGAAGTGGAGGGACCCGTGAACGACAGCCAATAGTCGCCGCCCGTGCGCATACGGCCCAACTGGTCCTTAAGCGCCCCCGACTCGAAATTGTACTGGAACGTGACGCCCTCCGGCACATGACGCGCGGCCTCCGCCACCCAGGCTGCACGATCCGGACGCACCTGCGGCTGGTAGAACCAGCTGATGATCTCAGCTTCCGGATTGGCCTTGCGCATGCCCGCGAGCATGGCCGTCATCGTGTTCACATGAACCTGCCACGGCTGGAGCGCATCGCAGCGCGGACACCCCGTCTTGCCCGGCTCGACCGGGGGCAGGAAGCTGAGGCACGTCGTCGGACGCTCACCATGGCTGATGTTGATGAGCCCGCCCAATCCCGGCACGTCGCGGAAGATGGACTCCAGGGACTCGGTAAGATAGCGCCGTCCCGCTTCCGTGGCTGTGCACGTGCAGGTGACATTCCCACGCGAGACGCCAGCGAACTCAGGATGCCGCTGCAGCAGTTCCCAGGTGCGCGTCCCCTTCTCCAGACGGTGCGGCTCGATCGCAAAGAGCCAGGTCTTGATGCCGTACTTCCGGCAGCGCGCCACCGTACGGCGCAGCTTGGCGAGCTTCTTCTCCGCATTCACGTCTTTGGGGGCAAAAGAGGTTTCGGCCAAGTCCAGGAACTCCACCGTAAGCCAAAGACCATTGACTCCCTCATGCGCCAGACGATTCAGGTAGGCCTCGGGATAGTAGTCAATATCGTCCAACAGCTCATCACGATAGAACGGCGGACGTTTGATGGGGCCGAAGAAACAGCGCGTGATGCGGTTTTTCACCCAGGGTTTGCGCGCGGTGGCACCCAACGCCAGCGCCGGCGCCTCGCTTGCGAGCAGACGGTCCTCAAAGAAATAGACAGCCCGACGCAGACCTTCGTCATCACCCGCGACAAGCGTGACACCCGCCGCCGTGACCTCCAGCCGATAGGCCTCCTTCTTGCCCAAATCGCGTTTCACAAGCGTGAGCGGCGTCGTGCCTTCGGCTAGCTTCACGTCCTGCAGGAAATCCCTCAGATCGGCCGTGGCCGTCAAAAGATCGCCCTTTACGCCGTAGGCATCCACCACCTTCACGCCCTTCGACAGGTCAAGTTCCCCTGTCTTTGCCCCCCGCGTCCAGTGGCTCACATAAGGTTCGCGCCGCGCGAGATCCTTCATGAACCCCCATTCTTCACGGGAAGGCGGATCAGGCGGTTCAACGGCAAAGGTAGACAGACACAAAATGGCAGCGCCAGTCAAACCGGCGGCCACAGGCAAAAGCTTACGTGTATTCATGTGGGTGATTATATCAAAACACCCCACACCACGCAATGGGCCAGTTCCCTTGGTTGACTTCCGTCAAAGGCTGTCAGGCGTGTCGATGATCGCGTCAGCGCCCGCGGTCATCAGTTCGTCACGTGTACCATAGCCCCAGGTGCATCCTATTGTGTGCAGACCGTTGGCTCGACCAGCCTCAATGTCCAGACGCGTATCGCCCACCATGATGGACTCCGCGGCAGCAGCGCCGTGCTCCTTCATCGCCTGCGCGAGCAGAGCCGGCTTGCGGAGCTTGCCTAGCGGGCCGTCCTTGTACTTGTCAGCCGAATAGAAATCATGGAAGAAGTTCTCCCAGCTGAGCTTTCGCACAATCGCCATCGTAGCCGAAAAGCGCTTATTGGTGACAATGTAGATGCGGTCGCCCTGTGCCTTGATTGCCTCAAGGCGCGCCACCACACCTGGATAAGGAGCTGTCGTCGGAAAGCCACTGGAGTCATAATGCACTACAAACGCCGCCCGTACGGCCGCAATGAGCGCCTCATCGGCCTGTTCGGGCCACATCAGGCGTACCATGTCGTCAATGGAGGGCCCTGTGTAGTAGAGGCGCTCAAAGCGTTCCACCTCCAAGCCCAATTCGCGCACGGTGGCGCGCCAGGCATTCTTGATGTCCTCTTCCGTCGCACACAGGGTGCCGTCAAAATCGAAAAACCAATGCTTCATCTCTCTTGTCCTATCGTCACCGTCCATATTTCGCCATTCTCCAACGGCACCACCACGCGCTGGTCCAGCCCCAGCCCCTCCAGACGCGCACGCGCGACTGGACGCTCTCCCTTGTCACGCCGACGCGGGGCCAGCACCGTTACGAACAAAGCCTGTGGGGCTGGCTCGGCCGTACGTGCCTCCAGATGATGTTCCACCAATTTGATGCCAAATCCAATCGGCGGATCATACTGGTCTGTCTGCGAGACCACAAGGTTTTCGGGCCACACGAAGTCCACGTCGCACACCGCATTGGAGGTGACGGCCCGAATCTCATGCTGCGAGGCAATCGCAAAGGGCTGCATAGGCGTGTGCAGATAGAAGGAATAATTCACCGGTTCAGACTTGGCCTCAGCACGATCCACGATCAGCACACGTTCAGGCGGCGTTTTGCGGAACCAGATGGCGCGCGCATGTTGCTTCAACATGCCCTTCTCCCAGATATCGCCGACCAAGCCCGCGACATGATCCTGCGTGGCCGAGGTCTCGAACTTCGTGATCGCGCCGCACGTCGTGAGCTTATGCCGGATCTGCGTGTCTCCCGTGGCGGCGAAACCGTTGACGCTCTTTACGTGCCACATCCAGTCCCGATGGAAGCGCGTGCCGTAGCAGTCCCGAATCCCCGAGTGCACAAACACACGATCGCCAAAGGCGTTTAGGAGGAATGAGTTGTTGGCGTCGAAACCATGGCTGAAGAGCCCCAGCGTGGGATCACTCTTGAACAGCACCTGCACGTCTTCCATGGCGTTCGTAAGGCACGTATTGAGCATCGCAAGTCCCGTACCGCGGAAAAGGCGCGAGGTGGGGATGTCCACAGGCGGGCGGGCCGTCACACGTGGTTGGCCGAGACGCAGGAACTCGATGTAGTGGTCTTCGCGAGGGGTGCCGGCCTGTTCCGCGTACCATTGCCAATAGGGGTTCTGCATCCTCACCGCCAGATGGGACATTGCGCGCGCATGCGATTTGGGCGTGACGTATTCCGTACAGTCGCCAAAGCCCACACGGGGAAATCCACCCGGGATGTTCTGGTAAAGCGCGAAATCGCCAGCCTTGGCGTAGTGCGGCTTCTCGAACACATTCACGCCAAAGGTGTTCTGCATGATGTCGCCCCACCAGAAGAAGCGATCCATGTAGCTTGTCCAATAGCAGGGCCCCTCATGCCAGCCACCATCCGAATCGCCCCATACGGGATAGACGCAACGATAATAGTCGAGCGCAAAGGAGAGCCATTTGCGCGCCTCAGGGATCTCATCCCAGAAGGCCACGGCACCCTCACCCAGGAAATGCCAGGCCCGATTGCCGTGGCTATCGTAGGGGTTGAAGAAGAGCCGTGGACACAAATGGCGATACATCTCCTCGCCACGAATGGCCATCATCCGGCGGCAGGCAACCTTCTCATCCTCCGACAGACAGTCATTCAGGTATGAATACGCACGAGCAAAGCGCGAGAAGAACGGCATACCCGCCTCGTCGTTGTAGCGAAACCCCGTGGCCCCCGTCGGATTCCATTTGGCGGCCGCAAGCAGAATCTCCCGTCCACAGGAAGCTGCCGCCTCATCTCCGGAAAGCCGCCAGTAGAAGCCCAGCATCGCCGCCCCGCCGATGTGCTTGAGGACATACTCGCGATTGCCCCACCACCGCTTCTTCCAGGACGGCGAACGGTCCTTGCCCTTCTCCAGCACCTCTTCGCCCGCGTACTCTTTCGGCTCCTCAATGCCCTTATGCGCCTTGATGAAGCGGCCGCTGAGCCACTTGAGGTTCTTGTAGATGGCCGCATAGCGTCCCTTGAGGTTCGCACGATACTCCGCCAGCTCCTCTGGACGCATGAAAAGCCGAGGATGTTCACGCGGGATGCGCGAAAAAAGCGTCGCATCATCCGGCGTAATCACAACAGGAGCATCTGCCGGTAGCGTAAAGCGTTGTTCTTGACTCCATGCCGATAGCCGTCCACGGGCATCACGGAAGCGAACACGCCAGGTCCAGTCGCCAGGCGTCATCGCCACTGCAGGACAATAGGCATTATGCACCAGGTTGGTGATCAGGAGAGGCTCCCCTCCTGCAACGACATACTCAAGCTCATAGCCTACGGCAGAGCGCTGTGGCGCCCAGACGAACGCCACCGGATTGACGATGGCCTGCGAACCGTCGACCGGACGCGCACCAAGCGCGTTCTCGCGATCGACGGACTCCCTAAACGGCACAGGTCCCCGCGGTGCGGCACACAATGTGCCGCACCCGAGCACCAAGGCCACAAGGCAGAACTTAACCGCGGATGAGCGCGAGCATCGCATCGCGCTTCTCCTCCATCAGCGCCTGCGTCTTCGCTTCCAGGTTCAGGCGCACAAGCGGCTCCGTATTGGACATGCGCACGTTGAACCACCACCCCTCCTGCTCCCAGCGGTCGACGGATACGCCGTCAAGCTCGAAGAAATCGGGGAACTGCACCTTGATCTTCGCGAGCACCGCGGCCGCATCGGCCACCTTGGAGTTGATCTCGCCGCTCTGGAAATAGGTACGCAGCGGCGCAATCAGCTCAGAGAGCGGCTTGTCGCTCTTGGAGACGATGTTCGCCAGCGCGTAAGTGGCCATGGAGCTGGACTCGGCCGTGAAGTTCGCCTTGAAGTAGTAGTGCCCCGAGAGCTCACCCGCGAAAATGGCGTCGTTCTCGCGCATCTGCGCCTTGATGAAGGAATGGCCCACGCGCGACATCATCGGACGGCCGCCGGCGGCCGTGATGGCCTCAGCGCACATCTTGGTTGAGCGCAGATCGTAGAAGCAGGCGGCGCCCGGATTGGCGGCGATCATATCCTGCGCAATGAGCGCCGTGGTGAAATCCATCGGAATCACATCGCCCTTCTCGTCCACGAAGCCCGCACGGTCGGCATCGCCGTCGTAGGCCACACCAAAGGCATACTTGCCGGGATTGGCGCGGATGAGAGCCTGCAGATCCTTGAGCGTCTCCACGTGCAGCGGGTTGGCGTCATGATTCGGGAAGTCGCCGTTGAAGTCCTCATAGAGTCCGTCGTAGGTGATCATCGAGTCCTTGAACGCCTTCGCTTCGCAGATGCCCATGCCATTGGCGAAGTCAAGCGCCAAGTGCAGAGGCTTCGCGAGGTGTGCAAACGTCTTCACGTGCGCCACGTAATCGGGCAACACGTCCATCTGCGTGATCGTACCCTTCACGGCGGCGTCTTCGCCGAGGTCGCCCGTCTCGACCATCTTCTCGATGTCCTTGATGCCTGTCGCGCCGGAAATCGGCACGGCGTTGGCGCGGCAGAGCTTGCAGCCGTTCCACTCCTTGGTGTTGTGGGACGCCGTGATCATCACGGAGCCGTCGGCCTTGAGCGTGCCGTTGGCGAAATAGCTCATCGGCGTGGAGGCCATGCCGATGTCGATCACATCCACGCCCACGTCCGTGAGGCCCTTGGCGAACGCCTCGAACAGCGGCTGCGAGTGCACGCGGCAGTCCCGCGCCACCACAACCTTCTTGACGTTGGCGAACTTGGCGTAGGCGCGCGCGATTTTGTAGAAGATTTCGTCCGTGAGATCCTGTCCGTAGATGCCGCGGATGTCGTAAGCCTTGAAAATGCCCATAATGACTATTTCTTTCGTTTGTGGTTGTGAAAATCAGCTGATGTGCACGCGGCGGCCCTCCACGCGCAGACGCCCCTCGGAGAGCAGCTTAAGCGCCTCGGGGAATGCCAGGTGCTCCTGCACCTGGATGCGCGCATGCAGGGTCTCGGGCGTGTCGTCCTCCAGCACCGGTACGCACTTCTGCACGATGATGGGGCCTGAATCCGTGCCGGCGTCGACAAAGTGCACCGTGACGCCCGCCACCTTGCAACCGTAGTCCAGCGCCTGCGTCCAGGAATGCACGCCGGGAAACGCCGGCAGCAGCGCCGGGTGGATGTTCAGGACGCGCATCGGGAACGCCTCCAGCAGACGCGGTTTGACGATGCGCATGAAGCCCGCCAGCACCACCGTGTCGCAGCCGGCCTCCTTGAGCAGACGAATCGCCGTCTCCTCGCCCGTCGTGTCCAGGCGCGTCTTCCACGGCGAACAGTCAATCCACTGATGCGGAATGTTGTGCTTCGCCGCCCGTTCCAGAATGTAGGCGTCCTTCACGTCCGCCAAGACAATCTTGATCTCGGCATCCAATTCGCCCTTTTCGATCGCATCCACAATCGACTGCATGTTCGAGCCCGATCCCGAGCCCAACACGCCCAACTTCAATGTCGCCATATTTTTACCTTTCCAAATTCGTAGTGAAGCGCTTATCGCACCGACACCGTAAGCCCTGCGGCCCGCCCCCACCTCAGCAGCTCGGCCGATCCCGCCGTGCAGGCCAAGGCAATCTCGTTCAGGGCCTCAGCGCTCGTGAAGAGATGTTCGATCGTGCCGGGCGCCGTATAGGTCGTCGACACGCCGTTGACGGTAACCGTGGCCACGCTCTCCGCCGCCAGCGCAAAGATCACGCGGTACCTGGCCGAGCCAGCCTTCGACGTCGTCAACGTACCCATCAGGGCCTCACCTTCCGGCACCCTCACGCCGCCGGACGCCGTCTCCTGCACGCCTGCGGAAACATTCGTCACGGAACCGCTACGCGCCCCGAGATCGGCGGCATACTGCGTGCGCCAATCGGCCTCCACTGCGCCGATGTCCACCACGCCGTTGTAGATGCGCTGTCCACCATAGGCATCCGTCTTGCTCATGCCATCCACGACGACGCCCTGATCGATCAACACACTGGTGGCACGATCCGGGCGGAAATCCGCATCAAAGGCACATTGCGCCGCCGTCACCTTACGGCAATTCACGAAAGTGCCTTTGGACGGGACATTTGCGAATGCGCAGTTGCAGGCACTGGTGATTGTGCTTTCGTTGACGACACCCAGAACAACCGTGTTGGTGACGCCATAGTCAGCGCCCCACTGTCGCCACAACGCGCCGCCCGCATTGCCGTCACTTCTGCGGATGTTTCGTCCGATGGTGCAGTTGACGAGCTCATAGTAGTTATTGACGCACAAGCCACTGGTACCATCTGAATCCATATCATCGATGATGACATTGTTGAGTCCACACCTTTCCGTGGCAGAACCGCGTTGCGCGCGGCAATGGGACATGCGACAGCGCTTCAGCCCGACACCATAGGCCGTGCCCACCAAAGCGACACAATCCGTGATCACACAGTCCTCAATTGTCGTGTTGAGCACATCTCCGCGGACAGTAAGTGCGGAATACGCCGCCGCGCCCATCCAGCCACAACTCGCCTGATAGGTGTTGAAGTCTCCACACTTCGTTCGGCCGCCCATCAAGGTGAAGCCCTTCACCTTGGCACCATTCTCGAGATAGACGCAACGCACGGCGCCTTCACCGCGTCCAAAGGCATCGCGATCCTCCGCAGTCGATGCGGCACCGACAATGAAGGTTGCCTGCGCGCCTTCGTCCGAGACCAGCGTCACACCGGCGGGCACGACAACGCGCGAAAGCGACTCGCCACCTTTGCTGTCGGGTTTCGCCATCGACTTGTCTTCATAGCGACCGGCGGCGACATGCACAATGTCACCGGCAAGGACGTCCATGGCCATGAGTGCCGCCAGGGTCTTCTTCGGCGTTTCCGCCGTGAAGCCAGTATAGGCATCACTGCCTTGAGGGTTCACATACCAATGGATATCGTACAACGCCTCAACCGAGATCGCGCCATTGGCGTGGTTCACGTCAGCGGCATTGACGGCCACCGAAGGCGTCGTCGCAAAGAGGTTGGTTACGCCGTTGACCACCATGCCCACACAAGGACGACTGGCCCCCTCGGCCGCCGTAACGACAAGCGAGAGGTCTTCCGTGGCCTCATTCACGCCTACTTTGCCGCCGACTACGGCCAGTCCGCCAAATGCGGCCTTCACAGTCACGTTGTCGACCGGCTTCTGATAACAGCCGGGAACGACATGTCCGTCAATGACGGTCAGCTTCGCCCCATCAACACCAGACGAGACATTGGCCGCGAAATTGGTCGCCCACCGCGGATAGTCGACGCTGCCGACCTCGGGATTGCGGCCCAAGGTCAATGTCGCGCCGCCAGTCAGCAGCCGCCAATCGTCATTGGCTGGATCAACCGCCAGAATCTCACCTTTGGCGGCACCCGTATCCGTCGGACTGAACCAAGCGCTTGCTGGCTCCACAGTACCCCACAGATGGTACCCAGCGACAGAACCGTTGAGGCCAAGATCCGAGACATGCCATTTGTTCGCGTCCGAACTTGCCGCATAGCTGGCACCGGGACATGTCGTCAAATAGGACTTGGTTTCCGAGCCCAGCACACTGTTCTTGTTGCCGCCAACCGGTCCGTCACCCACGGTACAAGACCGGTCGACATAGCAGCCGGACAGCAGCGTCTGCCGCATCACGCCGCCGAAGCCGTGGCAGTCGTAGAACTTGCACCGCGTATTCCAGGTACCCATTACGGCACCACAGCGAACCGCCCAGCAGTTGGTGAACACACAGTCCAAGACCTGGAGGGCCTTGGTTTCGAAGTAGCACATCACGCCCGCCCCATACTCGCAATCGTCAACAGACGAATAATCCTGGTAGCCGGAACGGCCGTCGGCAAAGGTGAAGCCCTGCACCGCGCGGTTAGATCCACCAGGTTCCGCGAACACCAGGCAACGGCAGGCATCAGGCCCACAGCCCGGGAAATAGTCCATGGGCGCATTAGGGTCGGAAGCGCCACGAATGGTCGTAACCGCCGCACCGCCCGTGGATCTGAGGATTATCGGCTTATTGGGGACAACGACACGATTCATCAGATTGTAGAGTTTCTTGCCGCCTTCTGCATAGTCGCCAGGCAGGGCATGGATGACGATGTTGCCGGAGCCATTCAGCTCCGCATAATCCATCGCCGCCTGCAGGGTCCGGAAAGGATGCGCCTCCGTGCCATCCGCCACTGCCGCATCGGCGGAAGGATCGGCCCAATATTCGGTGTTGACCGTATCTTCCGTGAACGTCACCTTATCTCCGCGGAAAGGCGGATAGCCCAGGTGCAGCGTACCGTCCTCCTGTACATAGCGGAACACATTGCCGCCATTGAACCTATTGTCGCCATTCCCCAACCTAAAGCGGAAATGCTTCTCCTGAATTGGTGCGATGACCAACGTATTCGGGAAGGTCTCAGAATACGCATAGGAGGTTGAAAGCGACTTCACCCCGCCTACCGTATAATTGGCCGGGATCTGGATGTTGCCGGAAGCCGGCGTTGCCGAAACCTGACAGGCGCCCGCATTGCAGGTCTCCACACTGAGATCAATCGGAGTCCCGTAGTAGTCCTTCATTTCCGTATCGGCGGGCAGGATAATCTCATCTTTGAGGTAGCAAGTGAGGCCGCCGGCGTCGGCTGACGAGCCCGAAAGGATGCGATAGTCGTCCAGTGCCGGCGCAAAGAGCAAATGCTCCGTGCTCGCCTGCGAGGCATAGCTATTGGTGAAATAACTCTCGGGATAAACGCCAATGGCGGCGGCGTACATGTCCGAACCGCCGGTACGGCAGCTATACACGGAATTGAAGACCGTGCTGTTTCCCGCAGTACCACGGGCACCACATTGGTAGAATGTGCAGTTCACCACGCGGGAGCTGTTGCCGACCGTCGGGCGATCGTCCTGCAAGGCACGTGAGCGTTTGATCACGCAGTTCCACAGCGCCGCCTCGCCCGCGCTGTGGCCAAAGCTCTTTCCCTCGTTATCCACGAAAAGGGAACGGATCCACGTGCCGCCGCGCGCGCCGCCAGACCAAAGGCCATGGCAGTTGGTGACCACGCAGTCCACAAAGAAAGCCGTCGCAAACGCAGGGGAGGTTTTGGCACCCGCAGCAAAGCGACTGCCGTAGACGCACACGCCGCCACCTTCGCCGCCACCATTTCCTCCGTTGCCACCGCTGCCATCAGATGTCGAACCGCAGCTGAACGTGAAGCCATGGAACTCCGCGCCAGCCGCACTCTCTGCCACAAACAGACAGCGCATGCCATCCGCCCCATAGCCAATCGACGAGGTGCTTACGCGACCGACAACCTGCACCGTCCCCTTCTCGGCCTCGAAACGCAGTTTCTTGGTGATGACGACGCGGCTGGGATGGTCCTTGTTCTGCGCATGCGTGGACGAGCCCTGGTCATACACGCCAGGCAGCACCTTCACGATGTCGCCAGCCGACACGGCCGCGGCATCGTTGGCCTCCTGCAGTGAACCAAAGGGCCTAGCGGAAGAACCATCATTATCCGCCTTGCCATAATTGGCCGCATCGACATACCAAGTGACGGGGTCGGCAAAGACCGTACCTGCAACGAGACCCAAGACAAGGTAGAATATGCGTTTGAAGTTCATAATCATAATTATACCAAAAACAAGAGGCTGACTAGAGCAGAAAAATGCGTTTACTTTTGGCCGGGGCGGGCCCCTTTAGGAACGACGGCAATTCGTGCGCACGAATCGTAACGCCGACTGTAGGGGCAACGCTCGCCGACTGTAGGGCCAAAAGAAATTCGTGCGCACGAATCTTCGCCTCGCCCATTGGGCGGCACAGGATCAAGGCAAGGGGCATCTGTCTCTGCCGCCTAGCCGGACACTTGAAGTCCGTTACCCGAAACGCCAATGCCGGGTATCCGAGACTACGAAGTCGGGTATCCGAGACTGCGAAGTCGGGTACCTGAAAGAATGAAGTCGGGTACCCGAGATCACAGGGGCGGGTACAAGAACTCCTGCGTGTGCGACTTTTCAGAAGCTCAACCCAAAAATTCCGCATTATATGACATTAAAGCGCAATAGTTACGCACATTTTTTCGTTTTGAAGAATCCGCGTTCGCATTTCATTCGCAATTCGTTCGTAAATCGTTCGCATCTGTTCGCTTTTAATGCGAACGATTGCGAACGAATTACGAACGGAATGCGAATATTAAGCGAACAGGAAACGCCGTTATCGCAACAAACACACGAATATCTCACCAATAATGCAACTTATCGCATTTTCGCCGGCCTTTACCCACACACGACCAATATGTCACGGCACTGTGACGAAAACGCCTTCGCCGCCATCCAGATCAATCGCAATAAAGCCTGTGGAATCGGCAACCTTCGTCTCAGGCTTGCCGCGACGCCAAACAGTCGCACGGCCGCCCGCCACAGCCACCTTCAGCGAGATCTCGCGGTCGTTCTCGAGTTCCGTCATGTTCACCAGCGTGAATGCCTTGGAGCCGTCTTTCTTCGAATCGAAGCAGCCCACAAGCAGAGGCTCGTCGCATACAATCTTGCTGATCGTTCCGAAATCGTGATATTCGCCGGTCATGCGCAGATAGGGCGTCTTGTCCGTGCAGTTCACAGTGAACGCACCCAGATTGCGGTAGGTGCAGTAGAGGTCGCCGAACTTCCGCACCTCGCGAAACACGCGCCGCGCCTCGTACCAGGTGGGCGAGCGCACGCCATTCGCGTCCGTGAGCGCCGGAAAGCCCTCGCGGTAGCCGGCATAGCGCCAGCACATGAGGTTGCGGCAACCGAAGGACAGCATCGTATACACCTGCCACCGGAATTCGGCGGCGTTGGGGCTGCGCTTGGAGGCGATCCAGCCAAAGGGCTGGATGCAGCACCAGAACTCGCGGTTACGCCGACGCGCCACGGAGGCGATCACGTTGATGGACTCCACATAGTCGCGATACGTGGTCTTGTGTCCGCGCACCCAGTTGAGCGGATAGATGTCAGTGCAGATGTAGGGCGTGTCGATCTTGTCGCAGTAGGCCTCGCAGTACTTGCGGAAGAGATCCGGGTCAGGGTCGTAGTACTCGATCTTCGCCGCATTCGCGCCGAACTTCAGTTGGGCCGCGTTGGCGTACATGGGCAGCAGATTGAAGAACGGGATTTTGCCGGTGGCGGCGGCATAGCGGCGCGCCTTCTCGCCCCATTGCGCGAAGGAGTCGCTGCCGGGCTCATCGATAAAATAGTCGCCCACATACGAGGGATGGTCGGCGAACTCAAGGGCGTGCCTCTCGGGATGCGTGGTGGCCGACGTGCGCGGCGAAAGGATCACCTCGATGCCGAGCTCGTCCGCCGCCGTAAGCAGACGCGACTCGAAGGCGCTGCCGATGAGGCAATCCAGCCCGCACTCAACGAAGTCCTCCACGAGACGGCGATCCCACTGCGCGTTCTGGAAGAGCGTCCAGCCCGCGATGCGCAGATGCTCACGCGCGAAATAGTCCCGGCTCTTCGCCTTCGGCGAGGAACAGCCGAAATGCTCGCGGTACTTCGCGTCCAGCGGCTTCACGGCGGCAGACGGCACGCGCGCCAGCGCATATTTGCCCGGCTTCGCCGCCACATACCACGCAAAGCCACGACTGTTGACCTCAGAGGGGACCACTTCGCCCTCGCACGTCACCGCCAGCGCGCCCTCGCCGGTCGGCACAGGGCCCTCCACGAGCGAAAAGGCCTTGCGGTCAAAGCCCGCCGAGACTGTGC
Source organism: Kiritimatiellia bacterium (assembly GCA_024405395.1). Classification (GTDB taxonomy): domain Bacteria; phylum Verrucomicrobiota; class Kiritimatiellia; order RFP12; family UBA1067; genus RGIG6720. Next base: position 1,519 of record JAKSOW010000032.1, on the reverse strand, counting down.
CGCCGGGGATCACCGCGCGGAAATGCGGCCCGGCGATGTCGGTGTCGAGCAGGAAGTCCTCGCGCTCATCGGCGGCGGCCAGGAACTTCTCCGCTTCGGCGGCCTCGGCGAAGAGTCCGACACGCGAAAGCCACAGCCGATCGCCCTCGGCGGTGGGATTCGGAATGTCGAGGCGCAGGGCCTTCAATTCGCCGGCGTAGTTGCGGTTGCGGCATGTGCGCATGTCCACCACCAGATTGTGCCAAACGCCATCCCCCTTCACGCCAAACGGGGTGTAGGCCTTGTCGGTGAAGCCGCCGATCGTGTCGGTGTCGAAGAACACCGCCGCCCCACCGATTCGGCTCAGCAGCCGATAGCGAATCGCGAGGAACGGAAACGCCTCCGCGTGCTGGCCCTTCTTCGCCACGGTAAGGCAGAGGTTCATGTCGCTCCCCTTGGCGGTGAACACCTCCAGGCCGAACGCCTTGCCGCGTTCACCACCCTGGACCGCCCCCACAAACGGTTTTTTCGCGTCGTTGAAGAGCCATTCGGCGGCCGAAACGCCCGCATCCCCTTCCGCCGTGAATTCGATGAGCGCGGCGGCATTGGACTTGAGCGGGATCGAATAGGTGCCATCCGCGTTCTTCACGGCCTTCACGGCGCCACCGTTGGCGGTGACCTTCACCGGGCCATCCGCCTTGAAGCGGTACTCGCCCTGCAGGGGCTTTTCGTCGAAGGGATCGTCGCTGCGCAACACGAAGAGAGCCCGTCCCTTGCCGCGGCGGGCGACCATTTCGCCGATCGTGAACGCCCCTTCGCGCCGTGTGGCGACGTTGCGGTATTTCATGTAGGCCGGCCCAAGACGGCGAATCTCGGCATTCACAACCTTCAGCTTCTGGTACTGTTCGGTGCGGTTGCCAGAAAGGTCGAGCACGTTGTTGCACCACCAGCCGGTGAGCCCCGGCATGTCGGCCGTCTCACCGCTGGGCAGACGGCTCCAGCACGCCCAGTCGATCTGTTCGGCACCATAGCACATCGCGAGAAACGCCTGGAAGCGCAGATGGTTCTCGCTGAGCCACAGTTCCTTGATCGCGGAATTCACCTGCGGAATGTACCAGAGGCTCTTGCCCTCCGCCCGGCAGATCTTCACCAGATCCTCGAAATTGGCGTAGAAGGCCTCCAGTTTCTTGGCGCGTGCCGCCCCCTTCGCCGAGTAGAGATAAAAGTCGAAACACACATAGTCAAGCCCCACGTGACGGCGATAGGCTTCCACATGCTCCGCATACGTGGCGGTGCCAAGCTGATTGCGGGTCTGTGCCCCCGTATTGCCCACCACCGAGGCGTAGTTCGGATAGAGGTTGATGTAGGGAAGCACACCTGCCGGCACTGCCTTCTTCAGAAAAGCCGTCACTTCGCCGATGTAGGGATAGTCGCGCGCACTCGGTTCGTCGATGTAATCGATCATCCAGATGGCGGGATGGTCCTTGTAGGCCTTCATGGCCGCCTCATAGCCGGCCATGGGGCGCAGCTCCCGCATCTG
>JAKSOW010000031.1 GCA_024405395.1 Kiritimatiellia bacterium | reverse complement strand
CCGAGCTTCACCATCATGCCGCCGAAGTAGATGCGCTTCGTGCGCAGCGTCTTCTGCGCCGCGGCGAGGTCGATGATCTTCTGCTTCTCGGCCGGCTTCTTCGACTCCTTGGCGTTCCACGCCTCGAGGTAGGCGCTCTCCAGCTCCGCGTCGCCCTGCGTGTAGTCGATCACCTGGATGCCGCGGTCCGCGAGCTTCAGGCCGGCGGTCGTCTCCGCCGCCGCGATCTCCTCCGCCGTACCCAGCACAATCGGCGTGCAGATCTTGCGGTCCACGCAGGCGCACGCCGCCGTGATCACGCGCGCGTCCATGCCCTCGGGCAGCACCACCGTGCCCTTCAGCGCCGAAGCTTTCCAGATAATCGTCTCAATAGCGTTCATTTTCTCAAACCTTATTTAAAGTCAACTTAACCTTTTAGCCCTTCAGGACCTTCACCGTCTCGCGCGCGATCATCAGCTCCTCGTTCGTGGGGATCACCACCACGGGGATCTTGGAGTCCTTCGCCGAGATGAGGCCCGACTTGCCGCCGAACATGGCCTTGTTGGCCTTCTTGTCCAGCTTCACGCCCAGCGCGCCCAGGCGCTTGACGATCTGCTCGCGCAGCTCAGCCGCGTTCTCGCCGATGCCGCCCGCCATGATGATGGCGTCCGCGCCGCCGATGAGCGTGTTGTAGCCGCCCACGTAGAGCGCCGCCCGATGGCCGAACATCTCCAGCGCCTCAACGGCGTCGATCTCGCCCTTGCCGGCCTTCGCCACAACGTCGCGCGTGTCGCCGCCGAAGGCGCCCGTGAGACCCTGGAAGCCGGACTCCTTGTTGAGCATCTTGTCAAGCTCCTCCATGGAGTAGCCCTGCTTCGCGAGGTAGAAGAGCGCGCCCGCGTCGATGTTGCCCGCGCGCGTGCCCATCACAAGACCGTCCAGCGGGGTGAGGCCCATCGTCGTGTCCAGACACTCGCCATTCTTGACGGCGGCGATCGAGCTGCCGTTGCCGAGGTGGCAGGTCACGATGTTCGTCTTCGCGAGCGGCTTCTTGAGCCAGGCCGCCGCGGCCTGCGTGAGGAACTTGTGCGAGGTGCCGTGGAAGCCGTACTTGCGCACGCCGTACTTGCGCGCCACCGTGCGGGGAATCGCGTACTGGTAGGCGCAGCCGGGCATCGTCTGGTGGAAGGCCGTGTCGAACACGCCCACGTTGGGCACGCCCTTCGCCGCCTTCTCGCACGCCTCGATGCCCTGCAGGTTCGCGGGGTTGTGCAGCGGCGCGAGCGGCACGCACTTCTTGATGAGCGCCTTCGCCGCCGCCGTGATCTTCGCGGGCGCCGCGAACTTGTCGCCGCCATGCACCACGCGGTGGCCGATGGCGTCGAGCTCCTTGAGGCTCTTCACCACGCCGCATTCGGGGTCGCACAGCACGTTCATCACCTGCGTGATCGCCTCCACGTGGTTCTTCATCGGAATCTCGCGGATGATCTTCTCGCAGCCCGTCTTCGTGCAGACGAGGCGCGAGCCGTCGATGCCGATGCGCTCGACGAGGCCCTTGCACAGCATGTCCTCGCCCTTCATGTCGAAGAGCTGGAACTTCAGCGAGCTTGACCCGCAGTTGACGACCAATACCTTTTCTATCTTCTTCATTTCAACCAACCACAAACTACAACTGGTGATGTTAACTAGGAAATGACGACAGCTGCAGGCCGTCCAAGGGGCGGCCTGCAGCGGGGGGACTTACTTCTTGACGCCGACCACGACCTTGAAGAAGCCGCTGCCGGCCGACTGGCGGGCCTTGATGGCGGCATCCATCGCCGTGGTGTCGATCTTCGTGCCCGTGGTGTTGGCCTCGACCGAGACCACATCCGAGGCGATCTCCGTCCACTCGGCCTCGACCAGCGACGCCTTGTAGAGCAGCTTCCACTCAACAGGCAACGTATCCACCGTGAGCAGCGACGTGCCCGTGTTGGCCGAGGCATCCACCGTCACCACGATGCCGTTCTCGACCGAGAAGGACACGATCGTCACCGAGGCATCCGTCTCAATCTGCGAAACCGCACCGCCCGAGAGCAGCGTGACTGCCGCGCTCTGCGTACGCGAAGGCGCCGCGACCGCGCTCATCAGACGCACCACCGGCAGCACCGACGACGCGCTCTGGGCATCCAGATTGGCGTAGGCGCTGAGCGCGCTCAGGAGATCCGGATTGACCTTGGCGAACATCGTGCCCGGCGTACCCGCATTGGCGATCGGCCCGATGTCGTCCAGATTGCCCTGCTGTTCCCACTCGTAGACATCCGGGAAGCCGTCATTGTCAATGTCGGTATCCTCGATGTAGACGGTGGCCGTGGAGTCGACCCTATAGTCCTTGGGACTGTAGATGGCCTTCACGTCCGTGCCCACATAGTTGGCATAGCCCCACGACTCCCAATTGTCGCGCGCATAGTTGCCATTCGTGTCAATCCACGCGCGGATGTAGTAGGTGCCATCCTTGGCCAGGCCCGTGATCGTGGCGTTGACGTCAAGGTTGCTCGGCGACGCCAAGGTGGCGATATCCGCCACATAGGCTGCGCCCGCAGGCATGCCGCTGAAGTCCGGCGTCGTGAAGGCCTCCACGTGGAGAAGACCCTGCACGGCCGTCGTCGCAACCGTGGCCGGGCCGCAGTACTTCACCTGCACCGCAATACGGCCATAGTCGCTGAGCGTGGTCTCGCCCGTGGTGTTCAAGCGGAACGTGCTCTTGGGTTCACTTGTGTTGAACTCCGTGTACTTGGCGTCCAACATCGAGACGGCCCACTGGTAGTTTTCCTGCGCCGAGAACACCACACCCTGCGGCGTCATCATGCCCGCATAGAGCGGCGCCGTCCAGGAGTAGACACCCTGCGCATTGCGCGCCGGCGCACGGCGGATACCGGAATCGTAGACGAGCGTCGTGCCGTCCGCCTTCCACACGCGCAGCTGGAACGCCGGATAGTCCTTGACGCCATTGTCATGACGCCAGGTGAAGGTCGGCGCACCCGCATCCACAAGGCCGTTGGGCGAACCGAAGCCCACCGTATGGGCGGTGGTGGTGGCGCGCATTCCCGTCTCGAACACGTTCACGAAAGCCACCGGCAGGCTGGCGTTGAGAACCTCGCCGGATATCGGCCCGTCACCAACCACTACGCGATAACTTGCGCTGGAGAGACCCGAGAATCCACCATTCCAAGCCTGCGCCAACGTGCCCCAGTCCAGGTCAAAGAGCCCTTCGGCAACCAGATCAGCTTCCGTGATCAAAGGCCGCTGGCTGGCGTTGAAGGTACGATCCAACACCACAGCCGACGAATAGCTCGGCGAATCCTGGCGATTGATCTGCGTGCGGATCACGCGTACACGGAGCACCGTTGCGGGGATGGAGTTCGAGAAGGTGGACGCAAACACATTGATGTTGGCCTCAGGATAGCCGACGGCGTCACGATCCGTGTAGGCCGACGCATTGTCGCCACTACCGGAACCACCCGTCGTCATGTACTTAGTGAGGTCGTAACGGGCCATCTGCGGCGCCGTGTCCGTCAGCTCAATCTCGACGGACGTCTGCCACCAGCCCACCGAGGTTTCAGCCGCACCAAACGGCTCGCCTGGCGTCCATTGCCCATCACGGTTCATGTCGATGAATGCCGTGACAATGTTCCGGCCCTCGCGCACATAACCAGACTGGGGCTTCGAGAGGTAAAGCGTCTGCGGGAAGTAGGAACTGATGCGCGTCGCATAGGTGACGCGGAAGATCGTGGCGCGCAACGCCGACGCCCCGCCAGCGCAGGCCGCAATCGTGTTCATGTCCAGCTCATACTCACCCGTACGGAAGTTCACGCGACCAATCTGGCGCTGGGCCGTTGTCACGCTGTTGGACGAACTGCCGGACGTATCGACCCAGAGGATGGAACCATAGTGGAACTCCGTATCCGCCATTACACGCGTGAACTTGTTCCAGGTCAGTTCCACGTCTTCCAGCTGAATGTGCGGATAGCGCATCAGCTCCTGACGATATTCCTCGAATGTCCCCGTCCTGCGATCCCAGGGGAACACACTCCAGCCGTTTTCGGTGTACCAGTTGTAATTCCACACATAGGTATTCTCCGATGCCATCTCGGCCTGCTCAAAGGCCAGCGAATCGCCCGGCAAGACACTGCCCGGGTGGAGCCGGCCACGAATGACTGCCCCTTCACGGAATGCGCCGATGAAGTCGGTCTGCCGCTGCAGACCACCGGCGTAAGTATAGGGCGCACCCTTCAGGTCGGTGCCCGCAATGGCACCCAGCTGAAGCTCACTGCCAGGGACAACGAACTGGGCATCGCTGACATGGCGATTGTCGGGCGAGACGCGAATGACCAAGCCGCGGCCTTCCACGTTCTGGGCACCATGGTAGCTGACCTTGGCCGCAATGGTGGGCTCAGGACGGCAGCTCTGCTGGAGATTGGACTCCACCCACTGCGTGACTTGGTCGGCGGCGAAGAACGTCTTCCAGAAGCCATAGCGGCATTCCGCAAACGTGCTCCAGCCATCATCATCGGCATCGTTCTGCGGATCATAGACGAAACGGGACGTGTACGCCACCGCATTCGTGGCCTCCCACCAGTCCTCCACGAAGTCATGGTCCGTGAACATCTCGCCGAGATAAAGCGAGCCCACGCGCAGGAAGTAGTCGGGCACCTGCTGCCCTTCCTGGCGGTAGGTATACTTATCCGTGGGATCCAAAGCCTTGAATTCGCCCTCGGAACCCGCCGCCCGATTGGTGCCATTGCACTTGGTGAAGCACTGGCCAATCAGATATTCGGCGTAGTTGGAAAGCTGGTCATTGTCATGGTCGCCCGATGTCGACTCGCCCGCGAAGCCATAGATCTTCTCCCACCAGTCCAGCAGGCCATTGCCGTCGGCATCCGCCTTCGACGCATACTGCGCCTCGATGCCGCCGCTCGGCAGCATGCCCTTCGCCAGATCGCGCTGATAGGCTTCCCAGGCCGGAATTCTGCGCCCCTCGTAGTCAACAAACGCCTTCCAGTCGGACGCATCGTCGATGTCGAGGACGTACAGCATTTCCCACCAGTCCGGCAAACCATCGCCGTCGGAGTCGCGGCCCGTCTGCGACCAGGCGTCCATGGCGCCACCGTTGTCCCAGTAGTCGGCGCACCGTTTGGCGAAAGCGCCGCCCAAGGGCAACAGATCCGAGGTACCCACGAAGTCGCTGCGCAGCTGGAAGCCGTAGAGATCGCGGAACCCGGCGAAGACCTCGTTGGTCGCGCTCAACATCACGAGCCGTTCATAGTGGTACATGCGATCCGCACCGAAGTTGTAGTAGGGGTACGGATTGGCCGAATTCGGGAACGCCGCCGCGACCGGCGTGACGCCCGCGAAATTCTCGCTCCAGTACTGCGAATCGACGACCGAGCCGTCCATCAGTGGCAGATGCGCAACCGCGTTGGGAATCCACGGCACCAGATTGTAATTGCGGTAGACCGTGCTGTGCGTCTTGAGCGCATTCCACCAACCGCAGTACAGGTCAAGCGTATTGCCATCCACCCGCACGTTGTCGAGCACGCTCTTCGAGAAGTCAACCGGCTCCAGCGCCACGTCCGTCTCGTTGACGGCACCTGGCAGCGTCACGAAGTTGTAGTGCTGCAGCAATTCGGCCGGCAACACCACGCCGCCCGTGTGATTGTTCCGCACACCACCGGCCTTCCAATACTGGAAGACATCATCACGCATGGCCTTGATCTCCGCCGTGGTGTAGCGCTTCCGATAGTCGGCCACAATCTGCGCCGCCGTACGCGCGCCATCCCACACGCGGACTTCATCCACATAGCCCTTGTAGAAGTCGCCGAAGTCGGCCCAGACGCCCGTGCTGCCGCCCAAGCTGATGCCCAGGCCACCACCGGACTCCTTAGCCGCCGCCACCACATCAAGCGCCTTCTCGGTCTTGGCCGCAGCGCCGATCACCAATGCACACGGAATGGTACGATAGCGTCCCTGCATCACACCGGAGACATCCACGCCCTTGCCGTCGCCTTCCTGCAGAACGGCGACAATGCCGTTCGCTGGGATCACGCCCACATTCGCCGCCTTGGCCACCGGCGTCTCGTCGTCGTCCTTGTAGAGCGCCAGGAGGTTACCGTCATACGTCAGCGCATAATGGACCCAGGCATCCGCCTCGACCGGCTGAGTGCAGGTGATGCGCACACTCTCCGAGTCGACCGTGTTACCCTGGACTTCGCCGAACACGCAACCATCCGCATCGATACCCAGGCGGAAGTTGGCGCGCAGCACGCTCGTGCTGTTGTTGAGCGTCGACGGGCCATAGCTGCAGACACGCTCGAGGATGATGCGCTCGGCTCCGCCCACCAGCTCCGGCTTGATCCAGCACTCGACGGTGAACTGGCGCAGCAAATCGTAGGACGTGCTCAACGTGCGCTGCTGCGTACCCGAGCTCGACACGACGGCAGACTTCTCGCCCGGGAACCACATCGCCTGACGGCGGTTGGGATCCGCGTAGAGAAGCGGGTCGGACGGCGAATCCACCTTCTTCGTGAGTTCTCCCGCATCCGGGATACCATCATGGTCCGTGTCGTAGCCTTCGTTCTCCTCGAACGAGAACATGTAGTGCATACCCTTCTCGAGCATCTGGCCATTGGTCGCGCCAAAGTTCGTGCGCCAACGCAAAGCCCACGGATAGGCCAGGATGTCCGGCTCCTCCTGGTACGGATCCATGCCATAGTACTGGGCCGTGAAGCTCGCCATGTTGGCGATGGTCGTATCCGTCATCCACAACGGCGTCGGGTCCGTGTGCGTCGGCATCGGCGAGGTCATGTTGACCAGCAGCATTTCCTCGTAGTTGCGGAGACCGTCGCCGTCCGCATCGCAGTTGGCGTCGCCGATCATCCATGGATACTTCATCGCATCATAGTCCGGAACCACCGGCGCAAGGCCACCCCAACCTGTCCAGGCATTGATGCAGGCGCCGATCTGGCCATACTTGAAGCCGATCACGTCCGTAACATTGCCGGTCTCATCCTGAACCGTCATCGGATCCGTGACACCGCCAAAGAGCGGGTTGAGGCCGTGGAAGAGCTCGTAGTAGTCGTCCATGCCATCGTTGTCCGTATCCCACTTGCGCGGATCCGTGCAACAGTAGCCCGAGGCCTTTACGCGCTTTTCTTCATCTGGTGTCGAGTCGAAGGCAAGCCCCTGCGGACGCAGCATGATGCGGTAACCGGTGCCTTCCCAATCGGCGTAGTTGATCACATTCTTGTTGCCCGTCTCGTTGCAGGCCAAACGGTCCCACTCGTGCGGCGGACGCGCAAAGTAACCAAGCTCGCGGAACTTCCAGGCGGAGGAACCATCAAAGCCAGCCGCACGGCAGGTCTCAAAGAAGGCTGTGCCGTCAAATGTCTGCATCGGCAGGAAGCCAATGAACTGGCCAGTCGGCAGACGGCCCATCAGCGGCGTCTCCGAATCGTCGAAGCGAAAATGACGCACCGCCTGAACGAGGTACTCCTGGTAGTTCTGGAGACCATCGTGGTCGAAGTCATAGTCACGCTGTACGCCCGCACGAGGGTCGATGACCGTGGCGGACGAGACCTCGGCGTTGCCATCGTCCACCTTGGTGCCCATGCCCGTACAGGCATCCTGACTCCAGGTACCGTCCATGCCGCCTTCGATGTAGGAGCCGACACCACTTTCCTCCTTCTTGACAATCCAGCCGGCAAACTCGTATTCCCACGCGTCAGGGAGCAAGTCCTGGTCCGTATCGACCGTGCAGGGGTTCAGGCCACCACCGCGGATGCAGCAGCTGCCGTTGTCCACCAGTTCGTCGACATCGCCGTAGATGAAATTGAAGGTGACCTTCCGGTTCGTACGGCCAACCGGAACGGAACCCTCCCACGACTTGCCTTCGGCATCGTCCTTCAGGCCATCGCCATCCGTATCGGCATCATACGGATCTGTCGGGAAGAACTTGTTGTACCAGCCCTTGTTGGTGCCGGGATTGTTCTTCGTGATCGACGAAACCTCGACGTAGATGAGATTGTCCGCCTTGTCGAAGAGGTTCGTGTAGGCATAGCAGGAGTCGGTACCTGCGTATTCGTCCAGCGGCACCAGGCCATCATCGTCAAGACTACCCAGCTTTGCGTCATCCGCGTTGTTGGGATCGAGCCCGACGTAGAGTTCCCAACCGTCGGGAATGCCGTCGCCATCCGTGTCGGCACCGTAGACGATCTTGTTGTCCGCCTCATTGATGGCATTCGTCACGGCATACATCTGATACGGGCAGGTGGTGACGCCAAAATGGAGATAGGACTCCGTCGTCAAAGGCACCTTCTGCACATGGTGCATGTAATCCGAAAGCAGATATTCGTCACGCGAGGTGTAGGGCACCGTGTTCGTTGCCAAGCCCGTAGCGCCCTCTGTTCCCGCATTCTGCGAATTGGATTTGTGCCAACGGCTGCCCACATAGCCGAAGTCGTCAATCGTCCACGCCGTGCGCGGATCGAAGCCATATTCGGAATAGACCTGATTGTGGATGAGTGTCAACGGCGTACCCTTCACATAGTCCGTCATCACGGTGCCGTTCGCACACTTCAGCTCGGTCTCCGCATTGTCCTTGATGTTCGTGCAGGCCGGGACAAATTCCTGGCCGCCGTACACGAAGGTCGGCAGAGCCTTGGCGCCCGTTTTCCACTTGGCGAGGGCCACTGCGCCGGCATCGTCATCACCAGCCCCAGGATCGGGGTCGGGATCAGCGCCAGGATCGGGATCGGTGGGATCCGTCCCGCCGCCGGCCGAGGTGAGATCGGTGATCTCCAAAGCCGTGCAGGCCGGGAAATTAGTGGGGGTAACGGCGTACTTCACGCCGCCGATCTCCGCCTCACGGTAGCCCACCGTATCGAAGAGGAGGCGCGTGGCCGCCCCATCGGCATAGGTCTTCGGCAGGCTGGCGAAATAGTAGGTCACCTCACCGATGGTCGTGGAGGCCGCCATCGTCGTGTCGCTGGGCTCCACGAAGTCGGCAACTTCCTCTGCGCCAAACGCCCAATAGGTGCCATCCGAAAGCCCCACCACAGTGTAAAGCGCTTCCGTCTTGGCGAGCGCCATGAAGTCACGATCCGGATTGCTCTTTGACCAGTGCGCCGTGCGGTCACCATCCACGGGGTCACACGGATCCGTACCGTAGATCACCTCGAAGTAGTCAGAGATGCCGTCACCATCCGTGTCGCAGCTGGCTGGATTGGTGCCGAGAGCAACTTCCATCCAGTCCGGGATGCCGTCCTCATCGAAGTCGGTGGGGCTGTAGGCGAACGTCGTGCCGTCCAGCAGCTTCGCCACCGCCGTGCGACCCTTGCCAGTCCCTGCCGGACGCGGCTCCACGGGATTGAACGCCTGCGCTACCACCTCGGCGGGGATGACATCCCCCCTACCGGGCGTCTCTGGGTTGAAGCGGAGCCCCGTCATCTTCTCCAGCATACCATCCGCGCGCAGCGTGCCGATCTTGGCCATGTACCAGATGTAGTACTCATAGCCGTCGGGAATGTCGTCCGCATCCGTGTCCTGCAGCGTCGGGTCACAGCGCTTCACGTTGACTTCTTCGCCGAACACCGAGGCACGCTGCGTCTCGGGCGACCAATAGCCCTTCGTCATCCAGTCTTCGGCATCCGTACAGCCATGATCAAGGCCCATGGCCTTCGCCACCTCGAACGCATGTGTCAAAGCCACACGCTCGGCCTCGGAAAGCGAAATGTCCGAAACGCCCGGTTCATTCAGGCCTTCGTGGAAACCGCGGATTTCCGTGACGGCCTTGAAGGCCGAACCCGGCGCCCAGCTGAAGCTGCCCGGGACATCGTAGCAGAGCGGGAGGAAATCGCCCGCCGAGCCGGCCTCGCCATCGCCCGAAGCGACGGCGCCATCCCCCTTTTCGTCACCATTGTAGGCGGCCACGTTCTTCTTGACGTCCATGCCGTCCGTGAGACCACCCGCCTGCTGGTCACCACTTCCAGAACTATTGCCGCTGTTGGCCGCCATCAGCGTGTAGAGGTCATACTTCTTGGCGAAGAAGTCCGGCACACCGTCGGCATTGATGTCGCCCATGTTGTCTTCCGCATAGAACTCACGTGCGAAGACGGCCTCCAGCGTGAGCTTCGGATAGGCGGCCTCGCCGCCATCCTCATTGGACTCGGCCTCATTCGGCAGCTTGAAGGTCTTCTTGGCGATGACGCCCTTGCCGAGCGCCGGAGACGGATAGGCCGTGCCCGTCATGGCACCACCCTCGTCCGAGGCATTATACACCCACGCGTAGAAGAAGCTATCCTTCTTGCCGCGCTCGCTGAGCTTGCTGTCGTCGTACTTGAAGAAGCTGGTCAGGGTACCGGCGTTGCTGTTGTTGCCGTTGGGGTCGATGGGATTGTCATAGTCGGAGAGCAAACCGTTGTCGACATCGCCCACGCCATAGCCCGTGGCGAAGAACGTCGGCTGGGACTCGGCCATCGTGAAGCTGTAGTAATGCCAGAATCCAGCCGCCTTCGTGAAGGAGCCCGAGCCTTCGGCGTACACGTAGCCCGCACCCAGACCGTCAGCCTGCGCATAGATGGAGGAGAGGGAAGACTGGCCATTGCGATCTGGGCCCAGCGGAATCAGATAGGCGTCACGCGAAGGGGCGATATGGAACGTCCAGCTGTAGGTCTCGCTGACGCCCTTGTCCTTGTCGCGCACATAGAGGCTCACCGTATGCGCCCCCGCACCGGAGAAAGAGAAGGCGGCCGAACCTTCAGCCGAGGTCTCAGAACCCGATGTGTAGGCAAAATCGGTAGGCACACCCGCCCACTTGAGCGTGAGGCCAGTCTCAAGATCCTTGGCGACATCCGTCACCTCCCAGCTGATTGTGATCGTCTGGTTCGCGGAAACGCGCACCGACGTGTTGGTGCCCACGATGGCGGGTTCGCTCTCGGCGACGAGCGTCGGCGGACGGTTGTCGACATACGCCTCGACCGACACGGGCTTGAAGTAGTCGGAGTAGGGAATGCCGTCCGGACTGAGCACATTCGTGACACACTTCACCTCAAGCTTCACGCCCGTGCCCTTCTTGGCGGAGGCCGCCGTGCCGTCCATGGACGCGAGGTCCACGCGCGTGTAGGTACCATCGCCGTCGGCATCCAGCGTGACGCCCGCCGGAATCGTGAGCGTCACCCAGCCGTCGGCATCGGCTCCGTAGAGCTGGAACACGCCATCGCCCAGCGAGGTGGCCTTGACCATGATCGTGATGTCATCGGTCGCGGGCGTGAGCGGGCCCACGCGGAAGTAGTCGTCGACGCTGAGGTCGATGGCATTTTCGCCATAGTGGAAGCCGTCAACCGTGCCGTTCGGGAAGGAGAAGCCGAGCGCCGGCGCTTCGCCCACGTTCACGTAGAAGCGTATGGTGGTCCAGCTCTCCTCGTCGTTTTCGTCCATGTCCTTGTCCCACATCTGGGCCTGTACCGTGTAGGCGCCCTTCAGCGCGAACTTGTACTGGAAGGCGAGGTCGGCCGGATTGCCCGCCATGGCGGCGAACGTCTCGATGCCGCCCGTGGGCTTCGTGATCGTCCACTTGGTCTTCAGCGTGGGCATGTCGGCCGCCACGTCGCTCGCCGTCCATTCGAACGTCTTGGTGACGCCCTGCTCGGCCGCAAGCGCGACACCCGTGGCCGTGCCGTTGTTGACGGCCAGCGCGCCGCCCTTGATGCCCAGCGTCTTGAACTTGGGCGGGCAGTTGGTCACATCGATGTAGTTGGCGCTGGAGTCCTCAGGCGAAACGAAGATCACGCGCTCGCCCGTGGGGTCGTCATAGGCCTGCTTGGTGCGGATTTCGACCGCGAACTCAATCGGGTCTTCATATTCCGCATTGTCGAGGATCGTAAACGACGTGGTGGTGGAGAGCGTGTCGCCCGCCGCGATCTTGATGCCGCGCGACGCGGCGGTGGTCGTGAACACCTTCTCCTTGGAGAGCAGAGCGTCCATCGACATCTCCGCATACGTGTTGGTGGGCACGAGGAAGGCGTAGAGCGCGGCGCCCGTCTCGTTCACCCAGTTCTTGAGCTCGATGCGGACGTTCTGGACCTTCTCGCCTTCGCCGTAGACGTGGTAGTTGTCCTCGGCCTCACGATTGGTGAGCAGGGTCGCCGTCTGCGCGCCCGCGACATTGGCCTTGAACTCCACGTAGTCGGAGGCGTTGCCGTCGGGACCAATCACCTTGATGCGGCTCGTCTTCTCGCCTTCCTTCGAATACTTGATCGTGACGGTGACCTCACCATCCTCGTTCGGGACGAGCGGGTTGGCGGAGACCAGCTCCTTGTACTTCGAGTCCTCAGTGCCCTTGGAGGTGTCGTCAATCCACTTGATGGTGTAGGCGCCCTTGAGGTTGGCGTAACTGTCCTCCAGCTTGAGAGTGAGCAGATAGTCCGCGCTCGCGACGGCCTCGATGGAGCCGGGGCATTCCGCGATGACGGGCTTCGACTCCTTCACCGTAAGCGTGGTGGGCATCATCGTGCCCGTGTAAAACGCCTGGGCCGCAGTGCTGCTGGTCGAGATGGACGGCTTGAAGACGATGGTCTTGGGCAGGCTGTCGTTGAAGCCAAGGCCGAACACATACACCGTCTGTCGTTCCTGGCCCGGAGCGATATGGATGGAGGTGGCGAAGTCGGTGGCGCCGTCCATGTCAGTGGACAGGCCAATCACGCCGGCAGGCACCGGCTCGCCGCCCACCGTGTCATACGTGGCGGCGAGATCGACGCTGAACTCCTCCGTGAACGTCTGCGACGGCTCAATCGTGAGCTGGGCCTTCACGGCGCCATGGTTGTTGTCGCAGGTAATGCTCTTGGGGTCGATGGACAACGAGATGCCGGGCAGCTCGGGCTCGGAGACCGCCACGACGCGCGAGGTGAAGTTCGTGATCAGCACGCCCGCCGTGGTCCACACATTCGTGGGCGTAGAGGCGAGATAGACCTTTGTGGAGCTGCCGGGCGTCGCCGCCGCGTCAGCACGCAACTTGAAGGTGACGGACGTGTCGTTCGCGATGGAAAGCGTGTAGACGAGATAGTCCTTCGTGGTGCCGGTGGCAGGATCCTTGACGGTGTAGGTCTGCTCGTTCTTGCCATTGTTGACGCGGACGATGTCCTTGTCCTCCGTCCACACATAGACGGTGGTGTTCTCGGCCACATTGCCCGGAATCGCGACAACGGGCGCGCCTTCCTTCGGATTGCTGGAGCCCGCGGGAATCGTGCGCCAGGGATCGCCGTCACCGTCGAAGTCCACGGTCTGCACAAAGAAGCCGATCTTTGAGAGGCCTGTCTGCGAGAGATCCCAGTTGGCGAGGTTCTCATAGTTCTGGGCACTCAAGACATTCCAGCCCGGAGGCGTGTCATTATCGCCACTGGGCGCATCAAGGGGACTCGCACCCATCGTGAAGGAACAGGCATTACCAGTGAAGTAATCCACCACAGACCAATAGAGGGTGTTGTTGAAACTAAGCTCCTGCCCCTCCTGAATCACCCCCGTGCCCGTGGGATTGCAGAACTTGACGGGCATCGCGATGTCGCCAGGCTGCACCTCGTAGGAGAAGATCATCCGCGTGTAGAACGGACGGTCGGCGAAGGGAATCTGGTCGTCAAAGGAGGAATGCACGTCATTGTCGGCATAGACGGCCGAAAGCGGCTTGATGGACTCGAGCGTAGCCCACGCGCGATGGCCGCCCATCCACAGCCCCACCTGCAGCGGGAACATCTGCGCGGTGGCTTCCCAGCTCGGCATATTGCACTTGAGCATCCACGGGCTGCTCACGCTATGCAGCTTCTGAGACGCGCCGTTGGTGTTCAGGAGACGGATCTCGAACTTGATCTTCTGCCCCACATGCACAGGATTCGCGGACCCATAGTCCTCAGTATGCGAATCCGTGGCCACCGCGTCGATGCTGCGGATGTCGCCCGCCGCCTGCGCCGTGCCCGGCACGAACGCGGCAAGGGCCGCAAAAGCCGTTGCGAGAATTCCGAACTTCTTGGTGATGTTCATTCTTTACCGCCTCTCTTCTCTTCCGTCTGAAATCATTTGCCCTTGTTGGATTCGGTCGCATAGACCGCATGCCCAGCCGCGACGGCCGCCTTGTCGGCAGCCTGCTGCAGCAAGGCGGCACGTGCATCCGCACGCGTGCCCTTGAGCTTTTCCTTCATCTCGGCGGCACACGCCTCGCGCGCCGCCACAAGCTGCTTCCATTCGGGATCCGCCTCGGGCGCCTTGGTGCGCGCGCGAATGGCGGCCATCTTCTCCTCTATCGCCGCCAGACGCGCCGCCACCTGATTCTGCCCCGCCGCATCCTGGCGCATCTTCTCGCGGAATTCCGGAGCCTCCACACGAGACGCCGGCACTTGCGGCAAGACGGGCGCAGCAACCTCCTTGCGGTCGCAGCCGACC
Organism: Kiritimatiellia bacterium; assembly: GCA_024405395.1. Lineage (GTDB taxonomy): Bacteria > Verrucomicrobiota > Kiritimatiellia > RFP12 > UBA1067 > RGIG6720. The sequence continues at coordinate 16,083 of JAKSOW010000031.1, read as the reverse complement.
ACCAGAAGATACGCCAACGGCATCGCCAAAAGCGATGCGCGACGAATGATTTTCGTCAGAAACATTCTGTCAATTGCCTTTCAAGTGTATAGTAAGTCCTATTCCAAATGTTTATTTTACCACGCAGGGTAGGCGTTGGGCAAGGATAAAATGCGTTTTTTTGGGCCGTCCGCAGACTCATTCCCAGAGGGAATCCTCGCCCACAAAACCGCTGAAGAAGTTCTTGAGGTAGGCCCAGCCCACCACCTCGCCGCCCACGTCCACGGCAAAGACCTTCACGGTCTTCATCGCCTGCCGCCCACGCGCATCCGTGAAGGACGCCTTGAACGAGCCCTTGATCAGGCCATTCGACGCCGTGTAGGAGAGCTTGGCCTTTTCCTGAGGCAGCTCGGCAAACGCCTCGTCGTAGACCTTGAGGTCTTCGGCGGCGGCCTTCATGTCGTTCTTCGAGAGTCGTGCCGCAGCCGCCAGCGCCACGTCACGCCCATGCCCACGCAACTGCGCCTCACGCGAATCCAGCTTAATCCAATACAACGCCCCCAGCGCCTGCGCCACGCCGCGCTGCACCTTGGCCACCGCCATCGGCACAACAGCCCAGCCATTGGCGCCCATCAGCACAAACGTGGAGACGCTCAGCGTCTTGCCGTCCGCGAAGACGATCTTGGCGCTGGCCGCACCGGTGTTCTTGATCTGCAGGGCCACCGTGGCACGATCCGCCGCCGCCGGGCCGCACACCGCCGTCCAGGCACCCGCAAGCTTGGCCACCTGCGCGTATTTCCCGGTGGCGTCCAGTTTCTTGTCGGCCACGCGACCGCCCGCCACGCCATAGGCCACGCCATCCAGCGTCACCTGGCCAACCGCGCAATCGCCCTGGAAGATCAGGTCCCCCGTGGCCTTGCCGGTCAGCGTCACCGCAAGCGGCTCGTCCGCGACAGCCGTGCCCTGTCCCTTGGCCGACACGGATTTGCCCGTCAGGGCATTGGCGATCTTGACCGTCACCTTGCAAAGCCCCGTCTTCTTGGCGGGCTTGCCCAACTTGCAGACAGCCGTCGCGACCACCTGGCCGGCCGTGTTGGTCAGCCAGCACACATAGCTGCCCGCCGCATTGGCGGCCACACAGGTGGCCGGCAAGCCGGCATCCGCCGTATCGGACAGCGCAGGATCCACAACTGGCGGCACAACCTTAACCACCGCCGGCAGATCACGGGCCGACAAGGCGACATCCGTCAGCAGCGGCGACGGGCAGGCGTAGACGGCCGATGCCCCATCGGCGAATTCGTAGCCCTCCGCCGGCGCAAACACGATCTTCACGCCCGTGGCGCCCCTGGGCACCGTGAAGGCATTCCCGGTCAACGCCCGCGTAGCGGGATCGCCAGCCATCTGGTATCCCACCACCGTGAGATTACCGATATCCGCCGGCAAAGTCACCGTGCAAATCGCCGACACGACCTGCGGCAGATCTGCCGCCGTCACAGTGACATGCCCGCTGATGGGCGACGGGCAGGCGTAGACGGCCTGCGCGCCCGGCGCGAATTCATAGCCCGCCGCCGGCGTGAAAATCACCTTCACGCCCGTGGTGCCGTCGAGGACGGTGAACGACGAACCCGCCAGCGCATTCGTCACCGTGCCGTCACCCGAGGTCCAGCTCGCGGTCAGATTCCCCAGGTTCGTCGGCAGCGTCACCGTGCGCACCGCGACGACAGCTGGCAAGTCAGCAGCCGTCAAGGTGATGTCATTCGTCAACGGCGACGGTCCCGTGTAGACGGCGGACGCACCTGGCGCCAACACATATCCGGACACCGGCGTGAAAATGATCTTCAGCCCCTCCGTGCCATACGGCAGGGAGAAGGTGGCGCCTGCCGCAACCGCATTCGTCACCGCACCCGCGCCATAGACATAAGCCGCCGTCAGATTCCCCAGACTCGTCGGCAACGTCACCTCCGGTGTCTTGACGACCGCCGGCAGATCCGCCGCGGTCAGGGTCAGGTTGGTGACAATCGGCGACGCACACGCATAGACGGGGCTGGCGCCTGGCGCAAACTCGTAACCCTCTACAGGGGTGAAGATGATGCGAACATTCGCCGCACCACGCGGCACGTCAAATGACGTTCCTTCCAACTTGTTAGTCGTGGATTCATCTTCAACCAGATACCCTGCGACAATCAACTTGCCCAGGTCGGCCGGCAGCGTCACCGTGCGCAAAGCCTTCTGTAGGGCCGGTATGCATTCCTCGCCCACGATGATGTTTTCCGTAAGCGGTGAATCGAAACCATCATAGGCAACCGCGACCTGACCACCTTCAAACTCAAAGCCGGACCCGGCCGTGAAGATCACCTTCAGGCCTTCTGTTCCATAAGGCACGGAAAATGGCGCGTTCTCGATCGCGTTTGTCACAGATCCATCGCCCGAAGTCCACGCCGCGGTCACATTCTCCAGGTCAACGGGCAGCATGACATTGCAGTCGGCAGGCGATGTGCCCGTCGTCAACACGACATGATCAACCCAGCCCGTACCACCGCAATTCCTGGCATAACCTGTCTGCAAAAATGCCCAAGCCACTTCACATGCCACATCAGACGTATTAGTCCACACACTACTACGCCATTCGGTCGAGACCTGACCTTCAAGATTTGTCAGAGCCAACACGGGAGTAGTATACTTGCTAACCGCCGTTACGTTAGTCACAAAATACAATATATTACCTGATGGAACTTTGTTAATAATTTCAGCACTTGGAGAATCCAATCGCCAGTCAAATGACAATACGCCATTCGTGGGGACCTCCATGGACATCCAAGCATAACTATGCGTCACTTCGTCTTTTGCTGGATTGCTGATGATTAACGCGCCATATCCACCCTGTGCCGCCGAACCGGCATAATTGAAAACGTTCGACTGCGTATGCCAGGCCGCGTCCACGCCAGCAGAACCAACGGCAAACTCCAGATCGGGCGCATCCAACGCCGCCGACAAGCTGCTGGCCCACTGCGCCACCAGGTTCGTGACGCCGTTGGCTCGCGTGGGCACCTTCTCAGGCAGGGCATAATAGTCGTCACCTTTCTTCATCCGCCAACGCACGAAGGTCAGGGTAGAATCCGTAGACTCTGGGGTGGGCAAATTCCACGCCGCACCGTAGACAACCTGCACATTCGTGACCGCACTATATGTATTCGTCTCCCAGTAGCCGCCTTTCGCCTCATCGGCATCCAGCGTCACGACAAGGCGCTCAGGGCCCCATACGGCATAGAAGAAGTTTGTGGAGTCCACCCGATCCGTCAGATTGGATAGGGCGTTACCATCATCATAAACCACATCCTCAAGATTTGTCGTCGCCTGAGTAGCCCAACCATAGAAGTCATAACCGTGACGCGTAAAGGCATTGGCCGTCAGATTCGTGGCCGTATCGTAGGTGAATTCCTGCACGGGCATTTCCCCTGTGCCACCATTCGCATCAAAGGCCACATAGTACTTGCCCGCACGCCAAACCGCATAGAGAGTAACCGTAGCATCCTTAGTGGTCGTCAGATTCGACACACGCGCCTTATCCGCAAAGACCACGGTCTTGGTCACGTTGTCCGTGGCCCACCCCGCGAAGGTATAGCCCGCCTTGCCGAAAGTGCACGCAGGCAGCGATACAGGAGTACCATATTCCGCGGATAGATTCGACACGGTTCCCGTGGCGCCCGCACCGTCGAACCTGATGGTGTAGGGGTTACCCCTCCAATAGGCATATAGCGTACCGTCCGCGGTCGTATTCCATGTGGCACCGGCACGTGAACCATCACCCTTGTAGAATTGCGTTCCCTTTCCGCCGGCAGCCGAGAAATAGCCCCCCAAAGTGTAGCCTACCCGTTCCGGTACCACAATCGAACCAGGTTCGTCTCCGTAATGGATCTTCACGGACTCGCTGCCGCCAACGCCTCCCTGTTTGTCGAACGTGATGGTGTATTCGTCCTGCACAAATTCGGCGGTGTACTGGGCATCGCGCGTCACCGTCACCTGACGCCAGGCCAATGCGTTGACATCATCCGACCAATGCTGAAAATGCCACCCCAGACTCGGTACCGCCGTCAATGTGGCCGTGGTGCCATACAGGCAGCTGCCGGCACCCGTCACCGTACCCCCGGAAACGGGACTGGCCACACCCACAATCGTATGGCTGTTGGTGGCCCACTTCGCGTAGAACGTCTTGTTGCCATACTCTGCCGCGCCCACGGCCGTCACCGGCGAGCCCGTAAGATTGGCATTGGCAAACCAGCCCTGGAACGAGTATTCATCCATTGGCGACCGTTCCACAGGACTGGGCAGCGTCACCCCCGTGCCAAAGGTGTAGGCCGTATATTCGCGTGAGTAGCGCGAGTCGCGGATTGAGCCGCCATTGGGCTCATAGGCAATATCGAACACACGCGGTTCGGCATAGACCTCAAGCGTCAGGATACGGCCATCGGACGACTCCGGCGGCGTGAATTCCGCCCCCGCAAGGAAGGGCCCATTCGTGGTGACGACGCCCGATGTGAGGTTCTGCATCACCCCGCGCCACTTCCCCTGGTAGCCATTGTCGTTGGGGGTGGCGATCTGCGTGACGCAAATGGGCTTAGTCCCACAATTCACGGCACCAAAACCAATCTGCCCCGAAGCATTCAGGAGATTGGTCTGGGCATTATATCCCCCGTTGCTCCAGTAGGCAACCGTGGCCGAGGAGACATTAGCCCCCTTTTCAAACCTGAAATCGTTCAATTGGTAGCCCCAGGCGGCAACTGCCCACAGCAACGCCAAACCCACGCCCATGAATTTCTTCGTATTCATAGCACAACTCCTTCCTTGTTCCAAGTCGCCCCGACAATATACGCCTAGGCCGACCCTCGCGTAATTATACTCCTATCCCAACCTCAATTCCACCACAAAAACAGAATTTTATCATCGCACAGCCCAATCGCCCGATTGGCACGGGCGCTCGATGTGGCAATGACGCACAACCAGGCGTCGACACGCCTCACGATTGCCGCCACGCGAATGGATGGCCAGATCGAGCGTGCGGCCGACGGCGGTCTCGGGCAGCGATTCCGGCCCCTTCAGGCGGAGCAGACAGGGGTCGTTCGCGAGCACGTCGAACGTGCCCGCGAACTGGGCGCCAGGTTGCCAGGTGCCGTCCGGATCCTGAATGCTCGGCAGCTTCACCTGCCAGGTGACGGCATCCCCTTCCAGCAGGTCGAGGTTCCGCCCCAGCACCACGATGTCGCGCCCGAAGACGAGCCGATTCGGCCGTGAGCCGCCGTCAGACGCCACCGAGTCCACCCGTGCGCGGATGGGCTTGACGACATTCTCCGGCACGAGCGCCGTCTTGGGAGATTTGAGCCGCGTACCGGGCTTTACGGTCAGAGCCACCGAATGGCCCTGGGCCGGGTCGAATTCGGCATCCACCCCCGCAAAGCGTCCGCGTACGTGCGGTTCGATCGTGAGATACTCGCCCACGCGGATGATCTTGCCTGTTTCGGCGGCCGCCGCCACAAGAACCTCCAGCGCACCCATGAAGTAGGTGCGCACAAGGGCACGGTTCATGCTTCCGAGCGCCTCCGCCGTCTCCAGGATCTCGCGGGCATCCACCGTCTCGCGGGCGCACATCTTGGCCTTGTACACGCCGCCGAAGCGTTCGCCGGCATAATCGAGTTTGTAGTTGAGTTTCGTTTTCATGTTGATTTCCTTTCCTGTTGCTTGTGACGTCACGGGTTCTGGTGTTTGTTTTCGCCTATTGTCCATCCTTCCGGGCCATGCTGTACGCAGCGCGCCGATTCGTGCGCACGAATCGCCCCGGAGACTGTAGCCTCCAGACGATTCGACTGGAGCATCCACGCCCATTCGTGCGCACGAATCGCCGCCTAGGCTTTAGCCCCATCAACCACGCCTGCCGTTGAGATTTATTACGCATTGAAATCTCACGCACGCAGCGCCTAGGCCGCATTTCGCCTAGGTTTTGACGTTTCTTCTGTTTCATTTGCATTTTCATCGTTTTTATCCGTTATGATATTCTGTCGTTTCCCCGAAAATTACCCGCAGATGCCCCGGGGATGCCCCTACGATTCCCCGGGGATTCACAAAAATCACGTCTTCCTTGTGAACTCCCGGGGCATTCCCGGGGAATTCCCGGGGAACTTCCGGGGAATTTTCGGGGAATTTTCAGCGCGCCATTCGAGCAGTTAAGAGGCCTTTTTGAGCGAATAAATGTATTTATTGCGAGAAACCTGCTCTTCGTTGATCAAATCGCACATGTGCAGCGTAAGTACCACGCGCTTGAACATGTTGGCGTCGATATGGAGCTTGTGCAGCAGCTCACTCCGCGAGAGCACCCCGTCTGGCGCACTGGCCAGATACGCCATGAAACGCTTCTTGATGGCATCAAACTTGCCCTCCGCCGCATAGAACTGCACCTCGTAGAGCATTTTCTTCGTGATGTGGGTGGCGAAGGAGGACGCCCAGGCTACCGCCTCTGCCGTGATCTGGGGTTCGGCGGGGTTGGCCGAGATGGCATAGAGAAGAACCAGCTTGCGCACCTTCTCGTAGAGACGGCAATAGAGGGCTGCCGCCGTGCCAAGGCCACTGTCGAAAAGGCGGCGGGCGGTTTCGTCCACGGTGGTCCGCAACAGCGCCAGCTTCAGCTTGGCCTCCGGCGTCTCAACGGCCACAATGGGCTGGAGGACGCCCGTTTCGTTGAAGGCCACCTCCCGTGCCGCCAGAACCTTGGCCGTCTCCACGCAGTCGGGCGGCAGTTCCTGGGCCGCCATCTCGCCCAGGGGACAGAAATCGTGCGTCTCCAGGAACAGGCAGCGCCCCAGGAGTCCGTTCTCCAGCGCCTTGGCGGAGAGGGCGGCGTAGACGAACTTCGGAATGCCGGTCGCGAAGAGCGTCAGATGAGGAAAGGGAATGAACTTCGCCGCCCCATCGCCCGCCTTGAGGCGTTTGGCGTGTACGCTCTTGGCTTCGGAGAAAAGGCGCAGCACCATGGCGTTCATCTTGGCGGCACGCGAATCGCCGCCACGCATGGCCGTGAGCAGGGCGTCCGCCTCGTCCGTCTGCAGCAGAAGCGAAGGATTCGCCTCGATCGCATCCTCCAGGCCTTCGCCGGAGGCAATGTCGTCGGGCACCGAATCGAGCAGACCGGCAGCAGCAGCCAGACGGCGATTCGTGGTGCGCGGCTCCTCCTTTCCCATGCCGGTGGGCGCGAGGGCGGCCAGGTAGAGGTTGGTGCGCAGACCATGTTCATCCATGTAGCTGCGGCCGCCCAAGTGCGCCAGCATCGCCAGGGCGCCGGCGAAGGCGAGTGGCGGATTGGGACGCGGCGAGACGGCCAGTGTGTGTTCCTTGAGGGTGTTGATGAAGCCCGGCACATCAAGCATCTCTGCGCTTATTGAGCCCGGGTCCTGGAAGTCCAGGATGTTCTTGTTGTCGTTGGTCATGTTGTTCCTTTCGTTTTTGGCGGACGCGGCGGCAGCGCACCTTGCGCCACACCTCTACCACAGTCCCTCCACCCGTAGGTTTCCGAAAGGCGGATTTTTGTGCCCTAGCGCACAAACCTCCGGCCACAACCGCATTCTATCCCAAGATTTCCCCCATTTCGCGAATTACAAAAAAAGGGGCAACTTTCAAAGCTACCCCTTCCCTCATTTACTTGCCCCTTTGGGCGGCGACGATTGGCTCGCCTGTCGGCGGATATGACCATCGATCCGAAGCGATTTGTGGTATGAGTCGGCCATCATCCGAAAGGCCTCCTCGCCCCAGTTGCGTCCGCGATAGTAATGGGGCGTGCCTTTGCCGGCATCCCAGTTCTTGATGGTGCGCACCGAGACCTTGTAGATGCTGGCCGCCTCCTCCACCGAGATCTTGAGCGCCTTGCCGCGCTTCTTCGGCTGATGCACGCCGTAGGCGGCAAGCTCCTGCGCGCCACGCACAACCTCCGGCTGACGCGCCGTGCGATTGAGCCGCGCCTCCCATTGGCACTCACGCGTGAGGAAGACGCCAGACAGGGCCACGAAAGCGTCCATCAGATTGGCGTAGAGGCGCTGGGGCTCTGCGCGTCCCGAATGGAATGCCATATAGGCCGAGCGCAGTTCGGCGACAACAGGCGTCGGCTCCTCGCAGAGCAGACCCGCAAGAATGCCGAAGAGCCTGGCCATCACGCCATAGAGCCGCCCCAGCACAAAAGAACCCTGCGGATTTTTCAAGGAGTCGGCACCGAGCATGATCTGCATCACCGAAAAGAGCACCCGCAGATCCGCCGAGCAATTGGGATCAAAAAGCGCCGAGAGGCGCACGCCCGGGAAAGGCGCCTGGGGCACGCGGTAGTACGCCGCGCAGGCCAACGTCTGCAGCGCAAGCACAATCGCCTTGGCCGTGACGAGCAAGCCGATTTCGAGACTGCCGAACGCCGTCAGGCTTTTTTCGTCGGATGGGGGATCCGCCTCGTTCAGCGCCTCGTCGATCTCACGGTGCAGAGCCATCAGCTCGTCCAGCTCCTCCGCGCGGATCACCTCCGGCGGCAAAGACTCGGCGCAAAAGCAGGTCCCCTCGTCTTTGGAAAAATAATGCAAAAAGCGGAAGATGCCGAAGTCGTTGATGCGGAAGAGCCACTCAACGAGCGGCAGAAGGGATTCTTCCCATGGTTCAAGCCCAGACGGCATCCCTGGCAGATCCTGACTCACGCCCGGACCTACCGCTTGGAGGGCACCACGATGATGCCGCGCTGCGTAAACGGCACCCAGTCATTCGTCCAGGTGGTGTCGCGGAAGGCCTTGGTGAAGAGCGCGGGGTCGGGCAGGATGTCATCGGCCGTGCCGCGCACGCCATCGGCACCGAGCGAAAGCACCGTGGGTAATGTGTTCGTACCCTTCGGCGGTTCGTAGACATAGCCCCGCTTCCAGGGATCGATGGCGATCTTGCGATAGGGGTTGTCCTTGTGGAGATAGGGCCCTATCCAGCCCGCATGATCGGAATACTTCACGGCCAACGCCTCGATGCCGCCTTCCTCAACAGACGGATAGACGCCCGTGTGGAACTTGAAGCGGCCCAGCGCCTCCGCCACGGCATCGACGCTCTTCCGCGCCTTGACGGGGCGGCCGTCGCGCACCTTGCGTCCGCCCAGCCCGATCGCATCGGCCTTGCCGGACATCTGGATAAGCGAACTGCCCAAGAGCAGGAAGCCGATCAGCACGACCAGATAGAAGACGGGGCCCTTCTTGAGCGCCGGGGCCTTCAGCCCCAGCGCCCGCTTCTTGGCCTCGTATTCGCGCGCAATCTGGCGGATGCGCCGATTGCGCTCGCGCTTGCTGGCGGTCGGCTTAGCCACGGCCTAGTCTCACTCGCCGGCGGGAATGAGCCCACGTTCGGCGATTACCTTCCAGAACCGCCCCGTCACAGAGGACGGCACCAGGAAGAACGCCGGGCCATCCTGCTCAGCCGTCATGGACTGATCCGGCTCAGCCGTCAAATCAAACCCAGCCGGCGTCGTGGCCGAATAAAGCTTGTAGGTGCAGTACTTCACCGCATTGGTGAAGGTGATCCGGAAGCCATCATCAACCTTTTCGATTGTGGTGAAGGCAATCGGCGTAGGCTCCGCATACTCCGGTTCAGGCTCAGGTCCCGGCCCCGGACCAGGACCCGGACCAGGGCCAGGATCGACAGCCTGGGGCGCCCAGATCCACACCAGGTCGGCATTGGCCGCCGAACGCGCGAACTGCGCCACGGTGCCTTCGCCCTTGGAATAGACCTCGGTGCCACCCGCCGCGCGCAGTTCCCAGCCAACGCACACCCAAGTCACCGTATCCACGACCTGCGTTGGCACCGTCAGCACGATCGTGCACGGATCGTTCCAGGAAACATCAGGCACTGCGGCAACGGCCGCCCCATACGCAGGCGAAGACACGCCATAGGCGCACGCCACATGATTAGTCGTCTCCCCTTTCACCGTGACTGAACCCAGACCCTTCTGGCAGATGACACCCTCACCCATGACCGCCACAAGCGTAACGGGGCCATCCTCTTCAACAGCCGTCGCCGTAGCCGCGAACCCATCAGCCGTCCAGGAAGAGGAATCGCTCTTCCAATACAACAGCGCTTCAGGCATCGCCGTACCCCGCCAGACATTCGTGATTGTGAAGGTGGCCGAATCGCCAAAGACACACCACGCCTCATACGAATCCATGACACTCTTCTCATGGAAAGCCGGGATCACCTTGGGATATTCGAATTTGGCCGTGATGCGCACGCCAACCTTCTTCCAGGTCCATGCCACCGTAACCGCGCTCGAAGCCGTAAAGCTCGCCGTTGCGCCCGTGCCCGATGCGCTGGAGCCGCCTGTTGCGGTCCAGGTGTCGGGCGCCCAAATCCAGCCCGTGGCCTCATTCGTGTAGGCAGCCGGGGCCGCCAGGGTCACAGAGCCCGCCGACGCCGCGGTAATCGCATACTCAACCGCAGGCGCGCCTTGGGCGAGCATCTCCTCGGGGAGCGTCTGATTGGTGAGCGTGAAGCCCAGATTCTCGGCAGCCCAGTTCTCGTTGGCCGTCATCGTCAGCACAAGATTACCGGCAGCATTGACAGACGAAGCGGCATCCCAGCCGGCCGGCACATTGAAGAACACAACATCCGCCTCGGAAATACCGGCAGGCAAGGCCCCGAAGGAAAGTGCGGCAGCCGTAGGCGACGACGTCCCGTTCCACCCCTTCGACGCCAGCGTGGCGGACACGTCAATGCCCCACTGCCACGTAAGCGTGGCATTACCGACAATGACAAAGTCAGCGACAGCGCCATCGCCTTGCGCCAATACGCCAGACTCATTCGTCAGCTGCCAAGCTCCACACATCCAGGTGACGCCATTGACGACCGTACTGGCCGGAGCCACCTGCGCAGAGACACCACCATGATCAATATAGCCCGCACCGTTCACCTTAATCTGGCTGCCGTTGTAGGAGAGCGGCGCCGTCATCTGCGCAAACGTCCCCGACGCAAGCTTCGGCAATTCCTTCACCGTCAGTCGCGACCGGCCGGCAGCCACAAACGAGACCCACACAAAAACCTGCTCCGTCGTGGTGGAATCGACCTCCACCACCCCCTCTTCATTACGATCGTCCCAGACAGCAACATACCCCGCCTCGGGGATTGCCGCGAACTGAACACTCGTCGCCCCTGTTTCGGGCACCTTCACCCAGGCCGCCACAGCCTGAACATTTGTCTCAGCGCCTCCGACCACTGCGACGGCACCATGTGAGACACCCTCCGTCGCACGCACGGCACACGTCACAAGAACCTCCGAGACGCCCCAGTAGAGCGTCACCGTGTAGGCTGTATTGGACGTAACCGCGAACGCCACCGCGCCATTGTTGCCCGAACCGGCCGTGCTCTGCGAACCATCCGCCGCCAAAGCCGTCGCCGTCCAATTGGTGCAGGCATACACCACGCCCATAATCTCATTGGTTACGGCCACAGGCGCCGTAAAGACAACTTCCTCGCCATTGGTGAAGGCGTTCACAAAGGACCTGCCAATGTCGACAATCTCGGGGTCAGAGACAATCTCCATCGTAATGCCGGAATGACGCCGCAGGTATTCGGCATACCCTTGATTGAGAACGCGCATGACGGCATCACGGGTTTCTGCGGTCGCCACATAATTGGTGGCATCCGCCGTGACGTTCGTCGAGCAAGTCGCAAAATTGTCCCACGCCAGACGCCCGTTGAAGAACGCCCAGTGGTTCACAACGGTTTCGTCGTAGACCGTAGGGTCAAACACGCCATAGGACGGTTTTCCGTCCGAGTAGGACGAAGCGGAGGGAACCCAAGCGAAGTAGGCAATGACGAACTTGTTGGTGAAGTCGTCGATATTCTGATCGTCAAGATCATTGATCAGCTGCCAAGCGGCATCGCTTGCCGCGTCGCCAGAGGCTCCGCTGAAGAAGAGCATGGGCTTACCTGAGGCCAAAGCCTTGGCCTTCGCCTCCATCGGCGTAATGACGGTATCCGAGTTGAGCAGCAAAAGCGTCAAGGGATCGGGGATCGCCTCGCAAAGGGCCGCCGCGGACGTCTTGTCCGTCACCGCCCCCACCGTGACATCAAAGGTCTTTTCCTGGCAGGAAATCTCCAGATTGCCGGCATCCGCGGGCGAAACGCGCAGGCCGAAGTAGCCCAGCGTGTTGGCCTTGGTCGTCACGCCGGCACAGGTGACGTCCGCATCCATTGCCGGAATCACCTGACCGACAACGGGAATCACCTTGTCGTCATCCTTGCTGACCATCGTGATGACCGTATTGACGACCTCGGAGAGATAGGAGCTACCACCCATCACTGACGTCGTGTCAATGTAGGGCAGCGCATACCAGGCATCACCCGAGCCGCCCCAGCCCATGAACACGCGCACGCGCTCGACGCCATCACCATCGCAGCCAAAACCGCACGCCACGACGGCATGCCCTTCGATGCCCATTCCCACAGGCACACCCGCACGAACCTGCGCGTAGATGAGCTTGGCGTAGTGTTCCTGCTTGGGCGAGACGCTACGTGCCGCCGTGAAGCCGAACTGCTTGGTCAGGACATCTGCGATATGAGCAGTAACGGCGCCCGAACCACTCCCATCCGGCATGTCCCACATCATGCCCAGGCAGACGCCCGCGTCATAGGCCAGACGGCCAATGACATCGCGCGCCGCTTCGCCATTTTCCGGATCGAGCAGCTTCTCTGCGATCTGCGCAGCCGTTTCGCAACCTTCAAAAAGTGACCAATCATAGAGTTTTGGATCCTCCTCCGACTGCATGGTCTTCGCCTTCTCGCCAAAGACATCCTCATACTTCTTCCCCTGATACGTGCAGGACGAGTTCTCGTAGGGCGCCACGGCCTCCACCTGGAAGAACTGCATCATCGCCGACGCGGCCGTCGCCACACAACCGCACACCGCATGGTTCGGCGTGTAGAGGTTATAGCAGTAGCCCCCAGCCCAGGATCCCTGATTCCAGTGCGTCAGATAACCACCCTTCTCAAAACCTTTTACAACGGAGATTTCCGTGGCAATGGGATCATTCACGCCCACCGAATCCGAAGCACGCGAACTGCCCTTGGCGAGCAGGCGATCCCACTTCGACGACTGCTTCGCGCCCCACTCCGCCGCGACCTTGGCCGCAGTATCATCCACCGGCCGCGCCACACCTGTGCCACGCGTCACGGTCGCGCGCGAAACGCCCGCCGCACGCGCGACAACCCCATCCTCGTCGTAAAGGCCGAGGAACTTGAGGCGACGACGCATATCGCCCATCAGAATGCCACGCAGCGGGTGAGCCGCAGGAAGCACGCCTGGATCCACCTCCAACGCCGCGACCACGGGCTCAATCTCCGTGACAGGCGCCACCATCAGGGCACCGCCACCCGTCATGGAGACCTGATACCACAACACCGTCTTGGCCGCATTGGTGTCGCAAACAGCGCGGACATCCTTCGCCGCCCCGCCCGGGCCAAACGACGTGTTCTCGCAGGCCCAGGCATTGGCCATGACCTTCGCCTGCTCAGGCGTGACAGCGGCAGCAAAAGCCACGTCTACGGCCGCGCAAACGACCGCCAAAAGCGTCAAAAATCTCTTCATATTCTCTCTCCTAGTCCCCGTAGGGTACAATTCGGGTAAGATAATCCATCTTATTATACAAACTTTCCGTTCAAAAATCTACCCCAAATCTGCAATAGGCAGAGCTTCTTGCCGCCATCACCTTACCGGAACATCTCGGCCACAGGCAGATTGCGGGCCTTGACGTCGGCGATGAACAGCTGGGCAAAGGCCTCCGCGCCGGCCTTGATGGGATGCGTGGTGTCTTTCGAGGGTTCGCCGTCCTTGCCCTTGACGATGCCCGTGGAGATGACGAAGAACTTCATGGACTCCTCCTTGCCGATTCGTTCCATAAGTTCCCGCGTCATGCCGTTCATGTCCACATAGTCGCACTTCAGCTCCACCGAAAGCTCCTGCATCGCATCGCGGTAGCTGCGCAGGCATACGCCGTCCGACTTGTGCTCGGTATCCACCAGCTTCTTGCCCGCCTTGTCGAAGGTGCCGCGGCAGATCGGCGAAAGCAGGATCGGCGTGGCCCCTTTTGCGCGGATATCCTTCACCCACCCCCGGACGATCTCGCGGAAAAGCCCCTTCGGGTCGGCCCAGCGTTCCTTCTGGTAGAACTCCGAAGAGCGCTTCTGGTCATTGTGGCCGAACTGGATGGCGACATAGTCGCCTTCCTTGACTCCGGCGATGAGCTTGGCCCACATGCCCGACTTGACGAAGCTCTTGGTGGATGCGCCGCTGCGGGCGTAGTTGGCGACCCCATAGCCTTCCTTCATCGACTCGCGAAGCGTCGTACCCCAGCTCTGGTAGGGGAAACGGCTCTTGCCGCCCAGACTGAGATTGGCGTCGTCCAGCGTGGAGTCGCCCGCGAAGAACAGCGTCTTCGCCGAAGCCAGAAACGTTGCCGCCACACACGCGACGGCCAATACGGGGATATGGAATTTCATGCCGATATTCTAGCACATCGCCAGGCCTCAGGCAAGGCAGACGCGATTTCCCGGCAAAAAACGCGCGCGACGCTTGAGGCGCAGCTGCACAAGCAGCGCGCTGACCTTCCCAGCAGGCAGATCCACCGCCCGCGCCACGGCGTCAATCGTCTGGCCGGCACGATCCAACACGCCCAGCACCTTCGCCTCATCGGCCGAGATGACCAGTTCGGGCGCAACAGGCCGACGGGTCTCCCGTGGCGGCTTCGGCTGTGGCGCAGAAGGTTTCGGCGTTGCCTTCCGTCCCATCGGCACAGGGGCCGACACCGCACCAAAGGGGCCAACCGCCTCCAGGATATCCTCCACAGAGGTAACGAGCGTGGCACCCTCGCGGACAAGGTGCAGGCAGCCGCGTGCATTCGCACAGTCGATGCGCCCAGGTACCGCCATCACCACCCGCCCCTGCTCCAGGGCCAGACGGCAAGTGATGAGCGTGCCGCTCTTGAGGGGTGCCTCCACGGCCACGACACCCTGCGACAAGCCCGACACCACGCGATTGCGCTGCGGAAAGGTCTGGGAATCAGGCGGCCGCCCAAAAGGGAATTCGCTCACCACCGCACCGCCGGCATCGACGATCTCCCGCGCGAGCTTCGTGTTGTCCTTGGGATAGAACTTGTCGAGCGCCCCGCCGAGGACACCCACGGTCATTCCCTTGCCCAGCAGAGCCCCACGATGCGCCGCCGCGTCAATGCCCATCGCCAACCCGGAAAAGACGGCCTTGCCCGCATGCGCCAGGCCCAGAGCGAATCGTTCGGCCGTACTCGAGCCATAGAGCGTGGGCCGCCGCGTGCCCACCAGGGCCACGCCCGGATGGTTGAGGGCCATGGGGGTCCCCACCACGTACAGGGCGAGCGGCGGTGAAGCAATGTCCCGCAGGGCCGCCGGATAGGTCTCGTCCTGCAAAGTGACGAGCGTCACATGCATCTTCTCGGCCCGCTCGATCTCGCGTTCCCACGCGGGCGGCTTGCCTTGCCAGTCCTGTTTGTCCGGCAAGGCCTCCCAGGCGGCAACCGCACTGCCGTGAACCGCAGTCAGACGGGCCACGGAGACGGCTCCCATGTCGGGCAGAAGATTAAAGGCTATGTAGGCTTCGCGTTCGGTCATCCGCAACATACTCCACCAACGGCATTCTTTGCCGTGGCATGAGCATATTACCACGCCGGCATCCGCCCTGCACGATAAAAATTGTAAAAAGATTGTAAAAACGGGATAGTGTGGCAGCGTGCCATCCAATCCGCGTCGTTTTTCGGGGGAACTGTCCGTGCGTCCGCGAAGGCCCGTGCCACACGCCCGTCGCACCGCGCCGCAGATTGACATCTGGCGGCGGGATGCGCCGTGTGTCCGGCACGGGCCTTCGTGTTAGCCAGGTCAGCTTCGCCCCCGAAAAGCGCCGCACTTGCACCCGGCCTCTTCCGTGAAGCGGGACACCGCCGGCTTACCCAGGAGAGCGGAGGTGGCGCGGTCGCATACGGCGCGTCTTCACGCGCAGGATGGCTTGGCGGAATACCGCCGTCGCCCCCTGCA
>JAKSOW010000030.1 GCA_024405395.1 Kiritimatiellia bacterium | reverse complement strand
CGGAGCAGGAGAACGAGGATTCCGTCATGTCGATCGGATAGTTCACCGCCACCTGACGCACATTCTGAGGCGTCAGCGGGAACGGCGATTCGAAGAACTCGGCGTAGCGGAACGGCATGACCACGCCGATCTCCGGACGCATCTTGACGGCGGGGGCGGCGGCACTATAGTTGGTGTTGCGCGGATCGCGCGGCATAGGCACTCGGTGCACCTTCTCGTCACCCTTGATCGCCACCGGACGGCTCACGAACGCGCGGATGGTGCCGCCCGGCCAGCAGTCGATCATGTCGCCGGGATCGCACTTCTCGCCCAGCGCCACCCGATAGACACCACCCGTGAAGCCCTCGGGCGGCAGAATCTCAAGCCAGCCAAAGGCATCTTTCCCGAAATCGCAGAACACCGAACCATTGCCGTTCGTGAAGAAACGGGCCGGGGTGACATAACGCGTCACCACCGGCAGACCATAGGAGGCATTGTCCTTGGCGGGAGCAGACGCCGCCATCAGGTGATCAAGCGCGGCGAAACCAATAAGGACAAGGCAAATGAATTTCTTTTGCATGCTATGATTATAGCAATTTCAGACCTCAAACGCCACCTTTTTCTGCCTTCTCGTGAAACCTTTTCACCGCCATTTTGACCTGCGTGCGGTATGGAGAACCCATGACATTCATCTGCGGCTCAGCGCCCGACATAGGAACTGTTCTTCACGGGCGTATAGACGCAATTCCTGAAATGCACATTCTCCAAGCCCTTCGTCGTGTCACCATCCCGCACGCACGGCAAATAGGCGCCAAAAGTGCAGTTTTCGAACAGTATGTTGCGGATTCCGAAGTCAAGCGCGTCGCCGCCCGTGCGCAGACGGAAGTTCGAGTAACAGTCCTGCACCGTGAAATTGCGGATCTGCACATTCTCGATGTCCACACCATTGCCCTCCTTCACGCCATAATAGCATTCGAAGGAGATTCCCTGCGAAGCATGCTCCACCACAACGTTTTCAAACGACACGTTGCGGATGAGTCCCTCACCGACGCCCACGCGGATGCCCATCGCCTCGGCGCGCAGGCGGCAATTCCGTACACGGACGTTCTCGCAGATGTGCTTTCGCACGCCATCATGGAAACGCTTTCCGCTGCCGCGTATGGCAATGGCGTCGTCGCCGGTGACAACATCCAGATTCTCCAGCTGTACGTTTCGGCAGCAGTCAACGTCCACGCCATCCGTATTGCCGTCTGTGCGACCATTGCGCACGATGTAGTCCTTCACCTGCACGTTCTCGCAACCATAGAAGTAGAGACACCAGCAAGGCGCATTCGTGATCATCAGCCCCTGCCCCACAGACACATCCCGGCATTTCACGAACACGACCAGCTGACCGGCCCGCCCCTGTTCGCGATTGCGGGCCTTGCGCATGCCGTAGATCCAGCCCGTGGCCTTGGGATTGATGCTCCGGGGCTTGTCCTCGAAGAAGGCGTCGCCCGAACCGTCAATGCGCCCCGGCCCCGTGATGGACACACCTTGCGCTTCCCGTGCAATGAGCAGGTGCTTGCCCACCCATTCCTCCTGTTTGCTGCCCCAGTTCTCGGGATAGGCCTCGAGATCATTGTAGTCGGCCAAATCACCGCTGGCCTTCAGCACGGCCCCTTCATCCAGATGCAGCTCCACGCCCGACTTGAGCCACACAGAGCCACTGGGCCACACGCCCTTCGGCACCACCACCTTGCCGCCGCCAACCTTCGCCGCGGCATCCACCGCAGACTGAATCGCCTGGGCATTGTCTCGTGGCGTGGCGTCCTCACGCGCGCCAAAGGTACGAATATCCTGCGCCTGAACGGCACACATCATCAATGCAAACAGACAAACCATTCTCATGGACCACTCCTTTCAGCATTCAATCACGACATCCAAACCCTTCACCCATCCTGCGTCCGCCATCCACGCACATGCGCTCAATCACCATAGGCCGTCACTGTGAATACCGTGACAAAGCCCAAAATGGAGTACTGGCTGTAGTCGGCAAAATACAGGTGCTTGATTTGCCCCTTGGCAACGGCGTCTGCCAATGCCATATTGCAGATTTCGGCGCCAATTCCCGTGTAGACCCAGTCCTTCACATAGACGGATCGGCTCCCGACGCCGACTTTCAGATTGGTGCAGGGAACAGGTCCCTTGGGCACAATCAGCGGAGCCTTGAAGTCAGAGCTAAGGCCAGTCGGCGGCACCAAGGCGTGCTCGTTCTTGACGGACACGCAACCGACAACGGACGCCCCACACAAGAACAGCGCGAGCAGACGCCTCATAACGGTTCGGCGTCTACGGCCAAAGCCATGCGGCAATGCGTCATTCGCCATAGACAATCACCGTGGCCTTCTGCCAGATGCCGATGATGTTGGTGTATTCGTAGTCAATGTGGCCGATTTCCTTCAGTCCGCCGTTGCGCGCCGCAGTGGCAATGGAGCAGTCGCCGGAGGCATAAAGCCCCAACACACTCGTCGAGGAGGCTTCACCGCGCCTGGAGCCAATCTTCCAGTTGCCCTCGGTGGAAAGCGGCGCCGTGGTTGACGAAATTACGCCGACCGGCGGCTGGAACGGCGCCACAAGGCATCCACCAGTCAAGACCAGCCCCAACAGAAGAACAAATGCAGAATTTTTCATAACCACATTGTAGCAAAACCCTGCCCACAGTTCAATCCCAAGCCACCTTCAGCTCAGCCCTCCCTACAGCTCTCCTTCACCTTGGACTTCCCGCAATTTCCAACCTTTGCGCCAATATATTAATGGCGCTGAAAAATTCGGAAACTTGGTGTTTTACAAATATTTCAATCATATATTCAAGTTTTGTAGTCTTTACCGGTGTCGTTTTTCAAGCAATCGGGAAATTAGTTGGTGAACTCGACACCGCCCGCGCCATTGGCGAAGGTATTGGAAGCTGGGGCCCAACCAAAGCCACTACGTATATGTAGTTCGTGTTGCACATCTGGCAGAGAATCGCCAAATGGCACACGAAGCCGATCTTGAGCATGCCTTCAAAAATGCCGTCGGCCCGTCTGAATACTGTCAGCCTATTACTTGCAGGCGATTGCCCGGCCTACATTGTAGCCCATTTCGACGGCGGTGCCAGTGATGCGGTAACTCGCCTGCGTGAAGAAGTCGCCGCTGATGCAGCGCCCGGCCATCCAGAGATTGTCGAGATCCGCCGCCTGGCATGCCCGAAGCGGGATCTGATACGGCTTGACGTGCTTCTTGAAGGGCGAACCCGCCGGCATCGTCTTGTTCATGTGCGTTGACACGGCGTGCACATCAATACCGAAGCGACACGTCGCCACCGCGTCGGGGCACATCATTCCCTCGAAACAGTCCTCCACCTTCATCGCGTAACGCCCGTGGATGCGGCGTGCGCGGCGGTGATATATCTGGTCCGCCGTCGCGACAAGCCGCACGTCCTTCCATGCGCCGGGCTTCGCCACGTCGCGGCAGGCATCCTTCGCCAGCGCCTCGACCATCGCCACCACTTCGCGGTGAGCGCGCAGTGTCGCCGCGCTGATCGCGTCCGCATCGTCCACGGGCACGTCGTACTCGTGGTTCGCCATGAGGATGAAGAGATTACGATTGATACGGAAGATTGTGGGATGGCCGTAGGACGGGTTCACGCCTATGCGCCGAAACTCGTCCTGAAGCTCGATTTTGGAGTCGATCACGCGGTTGCCAAGCGAATCGTAATTGGATCTCTCGTTCGCGACGAACTTCAGGATACCGCGGTCATCCGGGATCGTAAAGAGGCCGATCAGGGAAGCAGGCTGTTCTGGATCCGTCTCTTCGGCGCCGCCGACATCATAGCCACAGCCCGCGCGCGCGGCGAGGTCGCCGTCGCCAGTGCAGTCCACGAATTTCCGCGCCGTCCATGCCTCGCGTCCGCTCTTCGACTCGGTGATCACGGCCGTGAGATTTCTCCCGTCCTTCACCGCCGCCACAACACTCGTGCCGAGCCGCACGCGCACGCCCGCCTCCGTCAGCAGCTCCTCGCACGCGAGCTTCAGGTACTCGGGCTCGTAGATGAAGCAGTGGTGGTCATTCACGGGGCGCCGGAGGTGGCGTGCGCGGTAGCGGTCGAGGCGTTCTAGGATTTCGCGGTCAAACGCACTGTAGTTGAAGCCAATGAGGCAACCGAGCAACCCATTCGTCCAAATGCCGCCCACACACCCTTTCGATTCGAGGAGAATCACCCGCGCGCCCTGTCGCGCCGCCGCGACAGCCGCAGCGATGCCGGCGGGGCCACCGCCCGCCACCACGACGTCCGCGTCGCCCGCCACGGGAACCTCTCGCGCAGGCTCAAAGACGCCGCCTGCGCCCGGCCGGGACATCATGCATCCCGCGCCGGAAATTCCCATCGCGCCTGCGGCCAACGCCGTACCGAAAAACGTCCTGCGCGTCAACATTCCGAACACCTCACTTGAAGATCAGCCGGCCCATCACGTCCGGCACATTGAACGACCGGCTCTGCACGTTGGGGTTCCACAGCATCAGCACGGGCATGCTCGGGCGCTTGTGCATCTCCGCCGCGCGGCCCACGTTCAGCCGCCACACGGCCCCCTTCTCCGGCGGCACATCAAGCCCGAAATCGGAATAGGGAATGCGCACGATCTGCCGCCACGTGCCACCGCCCGTCTGGTTACGCACCGTCAACGCGCCGTTCCAGCGGTCATCATCCGAACGGTAGCGCGGATCGAGCGGATCGGCGAGATACCCAAAACGCGCGTCCCAGAAGCCACCGTCCGTCGGCGTAGTGATGAGATGGAGGCGCCGGGCCGCGTCCTCGCGCGGCGAAATCATCACGTCATAGCTCTCCGTGCTCCACGCCTTCGCGTCGCGGTCGGCCATCTTGGTGAACGGCGCACCGTCGGGGAGGTCGCTTTCGACGGCAAGATGGAGCGCCGCCGCGCCTGCAAGCACCTTGAAGCGCGCCTTCGTGCGCACCTTCTCCATCTGCAGGCCGCCGAGATCCGCCCAGGACGCGTCCGCCCAGGCGCCCGTCTCGAAGTCGAAGCCGTCAGGCTCCACCGCCGTACGCGAAACCGCGTATTCCTTAAAGCCCTTGCCCGGCAGCACGCCGGACTTGCGAACGCTTTCCGGATCCCAGCCAAACGGCGAGCCGAGCGTCGCGAGAAGGCGCCCGTTCGTGAAGATCAGGTCCCGCGGTGCGTAGTTGAAGAGCCTTACCTCGGGCCAGCCTTCGATCGACCGTGCGCGGATGCCGCCATACTGCGGCCGGTCATCCTTCACGGTGAGCACGGAGTCGAGATACCGATTGCGCGCCTCCACAAGGTCGAGAACGGCCGCGAGCGTACCCATCGTCGGCGCCGTGCGGTACGCCGCATAGGCTGTCACCGTCTGCGCGAGATTCTTCACGTACGCAAACTCGGTCCGCACCAACTCGATGCGCTTCTTCTGCTTCGCCGTCTTCACGCACCGTTCGGCCGTCTTGAGCTTCCATTCCATGCGTTCAAGGACGTTCGGCGAAAAGACATACGCGATCTGCGCCTGCGAGTCCACGTCATAGGCTTCGCGGTAGTCTTTCGTGGGGCGCAGCGCACCGGCGTCGAGGTCGCCCTCCATCAGGTTGATGCCCCTCAGGCGCCGGTCAAACGTCTCGAAGAACTCGAACATGGGCGCCGCCGCCTCTTCGCCGAATGCGCGCCGACAGTACTCCTCCACGGTCGCGCACACGTCCACCTCGCCGCCGGAGAGCGTGCGGTTGAATACGTAGTACGCAGGCCCCTCCATCCCGAAAAGCTCGCCGTAACCGCAGCGGTACACACCGCGGATGCCGCCGTCGATCATGAGCTTCGCGAAATCGTGACACCGCATCCAGCTGCGCTTCGGGCAGAATCCAAGCGGCTGATAGCTGCCCCACATGTAGATGTACGCGACGAACCCGAGCGGCACCTCGTAGTTTTTCCACTCGTCAAGCTGTTTCCGGCTCAAGTGGCAGAGCTCCACCATCACATTGGACGGAAACTTGCGGAACGTCTTCGGCGGCTGGAGCGTGGCCGAATAGCAGATGATGTTCACGGCCTTGCCCGGACGCTCCTTCAGGATGCGTTCGGCGATCTGGCGGTGAAGGATCCAGAGCTTCTCGCCGATGTACTCCGCGCCCGGCCCGCCGAAGGCCTTGCACTTCTCGCATTCGCAGAACTGCCAGCCATCCTGCTGCGCGAGCTGCACCACGTCAGCTCCGTCGTCCATCCGCCGCTCGAGTTCGTCCACGATGAGCTGCTGCACGTCGGGGTTAGAGATGCAGAGCGTGGGGTTCTTCTCGTCTGTCCCCACGCGCCGCCCGCCCACGAGGCCGAAGTATTCGGGATGGTCCTTGAAGTACTTCGAGGGGGGACACGCCTTCGGGTAGGTGTGGCCACCGTAGGAGTAGTAGCGTCCCGAGTAGAAGATGTTGTTGGCGTAGTCGTAGAGCGGCGAGGGGGCCGTCGGAACGGGACCGTATTCGAGCGGCGGATCTTCGCGCGAGAAGAGGCCGTCCGGCACCTCGATCGCCGTACGCGCGGGCACGTCCATGCCCACATCACCCGGCGCGAGGAAGCGCACGTCCATAAACGTCTCCATGAACCGCGCCACAGCCTTGATGGTCGGGATGGGCGCTGTCTTGTGGGTGTTCGACCCGGGCTTTTTGTGAAGCGCGCGGTCGTGGCCGAAGAGGTACACGCTACCGCCCTTCTCCGCGATCACGTTTGAAAAGCCCGCGAGCGGCTCCTCCGGCAGAAGCCCCGCCCCCTGCGCCGCCGCCTCGCCCAGAAACACCGCGGGCACGTCCGGACGATGGCGCTTTGCGTCCACAACTCGCAGCGACCAGCCCGTCGCCTCATGAACCGCGTTCGTGAACGCAATCGCCGTCTTGCCGATCGCTCCCGCGATGCCGCTTCTCTCGTACACGGGAATGACGACTTCCCACTTGGGACCCAGCGCCACCGCCTCTGCCGCCGCCGCGCCCAACGCGACGGCACACGCCATCAATCGCTTCATGTCTCCCACCCTGACTTCAAGTGTCTTCAACGTAAGATCAGACAGGTTCCCGCACCCGGGAAGAATCCCTCGAAGCAGCCCATGTTCACCTTTCCGTCCGTCAGGCGAGCATGCGCCTTGCCGCGCAGATCATAGGCGCCCACCATCCAGTCCTCAGGCTTACCCGTACCCAACGCTGGGGAAGTCCACTTGAGCAGGAACGGTTCGTCGCCGGCGAACGCGAACGCGGCCGGACGGTCCGTGATGCACGCCGTAAGGGTCCCATGCGTGGGCGAGTAGTTTCTCTTGACGAGGCAATGATCGAACAGGAGATTGTCGAAGCTCGAACGCAGATCGCTCGCTGTGCTGCCGTTCCCCGTGTAGTTGTCCGAGAACACACAATTGACGGCCGTAAAATGGGCGCCGCTCTCATCCGTATAGCCCGCATGCGTGTATTCCACCCAGTTGTTCGCCACGGTGCAGGAGGAGAGAAGCGTCTCGTAGTTTTTCGAGGCGGCAAACAGCGCGCAGTACGGGGTCTGCATACGCTGTCCCGTAAAGAGGCAGTTCGTGAAGGCGCCACGGCTGATCACGAGATGGGTCGTGCCGGGATAGTGGGTTGCAGCCT
Source organism: Kiritimatiellia bacterium (assembly GCA_024405395.1). Taxonomy (GTDB): domain Bacteria; phylum Verrucomicrobiota; class Kiritimatiellia; order RFP12; family UBA1067; genus RGIG6720. Next base: position 23,045 of record JAKSOW010000030.1, on the reverse strand, counting down.
CCTGCGTGAGCACATTCGCGCCCTTCGCGATGACGTTGCCGTTCGTGTAGCCCATGATGCGCGTATCCACAACCGGATTCTGCGGATCGAGCGAACAGCCATACACCAGGCAACCCCGAATCGTGCAGTTGCGAATGGCGGCAGACGCCGTGGAGAGGCTCACATTGTTGGAGATGACGCAGTTCTCAACGGTGGAGCCGCAGATGCCGCCGCCAAGCGTGGTCGAAACGTTGTTTGCAACGACACACCGCATCAGCGTGGAGCTGTAGTCGCCACCGCCCTGGAAGTTCTTGCAGACGCCTGTCAGGGCGTTGCCGTCAATCCACACATCCTCAACGAAACAAAAGGCCGTGCCGCCGCCGGAGCCGTACTTCGCCTGGGGTTCGTCCGCCATGTTCAGTCGGTTCATCGTTACGCGCCCGCCTCTGATTGTCACATAGGCGGCGCCAGCACCATAGGTATTGACCGAACCGTCGCCGGAAAGGAGGTTGTTGCTCACCACGCAGTCCGTCAGCACATAATTGGAACAGGTAGCGACGGAGCCACTGCCGTACACGCCGCCACCAGCCGCCATGGCGTGGTTGCACGCCACAAGACAATTCGAGAGCGAACTCTGGTACGCGCCGCCGCCATTGGCTGCGGCGTTTCCCACGATTACACAATCCTGAATGACGCCCTCTGCAACGTAGACGCCGCCGCCGCCAACAGTTCCGGTGGCCGTGCAGTTCGTCACCGTACTACCATAGAGGGTGGCTCTGGCCACGCCACCGCCCGACGTCGCCGAGCACCCTTCCACCCAGCAGTTTGTGAGCGCGCCCATGCACGCACCGCCGCCCGTGGCACTCGAGCAATTGCGGATCGTGCAGTCCGTGAGGATGGCGGCGTGCGACGCACCGCCGTCTGTCGTCGCCGTGCAGTTCTCGATCGTACACCCATAGAGCCGCGCACTCGCAGCATACACCGCACCGCCGTACCGCGTGGCCGTACAGTTCACGAATCGGCAGTCGCGCCACGTACCGGAAGTGGCGCCGCCGCCATCCTTTGACGAACAACACGTCACCACCACGTTCGAGTAGTTGGAGCCGCCATTCACATTGCCGCAGGCCGAATACGCCGAACAGGTGCAGTTGGAAAGCGTGACGTCGCGGATCGTGGCCGAATAGCTGTAGACCAAACCGACGTCTGATTGCGGATTCTCAAGGTAGATGACGACATCCGCCGGATTCCCCGTTGCGCCGCGCAGGGTGAACTTCGTGAGCCCGATGTGCGCATTCGAGTTGGTCCAGCATTTGTAGGTCGCATGCCAATACTGAAGATTCAAGTCGTCCACCGCGTAGCGGCCAGGCTGCAGCACCAACTCGTTGAGACCGCTGTTTTTCTCGTTCAGGGCCGTGATGGCTCCTGCAAGCTCAGCCACGGTGGAGACGTTCGTCGTAAGCGCAAATGCACTCAGCCACGGCATGCACACGACAGCCAACAAGGAGTTTCGTTTCATTTGAGGTAATCGCACACTCCTTTGGTCACCTGCCAATGACCATGCCGCCCGACATGAAGCCCATCATCGGCACCCTATGCGCCAAAGGAATCGAGGTTTGCCATTATCGCATTTATCCACTCGAAAGGCAAGTGGAAAGTCGAATTTCAGGAAACTCCCGATGCGTTTGCTTTGGCCAAAACGTTGAAAATGGCGAGCCCCCCGCCGAAGTTGATCAGCGCAGCAGAAGCAACGTTCCCGCAGGCTCAAGCCAGCACTGGTAACAGCCGATGTCCACCTTCCCCTCGCGCAGACGCGCATAGCGGTCATCACGGCGAATGTCGTGCGCATCCGCCATCCAGTCCTGCACCAGGCCCTTCCCTCGGGCCGGCGATGAATAACTCAGGGAGTACGGATGCGCCACGCTCTTAGGATCAAAACCAGCCACGTCGTTCGTGATGATGTTCGTCTCCTGCACGGCGGTCAGATGCGTACGCGACGATCCCATCAGGCAATTGGAGAGCAGCAGTCCGTTCTTGCCCGTTTCAAAGGAGAAATCGATGCGGCTCGTCCCGGCATAATTGTAGTTTCGGGTGAAAAGGCAGTTTATCACCTTCGTCTGATTGGCCACTAGGTTCGTGGCGTCGTTGAAGACATAGCCCGCGCGGCAGTCAGCCACCGTGCAGTTCACGAATTCACACTGTGCCGACGTCTTCACCCGGAACAGCGACCCCTGCGGCGAACAGTTCACAAACAGGCAATTCGTCGCGACAATCAGATTCTCGGTGAGGTAACCAGTCGCCTTGAAGTGGCCGCTGGTATACACATTGTCGCCCTCGGCGATGACATTGCCGTTGGTGAAGTTCATCACCCGGCAGTCTCGCATCCACGATTGGATGTCAAGCCCGCCCTCATAGATGTCGCAGGCCACCAATCCCTCGGACTTGATCTGGCGCAGACATTCCGAGCCCGAGGAGCTCACGTTGTTCGAGATCACGCAACCATACGCGCTACCGCTGTTCATTGCGGCTCCAGCGCCCGAATAGACGAAATTGTTGGCGATGAGGCAATTCGTGAACACCGTGCCGTAGGCGCCCGCGCCCTGTCGATAGGTATTCGCGCCCGGCAGGATCGCATTGCCGAGGATCTGGGAGTCCACCGCCACGCCACCATTCATGCCACCGCCATAGGTACGGGCTCCACTTGCGGTGTTGTCGTTCTGGAGCCAGTTGAAGACGACACGCGAACGTAGCACGGTTGACCCGTAGAGCCCGCCGCCCGTCTGCTGCGCATGGTTGTTGCTGATCACACAGTCCGTAAACGTGCCCGAATAGCCTCCGCCCGTGGTGGCGGCAACGTTGCACGCGATGAGCGAATTGGACGCCGACAGGCTATAACCGCCACCACCCGTCGTGTAGGCGGTATTGGAGACCACCACAGAATCATAGAGTTCCCCGCGATAGCATCCGCCGCCATTGGTGGCCACGTTGCCGACAACCACGCTATCCCAGAAATACGAGCCCGCAGTCGAACCAAAGATGCCACCACCATACGGCGCCTCATTGCGCTCCACACGCACGCAGATGCCCGTGGAATTGTAGATGCCGCCGCCCTGACTGGTGGCCATATTGGCCACAACCACGACATTCGAAAGGATATAGCCGCTCTTGTCATTGGAGACGCCGCCGCCATACGCAGCAACGTTGTTGCTGATCACCGTGCCGGCGTACGCCGAGAAACGATACCCACCGCCACCATTCGACGCTGCACGGTTGCCGCTGATTTCGCCACCCCACACACGGCAGTTCAGGCACGCGCCACCACTCCCCGTGGATTCATTCCCAATGAAGGAACAGTTTCGCCACACGCCGCTGTAGGCCGCGCCGCCAGTGGCGCCCTTGCAGCAGGTCACCACGACGTTGGTGCACTCGGTAACGGAATTCATGCAGAACACACCGCCCGCATTTGCCGCCGTTTCACAGCCATTGGACACCGTCAAGTGCTGCAGTTTTCCTTGCCAGCAGTAGATCACACGCCGTGTGCCATCGCCGCAGAGCACCGTGTCGCGGGGATTGTCGGTGCCGCCCTTGAGCGTCAGGCGCGTAATGGTGAGATTTCCATAGTAGTTCTCGTACTTCTTGCCGTTTGCGTCATATCCCTGCATCACGCACCCCGTGAGGTCGTACGTGCCGGGGGCGAGGACCACGGTATTTCCCGTACTGCCCTCCAGATTGAGCCGCGTCAACGTGTTCGTGAGATCGGTGACGTTATCGACATTGTAGGTGGCCGAGAATCCACTCGAAACGCCCACCACGCAAAACGCCAACACCACCAACTGCTTGAACTTCATCACGTCAACCTTTCTTCAGGCAAGAACTCAGCGGAAATAGATGGACGTACCGCTCAGGCGGCGCAACACAAGCGCATTGCCCTCGCGACAAACCGTCCAGGCTCCCGTGGGAATCTCCTGCGTATAATTGAGGGATGGAAGCGTTTCGGGCAAGGCCTCCGGATAGCTCACGAGCGTATAGCGCGCCTTCTTGTCGGCCAACTGCGCCGCCGTCAGCTCCACATCAAGCGAAGCGGGCATCGCCACTCCTGCCGCAACAGCAAGCCCACCGCCCTTGAGTGTCACGGCAGAGCCCTCCGGCAGAGCCCCTTCCACACCCAACTTGAGCAGACCCTCTTCCACCACGACATTTCCTTCCCAGGTATTGACGCCCGTAAGCGTCAACGTGCCCGCCCCCTTCTTCACCAGGCCGCCCGAAACCGGCGCGGCGCCCAGCGTGCAGAGCAGCTCGGTCTTGAACCCATGGTTGTTGATGGTGCTCTGTCCGGAGGTGACATAGACCTTTGCCCACGTGTAGCCCGAACCTGCCGAGAGCACGCGAATGCCCGTCATGCGCTTCGTGGCGCGGTCATACTCCACCACAGCGGAGGCGCCCGAGCCATCACCCAGGATGCGCACGAAATACGGATGCTCCACGGGGGCGTTGAGCCCAGCCTCATCGGCGGGCCACGGCACGGCCACCACGCCCTGGCCGGTCGGCTTCACCAGCGACTGGGCAAAAGTGGCGTCAAAGCCAGCCGTGTCAATCACGGCGCCCTTCTCGCCCACTTCGACACGCGTAAGCCCGTGTGCCCAGTCCGTCGTGTCGCGCGTGGCGCGCAGCGTGCCGCCGTTGAAGTTGAGGTATGCCGCGCTGCCCGGATAACGGCTTACGCAGGCGCTGATTTCGCCCACGGCCATGACGCCCGCATTCAGGTTGAGGATCGCGAGGCCATTGGTCTGGTTGGCAAGGAAGATGTTCTGCGTATTCGTCACCGCGAAAAGCGCCTCTGCACCATCTAGCGTGACGACTGCCGTGGAGTCATAGCCCGAAATCCCAGACCACGGCAACTCCATCGCCCGCATGGAAGCATTGACGCCCGTAGACTCGAACAGCATGCGGCCACCCTTCAGGAGGAAGTGCGAATGGCCCATCTTCTGCCCACCTGCGAGTATCGGCGTGTTCTCGCCGTTGAAAGTCATCGTGCCGCCATTCATCACGATCAGGGCCGTCGTGTTCGTGGCAGTGGCGCAGCTCAACCTTCCCTGGCCAACGAAGAGCGCGGTACCCCCATCAAGCTGCCAATATCCTGAAGCCTGGCTTCCAAGATAACAAGTACCATTCGCGATGAACGAGCCCGAATGCTGATAGATGGCGCCGCCGTAGGAGTTGGCGCCTGCACCCACTGCCAAAGTCGCCTGCATCATGCCGTCGTCGAGATCCAGCGTGCCATGCGCAGACGTGCAATTGCCGAGGCCGACATAGGCGGAAGTCCCCATCCCACTGGCACCGCTCAGCACACTGCCAGGGCCCACGCGCAGAAAAGCCGTCGCCCGGTCATGTGCCCCAATGGTCACGTTTTCGACACGAAGTTCCGTGTTGACGATATCCACTCGACCTGTGGACTTGTCACAGTCGCCCGAGATGCGCATCCCGCCGACGCGCAGATAATGCCCTGCATCGCCCTTGAGCAGCAGTCGCCCGTTGTAGCCGCCCAGCATGAGCTTCGGCGCCACCCAGTCCGTATCGACGTTAACAGTGAGCGTGTAGTCATCCGCATAGAAGCCATGGCGGCCGAAGCCGGAGGTCTCGGTCGGCGCGGCGCCCAGCTCGGAGAGGTTCATCGTGTAGTCGCCGACATCGTCCAGATCCAGCCCCACAAACGCCGAATCGCGGAAGGTCGCCTCGCGCAGGAGGCGGCCCACCTCCGGAATCGGCCACGCCGTGCCGTCCGCGGAAAGCCTCAGACAGGCCGCACCATAGTAGCGAAGCGAGAGCTTGCTGAAGTCGGGGATTGTGGTCGAACGCGCAAACGCCACCTGACCATACGAGCCCGATCCGCCGGGGAAGATGAAGTCCATGGTTCCCGTGAAGTCATTCTCAGGCGCAGCCAGGAAAATGCGTCCGGCGGCCCCGCTGGTCGACTGGAGGCGCACAGCCCCCTCGCCCGAAATGCGGCCCGAAACGACGAGCTGACGCAGGGAGTCATTGTACGGATACAGCGCCAATTGGGAATCGGCTCCCACCAAATTGATCGGCCCCGCCCAGTTGTTGTAGTTTGTGGCCTGGCGTCCCTGCGTCCAGGTGCCCAAGTAATTCGTGCCATGCACTTCCCAGGGAATCTGAACCGGCGTCGACACATTCGAGAAACACACGGTTGTACCGTTTGATGCGACAAGCTGGACGGTCTCGTCTTCCGGCAACGAGAGACTGCCGCCCAGAATCAGCAGATTGCCCGCGCCCGGACCCGTAAAGCCCGGCGTCTCGGCAAAGAGGAGCGTGCCGCCCGAAATGAAGTCCACAAGATTGAAGCCCAGGCGTCCATAGCCATCCTTGACGAGCGTGTGCCCGGCCAGATCCACCTGTCCCCGCACGCCGTCCTTCTGGCCTACGAGGTTGAAGTCCTTGCCGCTCTTCAGCACCGTGCCGATGACTGTGGCGTCGCCATCCAGTCGCATCTGCCGGAACGGCGCCGTGGTCAGGGCCACATCGCGGTCGATTTCAACTCGCGCACCATCATAAAGGTGCAGTCGCTTTTCGCCATACGTCACCGTATTGTTGTTGCCGAAGACGCGCAGGGCGGCTCCATTGGTGAGCACCAGGTCGCCCGTCGCGCCAAACAGCTTGGACGCATCCGCCGCGCCAGGCTGCACGGAGCCGCCGCGCACGACATAGTCGCCCAGGAAGCTGGGCGACGCCTTGGCGACGACAAGGTCCCCGTCCCCCTCCTTCGCGAACACGCCCGTGCCCAGAAGCGAGAAGTTCTGCGTCGCGCCAGAAGGCGTGACGGCGAGTTCCCCGCCATGCAGCGTCGCCGCGCCCGTGAAATCAAGGCCACCATTGAAGCGGACCGTTCCGGCGCCGTTCAGATTGAGTTCACTGGCCGCAGAGAGGTCAGCCCGGGCATTCACCGTGATTGTGGCGTCGGCGCTTTCCGGCCAGGCCGTAAGCGTGCTTGCGGAGACCCGAAGCAGGCCACCGTTGTCCGCGCCAATCGTGAGATCGGCTCGGCCTTCGTCCACCGCCAGCTTCTCCGCCTCCAGCACCTGGTTGGCTCCAAGAGCCACGGTGGCAGGTGCGCTGGCCTGCTGAACCAGGCTCTTCACATGGACCTCATCCGCCGCCAGCGTGATGTTGCCGCTCGTGCCGCCATCCACAATGCCCACACCTGCCGCAGCGTCATTCGGCACCACACCGCCCCGCACAGGCACCGTGGTTGTCACGGACACAGTCTGCTTCTTGAGATTCCCGCCTGCGTCAAAGGCTGCCGGGCTGCCATTGAAGGCGACGAACGACGGTGCATCACCCGATCCCTGCCCCGCCAACTTCACCCGCGCCGTGGCATCCTCTGTGACGACGTTCAGGATGCCACCGCCGTTGACCAAGGCGCTCAGCGTCAGCGTGCACCCCGCCCCAACCCGCACAGTCGCATTACCGCTGGTCGGTGAAATGGGCGGACACGTCGCCGAAATGGGATCCTCGGGGTCGCCTTCAAACACCAGCTCGGCCCCTGCCGCCAGCGACACGTCTGAGGACGCGGCAAAACTGGCGCCCTTGCAGATGAAGAGCGTGCCCCCCAGCACTCGGGTCGAGCCCGTGTACGCCAGCGGCACGGCGTATTTCCAGCGGCCCGTTCCCGACTTCACCATGGTGATGCCGCCCTCGACCGAGCCGGCGAAGATACCGTCTGCCGCCACGTTGTTGGCGAGCGTGAACGTACCGGCCTTCGGGCCCGAAAGCGTCACCGCCGACTCCACGCGCAGATCGCCCGTGCCGCCCTGCTCCAGCGTGCCTGATGCAGGATATTGGGTGGTGGAAGCCGTGTCCTTGCCCTGCGCCAGCTGGTTGGTGATGCAGATGGCGCGGTCCATGGTCTCGCCCGGCCCCGTGTACAGGAGACGTCCATTGTTGATGAAGGAGAAGTCTTCGTCGCCATGCGCGCCATAGGTGCCGCGCATGCCGATTCGCGGCACCGCCAACGTCGCATCGGCCACACTGGAGGTGAAACGGAAAAGGCCTTTGATGGTATTGCCGTCTTCGGGACAATTCAACGTGAGCGTCAATCCGCCGCCTGTAATCCACAGGCCCGGAACAAAGGACTCATAACCGGCAGGATAGGTCATCGTAAGTTCCATCTTCGACGAAACGGTGATGGGGGCTGTGACCTGTATCATGCCGCTCTTGACATGCGGATTGTAGGATGATCCGGCATTGCCGCCGCCAGATTGACGAAAGACGCCTGGGCCCGAAATCTCCACCGGGACATTGGCGTTGGGCGCCAACGCCGCGTAGAAGCCCGCGGCATTCTCGAAATAGCCCTTCTCGCCGATTACGATATGCCGCACCTTGCCGTTGTCGGCGGAAGTCTCATTATACAGCGTATAATTGCGGAATGGGAAGCGGGCATCAAGGTACAGCGTACCCGTCATGTAATGATTGATGTGCGAATTGCCGCTGCCGCAAGACGTACGCATCTTCGTGAATCGGATGGGACCACGGCCATAGAGCCTGAAGCCGAACTCATTTCCTGTGGCTTTGCCGTCGGCGGCCTTGGGATTGGTGATGTAGCCGAAATCGCCGATGACCAGTTCTTCCGTCGAATCATTGCGGAAGAAGTGGTAGTCCGAGCCATACCCCGTGGTGTCACACTCCACACCCACGCGCACGCGGCAGGCGATCGTCGGCGTGAGCGCATCAGGCGTGGCGCCGCCATTGAATGTGCCACGGCACTCAATGGGGACATACTGATCGGGGGCGGTGCCGAACGTGTAGCGGTGCGTCTTCGCCGTCACAATGAGGTTGGTCATCGAATAGACGCCATCGAAGTCAATCGTCGTGACGGCGTTGCCGGTGAGGTCATCGCCGAAGATCACCGTGGCGCCCTTCACGCCATTCGTGGCAAAGCCCCCCGCCTGCCCGGCGTCCGGCACCAGATAGCGTCCCGGCACCTGGCCCGACGCCCAGTTATTGGCATTCGTGAAGAAGCCGTCCTCGGCACCCGTCCACGTGCCATCAACCCAATTCCCGGCACAAAGCGAATGGCCGAAACCCAAAACTGCAGCAAAAAGGATAGAATAGGCTTTCATGCCTATGATTTTATCATTTCATAGGCTTGAAAGTCAATCAACCGTTTTGGATTCTTGCTTTCCGCTCCAGTTCACAACTGAAGTATTCTCATCGGAAATTGACAACGAAGCCGCCCTTACGCCGCCACTGCCAGGTGAGACGAACCGGACGCGTCTGCACGGAGGCGTCATACACGTAATTCGTGCCCGTGAAGCTCTCGGGCGCACTCCAGACGCCATCCGTCAACGTTTCGAGGGTGTAGCCTGTGGGGATGAAGCGAATGCCATCCGCTTCTTGGCGCGGTGCCGCCGAGAAATTCCACTGCCCCTGCACCAGATAGGCATCGGACGGCTCTACACCTTGAGCATACGCGCTGTCCGAGGCCACCAACACGTTCGTCTGCAGCAGCACATGGTTGAAGCGCGCCTCGTCGACGAGACGGTTCCAGGCGAGTTCCTCCGCCGTGAGCATTCGTGAATAGAGCCGGATTGCCTTGTAGACGCCCTGTGAATAGCGCGTGGGGGCATTACCGCCACTTGCCGAGCCAAACGACCAGCGGTACGCACCAACGGACTTCTTCTCAGAACGCGCATTAGGCGTACCATAGGCAGCAGTCTGCGTGAGGTACATGTTCGCGTCATCACAGGCGGCCGTGATGAACTTGCCGCCCCAATTGGACAATGTGGCGCGGGGTTTACCTCCAAAACTGTCAAACTTCCAGCTGAGCGAAGAGCCGGCTTTCTGGGTGAAGAGTCCGAGATCGCTCGTAATGGCGAAATAATTCGGATAACTGTTGGTGTGGCTTGCGAAGTCGATGTCCACCACTTCCTGCAGCGTAAGCGCCATGCCGATTGTCACGGGACTCGCCATCTGCCAGTAGGATTCCTGCATCAGGCTGTAGCCATCCTGTACCCACGAACCCGAATCGGGATTCGCACCGGCGAGCGCCAACGGCACCTGACGATAGGAAAGGTCGGCCCAGGTCGCGGCGGTGTCATCATGCGGCAGATTGGCGCCCGCGTTGCGAATGCCGTCCCAATGCCCTTCCAGACCCTCTTGCACGTAGTCGCCCACGCCAAAGTCGGTCACGCGCTTGATTGCGGCGGCAATCTGCCAGATCCAGGTGAGGCGCCGGCGCTGTATCGTGTCGTCCGACATGAGCGTACAGGCCGTCCCCTCAGCCACCGATTGGGGAACGTACTGTTTGCTGGTGTCGTTCCACGTCTCGACGCGACTCCCCGTGCAGATCCAGACTCTGCCGTCCGCATTCGTCACCGCGCCCGGCACTGTGAACGTATAGCTGCCGTAAAGCCGATAGTAATCGGATGCGGCGGCAGAGGGATCCGCCCCCACCACCTCGACCACATTCGAGGCCAGCGCCGGCAGAGCCCCGCGGAAACGCACATTGTCGAGATCGAGGTTCCATTCAAGCTCGTCTTTGTTGAGCAGTCGGTCATACAGCCGGATGGACTGGATCAGGCCCGTCATGCACCGTTTGCCCTCCTTGCCCTCCATTGGGATGCCGCCCAGGCAAAAACGCTGTAACCCCACAGGCCTTTTGAACACACCTTCAGCCTTCAATGTCACGGCATCAGGCACCGTCTGGAAGAGCGCCGAGCAGGAATAATCAAGCAACGCCGTAATGCTCAGGCCCTTCCACGAAACACTGGAACGTGCGGTCTTGGGCCCACCCGTGACGTCATCGGCCTTGAGATACATGGTTTTGCCCACAGTATTCGCAAAGATATTGCAGTTGTCGGCAATCGTGCCGAAGACGGTGGGATAATAATCCCCCTCATACTCAGGCAAGACCGGCTTCTGCTCGGCAGCCGTGTATAGTGTGGCCGCCTGAACGGCAAGGGAAGGTCCGGCATACAGATCCTCCGTCTGCCGCCACCATTCACAACCCGAGCACCAGTAGCCATTCTCGCGCCATTCGCCGGCCTGCACACCCTCGCCGTCAAGACGTTCCAGCACAGCATCCGCACCACCTGGCACCAGATTCTTCCAGGTGGTCGCCTGCGAATCATGGGGCTGGCCGAGTCCCGCATTGCAGATGCCGTCAAAATGAAGCAGCAGACCATTCGTCACGTAGGCATCATCGGCGTAGTGCCGCACGCCGGCAACGGGCGTCATCAACCAGGTGAGGCGCACCTTCGCATGGGCCAGGCAATTTGTGTAGGCGTAGGTAAGCCCCGTATGCGCCTCCGCATTCTCCCAGAAGTTTGACATCTCGTTCCAATGCTCAAGCTGATAACCCGTGCAGGCATAGGTCAGCTCGCCCGCCGCGTGATTCGGAGGTGCCGCAAAGTCATAGGCCCCATTCACCGCATAGACGCCACTGCCCGACTCGGGGAACGTGCCAATCGACGTGGCGACGATGACGTTGGTGACGGGGGGCGCATGGAAGAAGCGGGTATTGTCCGCGCCATAATTCCGGCGCAGTTCCTCATTCGACAGCAGACGGTTGTAGATGCGCACCGCATGGACCGTGCCCAGCGCATAGCGGATGGCGGCATTGGCCTTGTTTCCCACACTGCCGCCCCAGCTCCAGGCGATGGCGGGAATGTTTGTCACACTGGTACGCTCCTTACCACTATTCCAGGCATCACTTTGGGAGAGGAATATTGTCTCCGCATCCATGCCGCCGGAGATGTAACGTCCCCTCCAGGGATTGAGCGTCGGACGAGGTCTTCCGAGTGTGCCGAACTGATAGGCGTCCGCCTTCCACTGCAGATTGGCACCAGGTTCAGTTCCCGCATTGATCTGGATGAAGAAGCCGAAATCCTCTTTATTGGCGAGGAAGTTGGGATAGTGGGTGGTACCCGATTCGGGCGGCGCCGCGATTTGGGCACTGGTGTCGAAGTCACCCACGAGCTGCACGGTGAAGTTCGTGCCGAGTTCAAGACCTTCTGACATCACCGCGTAGTTGGCCCACTGAAACCGATATCCGTCGGCTACCCACTCGCCCGCGCCCGATGCATCGCTCGACGTAGAGGTGCTGAAGCGAAAGACTGCCTCGGGCGCGCCTTCGACGAGGTTGGCCCACGTGGTGGCCGCCGAATCATGCGGCGCATTGAGTCCTTGATTAAATTCGCCGTCATAATGCGCAATGAGGCCATCTGTGACGATGTCGGCAATCGTATAGGCCAAGCCCATCGGACGTGTGGGATCGTAGATCATGTCCAGATCCCCCGCGAAGGAAGCGCAGCTCCCCAATGTCGCCAGGCCAATGGCCAAGACACCCGAACAAAGCCGAGTCACTGTTACATCTGTCATTGTGAGGAGTCCTCCTTCTACACCTATCAAACAACCCGAAACACGAGAATTGGACGATCAGGCTCCAATAGAAAAGATGAGCCGGTCGTACGATTCAGCGTGGCGCACCACAGATTCGGGAACGTCACGCCATCCAGCGGCCAGGCCAGGCCCTCGGAATGGACACGTGTGGCCGGATCGCACGCGAAGATCGATACGGCATCACCGGGTTGGCAAGCAAAGGTCTTTTCGGCCGATACGACTTCAAAAGTCCCCGTATCCGTAACCATCTCAAGAGTCGGCGGCTTCGCCTCCCGTTCCCGCAACAGGGCGGCAAAATCAAAGAGGTGGAACACATTGCCCAAGGTATGGTCTTCGCGCAACCCCGTGGCGCCCAGGATGACGATGTGCGCCGGCGGCAGGACGCTTCCGGCACGCCCTTCCATTCCAAACACAAAGCGGATAGCCTTGGCGAGGTCATTGGTGTCCTGTTCGGCGATTGGCACGAAACGGGAACCCAACGCCGCCTTCTCGTCCGACGAAAGCGAATCGCCGTCGCCTACCACAAAATCCGGCTCGCGGCCCAGGGCTCGGGCTTTGGCATACGCCCCATCACAGCACACCAGATGGTCGGCACACCGAAAAGCCCACAAGGGGAGCTCCGCCGTCGGCGGAGCCCCATTGGCCAAGATGACGACAGTCCCTGTCCCGTTCACCGGCGTGTCAGGCCTTGAGCGCGGCCTCGTCCAACGTCTCGTAGCCCGCCTCGGCCAACGCCGCGGAAGCCTTGGCTTCGTCCTTGAAGCGGAATACGAGCACGGCCTTCGCCTGCTGCTTGATCGCGAAGGCGTAGGAATACTCGATGTCGCAGCCGCGTTCCGAAAGGAAGGCGGCCACTTCCGACATGCCGCCCGGACGATCCGGCACGGCCACAGCGGTCACAGCCGTGGAGGCCACGAGGAAGTTCTCGGCCTTGAGGATCTGCGCCGCCTTGGCGCTGTCGTCCACGATCAGGCGAACGATGCCGAACTCCTGCGACTCGGCCAGCGAGAGCGCGATGAGCGAGACATTCTGGGCGGCCAACGTCTTGCAGACGCGAGCCAACTGCCCGGCACGATTCTCGAGGAAGATGCTGACTTGATTGAGGGACATGGCAACTCCTTATTTCTTGCGGTTATCGATGACGCGCTTGATCTTGCCCTGGCTGCGCGGCAGCGTACCGGGGGCCACGAGATAGATTTTCGGCGACAGGCCGACGATTTCCTTGATGGAGGCCGCCACGCGCTTGCGGATCGTCTCCATCTCGGCAATCTTGTCCGAGAAGGCCTCGGCCACGACTTCGACCTTGAGCTCGAAGAGGTCCATTGTATCGGTGGAGGAAAGCTCGATCATGTAGTGCGGCGCGATTTCCGGCACCTTCATGAGGCAGGCCTCGATCTGGCTCGGGAACACGTTGACGCCGTGGATGATGAGCATGTCGTCGCTGCGGGCGTGGACGCGGTCCATCACGCGCATCGTGCGGCCGCACTTGCACTGCTCGACCTGCAGACGGGAGAGGTCGCGCGTGCGGTAGCGCACCATCGGGGTGCCCACGCGGTCAAGCGTCGTGAACACAAGCTCGCCTTCCTCGCCGTCAGGCAGCACCTCGAGCGTATCGGGGTCGATGATCTCCGGGTAGAAGTGGTCTTCCCACACGTGAAGGCCGTGGCAGAATTCGCAGTTGCCCGCCACGCCGGGACCGGCAATCTCCGTGAGGCCGTAGATGTCGTGCGCGGTGATGCCCGAAATCTGCTCGATCTTGGTGCGGATCTCATCCGTCCAGGGCTCGGCGCCGAACACGCCGTGCTTCAGCTTCGTGTCGCGGCGGAAATCAATGCCCATCTTCTCGGCGACAGTCGCGAGGTGAAGGAAGTAGCTGGGCGTGCAGCAGATGGCCGTGACGCCGAGATCCTGCATGAGCATGATCTGCTTTTCGGTGTTGCCGGCGCCAGTGGGGAGCACGGCGCACCCCAGCTCCTCGGCGCCATAGTGGGCACCAAGGCCGCCGGTGAAGAGGCCATAGCCATAGGAAACCTGAACCACGTCATCCTCGGTGATGCCGTACATCGCCATGCAGCGCGCCACGCCTTCCGTCCAGATCTTGACGTCATTCTTCGTCTGCGGGATGCAGATCGGCTTGCCGGTCGTGCCCGAAGAGCAGTGGAAACGATTGATCTCGCGCATCGGCGCGGCGGTGAGGCCATACGGATACTCGTCACGAAGGTCCGTCTTCTTCATGAAGGGGAACTTTCCGAGGTCGGCGAGCGTCACGAGGTCACGCGGCTTGACGCCCTTCTCGTCGCAGCGCTTGCGGAAGAGCGCCACATGCTCATACTCATAGGGAATAAGCTTCTGGAGCTTTGCGAGCTGCATGGCGCGAAGCTCGGGAATAGGCATGTAATCTGGTTTGGAGACAGGATGCATCTTCAGTATTCCTCTAATTTGTTACAACATTTGTAAAACTCGACTGTTCAATCATCGCTATTCTATCACATTACCACATCCCCCTTGGTAACCACAGGATACACAGCTAGTTAGTCATCCTCATGGCGGAACGGACGCCGGGGATAGCGCCTTTCGCCATAATTGCCACCAGAGCCACGCCGCCTGCCATACCCGCCTTGTGGACGGCGGTCATTCATGCGGGAAGCACCCTCATGCCCCATGCCGCCCACATCGCCACGTACGCCAGGGCGTGAATAGCCTTTCACTTTCGGACGCGGCACGTCGGGCTTCAGGTCGCCAGCGAGCATGAACTTCCTGAGCGGTTCGTAGCCGCGCTCCGACATCAACTTGTCCCAGGCCGCCGGCAGGGCTATCT
Source organism: Kiritimatiellia bacterium (assembly GCA_024405395.1). Classification (GTDB taxonomy): domain Bacteria; phylum Verrucomicrobiota; class Kiritimatiellia; order RFP12; family UBA1067; genus RGIG6720. Next base: position 7,837 of record JAKSOW010000030.1, on the reverse strand, counting down.
TAATTGTGGCAGAACCGCCACCTGGCAGACACTGTTCCTTGTTGCGCGCCGCATCCCCAGTCACGAGAAAGATATTCTTCCCCTCCTGCATGGCGGGCACGGTCTCAATGGTCTTGAGCCCGGACCAGGCGAGCCACGGCGGTACAGCCGTGCTCTTGGCCCCTTCTGCCTGGGCAATCTTGGTCTGGTGTTGGGCGAGAGGACATTTGGCGGGATCAAAGGCGCTTCCGGGATTGCCCCAGTAGTTCGCGAAGGCACGCGCCCCCAACGGATTACGGGCCGTCTCGACCAACGCCACCTCAAAGGCATCCTTCGACTTGTAGGTCGCCGCCAGATCGCGGGCCACGTCCGGCGTCAACAGGAATGTGCGATAAACACAGGGCATGCCGCTGCCCACAGCCATCTGCTGCTTTTCGACGGCGTCCCAGGCGATCATGTCCTTGATTCTCTCGGCGTCGGTGGTCGCCGGCACAAGATTGTTTCCCCAGTTGATCGCCGAGGCACAAGAGAGCGTCGAGTCATTGAGCGCATGGCCCTGCTGCATGTGATAGGGCTTCCAGCCAACCTTCACCGCCGCCTCGTCGTTTTCAACAAGCACCCAAGGCGTGAGATAGCCAAAAGTACCCATGCGGTTCTCCTTTACCCGATATCCGCCCAGATTGAGGAGCGCCAGATTGATGAAGCGCCCCAAAACCATGTTCTTCGGCTCGGAGATCTCGCCCTGACCGCAGTCAAAGCCCAGTTGCCGCGCCACCGGCCCGTTCAGCCAGCAATAGGGCGTCCAGGCATGAGTCGAAACGAGCGTACGGCGAAAATCCCCCACCTTCATGCCCTCGACGAACGCCAGCAGCAGCGGCATAAACTCAGGCGGGCAACCCGCCATCACGCCGTTGACCGCCACATGGCGCACCATCACCTCACGTTGCATCGGCGGAATCGCGCCCAAGGACCGGTCGGCCGGCAAATCCGTGAACTTCAGGAATTCGGCCACTGCGGTTTCGGTGGGCAGAAGAATCGGAAGACCATCCGTCCATCCAGAATCCTGAAACGACAGGCGAATCTCCGCCTCTGTGCCGGTAATGGCAGGCCCGTGAACGGCGCCTTCGGCCTTGTCTGGGGTACGCTCGGCGTCCGCAAGGGGCTCGGTCAACGCCTTTTTGATGGCCGGCCAAAGCACCTGGCGCGTATTCGCCAGCAGTTCATCCCGTGAATGCGAGGAAAAGGCGCCTGGATATTCGGCCACGCGCTGAATGGCGAGACCGGCGGACAGAGCGGTGTTCTTCGCCTGTTTGACGAAGCCAGGCCCTGCAATCATCACTGATGGGATGCCGAGCACTTCGGCGGCGATGCAGGAGCCCGTCTCCTTCGGCGTGCAGAGGCCACACCCGCCATTACCGGCGATCACGGCATCCACCTTGAATTCCTTCAGCCGCCGCTGGAATTCGTCTTTCTCGCGACGAACCATCCCCGGACGAGGATACGGCCCCGCCGATCCGATTTCACCCAGCAGATAGACCTTTGCCGTGGGATATTCGGCCAGAATCAGCCGTTTCAGTTCGGGGTGCGTGACCGACGCCATGAAGCTGCCGCCCACCAGGGCCAGGGTCTTTCCCTCCAACGTCTTCAGGCGCGGTCCCTGCTCAACCGGCGTCACCGCGCTCGCCGGAACAGGCGAGTATACCGCCACTTCGCGTGCGCCCCCTGCCGCCGGCAAGGGACACACGCCGTCCGCACAAGTCTCCGCGGCGCCTGTGGCGAGCGCGCAGCCCGCAAGAATGCATGCAATTCGAGCTTTGAGATGTTTAGAGAACATGGTGTTATCCGCCTTTCATGGACTAGGAACGCAAACGACATGAAGAATCTACAGCACCCATGTCATTTTTCGCCACAGGCGGCGACACAAGGTCCTCATCTCATCCGACGGTGCCGATCGCCGCCAGAATCTCGTCGGGCGGCGTCACGCCCACAAACTGCTTCACCAGCTTGCCATCACGAATGACGAGCAGCGTGGGGATGGACTGCACGCCGAACTGCGCCGCCAACTCGGGATTGGAATCCACATCCACCTTGAGGATGTTGAGTTCCGGGTGCTCCGGCGCCAGTTTCGTCTCAAGGATCGCCCCCTGCATTTTGCAGGGCCCACACCAGGTGGCCCAGAAGTCCACCAACGAAACGCCGGTGGCGACAGCCGCCTCAAACTCTGCTGTAGTGATGTCACGAATGGCCATGATCAGTCCTCCTTGTCTTTATTGGATGAAATATAGCGCTGCGCCTCCAACGCCGCCAAAGCGCCATCTCCGGCGGCGATGACGGCCTGCTTGTGCCGCGGCCGCGCACAGTCGCCGGCGGCGAAAACGCCGGCGACAGAGGTCCGGGCTTCCGTAACCACGACGTGCCCAGAGGCGTCAAGGGCGACCGCACCCGCCAGAAAAGCGGTCTGAGGCTTGCGGGCCGTAAGCAGAAACACACCATCAACCACAAGCGGCACCCCTTCCTTGCGGATGATCTGGGTGAGATGGGCGGCATCGCCGGCAAACTCGGCCACTTCGGCGGGGGAGACCGTGGCCACGACCTCCGCACCCAAGCTGGCCAGATACCGTGTGGCGCCCACAGTCGCAGGACCTTCACCCACCAGCGCCACCCGCCGCTTCGCATAGAAGGCCCCGTCGCACGTGAGGCACGCGCTGATGCCGCGCCCCCAATACTTGGCCTCGCCGGGCAGATTCGTCTTTGTGACGCCCGCGCCCGAGGCAATGATCACCGCTTCCGCCTCCAAGGTGTCGCCCATGAGCGTCTGCAGCTTCTTGACGGGCCCCGAGAAATCGACGCCTCGCACCTCGTCCATGACAAACCGCACGCCCGCCTTCTCGGCCTGAGCACGCATGGCCGCGATGATCTGCGATCCGGACACCGATTCGGGAAAGCCGGGATAGTTGGCCACATGCTGCGTCTGCATCAGTTGCCCGCCCGACTCCAGCCCCTCCAGAATGACAGGCTGCAATCCGCCACGAGCCGCGTAGATACCGGCCGAAAGTCCAGCGGGACCGCTTCCGATGATGATCAGTTTCTCCATGCGCATGCTCCCTTCAGATGGGCCGCCTCCATTTTACACCATTTCCGGATGCAAAAGCAAGGTGTTTGTCTCAACTTCCTGGACGGAAAAACAGAAGGGCCGCAGACATGCGTCTGCGGACCCTTCCCAACCCTAGGAGAAAATGGCCGACCAGCTTACACCTGCGCCAGCGCCTGTTCCAGATCGGCGATGATGTCGTCGATGTGCTCAATGCCGATCGAGAGGCGGATGAGCTCGGGTGGCAGCCCAGCATCCTTCTGCTCCTGCTCGCTGAGCTGCGAGTGCGTGGACGACGCCGGATGGATCACGAGGCTGCGCGCATCACCCACGTTCGCCAACTGCGTGAAGAGCTTGAGCCCGTCCGCCACCTTGACGCCGGCGGCCGCGCCGCCCTTGACGCCGAACACGACCATGCCGCCCGCGCCATTCGGCAGATACTTGGCCGCCAGCTCCGGATCGGAAAGCGTCGGATACCTCACCCACGCCACTTTCGGATGCGACTGGAGATACTTGGCCACCGCAAGCGCATTCTCGCTGTGCCGCGCGATGCGCAGCGGCAGCGACTCGACGCCCTGCAGGAAGATCCAGTTGGCGTCAGGCGACAGCGTCGGCCCCTGGTTGCGCAGGGCCACCGTGCGCAGACGGGTGATGAACGCCGCCGCCCCAATCGCCTCGCCCCACTTGATGCCGTGATAGCCCGTATCCGGCTCAACATAAAGCGGATTGCCCTTCTGCGTCCAGTCGAACTTGCCCGCGTCGATCACCACGCCGCCGATGCCGGCGCCATGGCCGCCGATCCACTTCGAAAGCGAATGGATCACGATGTCGGCGCCCCAGGCGATCGGATGTTCGAGGATCGGCGTCGAGAACGTGGCGTCAACCACCAACGGAAGGCCATGCTTGTGGGCCACCTTGGCATAGCCCTCGATGTCCGCCACGCCAAGCGCCGGATTGCCGATCGTCTCCACGTAGACAAAGCGCGTCTTCTCGTCGATCGCCGCCTCAACAGCCGCGAAGTCGTTCAGATGCGTCCAGCGCACCTTGATGTTGTTGGACTGCGGCAGGATCGTGTTGAACTGCACATAGGTGCCGCCGTAGACGTTGTCGGCGGAGACAAAGTTGGCCCCCGTCTCAGCGATGTTCGTCACCGTGAAGTAAATGGCCGCCGTGCCCGAGGCGAGCGTGAGGGCGGCAATGCCCCCTTCCAGCGCTGCCAGACGCTTCTCCAGCACATCTTCGGTGGGGTTCATGAGGCGCGCGTAGATGTTGCCCGGGCGCTTGAGGGCGAAGAGATCCGCGCCATACTGCGCATTGTCGAAGTTGTAGGCCGTCGTGCGGTACACCGGCACCGCACAGGAATGCGTGGCGGGATCGCCGTTCCAACCCTCGTGAAGGGCCAACGTCTCAGCATGCAGTTTCTTGTTCTCGCTCATGTCTTTGCCTCCTTGTTTGCTTCAAAATGCCTTAGGTTTAGACCTTGTGGTCTCAACGCCGAATAGTATACCATCTCGGTAGTGTATTTACCAATCGAAAGAAACTAGACCGCGCAATAGGTTTTGCCTATACTCAAAACCAAGGCTCCACAGGAACGGAAACAGTCGCTCCGGAAAGGCCGCCCCCTACAGCCGGGAGGCAAAGTCATCGTAGGAGAAGCGCCGCAGCAGCTCCTCGCGGCCATCCGCATGGCGCAAGACGATATCCGGCAGATTGATGCCGTTGAACGTGTTGTTCTTCACCATCGTATAGATCGCCATGTCGCCAAAGACCACGGCATCGCCATCGTGCAGCGGCCGATTAAAGGAATAGGTGCCGATTTCATCGCCCGCGAGACAGGTCGGGCCGCCAAAACGGTAGACGTATGGCCCGCCCGCGCCCTTCTCGGCGCCGAGCATCGGCGGCGTATAGGGCATCTCCAGGACGTCCGGCATGTGACAGGCGGCACTGACGTCGAGAATCACGTTTGTGATACCATCCGCCCCCTTGGGCTGCATCTCGAGGACGCGCGACTCAAGCGTCCCCGCATTGAGGGCTATCGCCTCGCCAGGCTCCAGGTATATCTGGACGCCGGGATGGCGTCCCTGGAAAGACCGCAAGGTTTCCACAAGTCCGTCGACATCGTAGTCCGCACGGGTGATGTGGTGCCCGCCGCCGAAGTTCACCCACTTGAGCGCCGGCACGAGATCGCCGAAATGCGCCTCGAATCCCGCCAGGACCTTCCGGAACTCCTCGACGCCCTGCTCGCAGAGCGCGTGGAAATGGAGCCCCTCGACCACGCCCGGCAGTCCGCCCGCCGCGTCCAGCGCGTCACGCGTCACCCCAAAGCGCGAGCCCGGGCGGCACGCATCGTAGGCCGGCGTGGTGGTCACAGAGACCTCTGGATTGACGCGCAAGCCCACAGAGACGCCCTTTTCGTGCGCCTTGGCCGCATAGAGCGACACCTGGCGCATTGAATTGAGCACAATGTGGTCCACCGTGGCCAGCACCTCGTCAATCTCCTCGGCCGCAAAGGCCGGATTGAAGACGTGCACCTCGCCCGGGAAATGGCGCTTGGCGTGAATCGCCTCAAAGAGCGAACTCGCCGTGGTGCCGGCCAAATACTTCGCGCACAGCGGATAGACCGCCGTGCACGAAAAGGCCTTCTGTGCCAGCAGGATGCGCACACCCGCCCGCTTCGAGACATCCTGAAGGATCTCGAGGTTGCGGACGAGTGCCGCCTCATCGACAACGTACCGGGGCATCAGGGAACCTTGACGGGGTCGAAGGTCTCCTGCCAGGGCAGACCCTGCACGTTCAGTTCGGCCATGAACGGATCCGGGTCGAACTCCTCACAGGTGTGCACGCCCTTCGTCGTCCACTTGCCCTCGAGGAACATCTTGGCGCCGATCATCGCCGGCACACCCGTCGTGTAGCTGATGGCCTGCGAACCCACCTCGGCGTAGCACTCCTGGTGGTCGCACACGTTGTAGACGTAGTAGTCCACCGTCTTGCCGTCCTTGAGGCCGTGGAAGATGCAGCCGATGTTGGTCTTGCCCTTCGTGCGCGGACCCAGCGACGCGGGATCCGGCAGCAGCGCCTTGAGGAACTCGATCGGCACGATCTTCTGCCCCTTGAAGTCAATGGGGTCGATGCGCGTGAGGCCCACGTTCTCCAGACACTTGAGGTGTGTGAGATAGCTCTGCCCGAAGGTCATGAAGAAGCGGATGCGCTTGATGCCCTTCAGATTGCAGCCCAGCGACTCGAGCTCCTCGTGGTGGAGGAGATACATGTCCTTCGGGCCCACCTGGTCGAACACATATTCGCGCTTGATGGCCATCGGGGCGGTCTCCACCCAATAGCCCTTGTCGAAGGCCTTCTTGTTCTCGACGGCGACTTCTGGCTTGTCCTCGGCAGGATCGGCCACCCAGTAGGATCCTTTCGCCGCCACTTCGCGGATGTTGATCTCGGGGTTGAAGTTCGTTGCAAAGGGATAGCCATGGTCGCCGCCGTTGCAGTCCAGGATGTCCAGCGTCTCGATCGTGTCGAAATGGTGCTTCTGGGCGTAGGCCGAAAACACCTGGGTGACGCCGGGATCGAAGCCGCAGCCGAGGATCGCGGTGAGGCCCGCCTTCTCGAACTTCTCGCGGTAGGCCCACTGCCAGGAATACTCGAAATGCGCCTCCTCCGGCGGTTCGTAGTTGGCCGTGTCGAGATAGCTGACGCCGGCCTCAAGGCACGCGTCCATGATCGCGAGGTCCTGATAGGGCAGCGCGATGTTCATCACCAGATCGGGTCCAAACGCCTTGATGAGCGCCACCAGCCGCGGCGTGTCCATCGCGTCGATCTGCGCCGTCGTGATCTTCGTGGAGATGCCCTTCTCGGCGAACCAGGGGCGACCCTCGATATTCGCCTTGATCTCCTTGCAGCGAGCCTCCGTGCGCGAGGCGATCAGCAGTTCGCCGAAAACCTCAGGATTGCGGGCCATCTTGGCCGCCGCCACACCGGCAACACCGCCGGCGCCAATGAGAAGCACCTTCTTCGCCATACAAACCGTTCCTTTCCACATGGGACTAGATTGTTGAAAACAACCCGAATTCCATACTCCACAGCGGAGCAGTTCAAGGGCTCACATAGTATACCACAAAAGGAGGACTACGGGGACACGAAATTACATCCCGGATTAATCGCCAAGAGAGTCCAATCGCCACCATTCACCTATCGGCCGCAACGATCCTCATGACAAAGCCGGTTCGTGGCTCCACGACAGTCTCATGCGCCTGCATAAAGCCGAAATCCACAGGCCACTTCTCCGGCACGCCCTTTTCGTAAGGCGAAATCCAACCATAGGTTTCAGGGTCAATGTGAACCCTGAACGAATGGGGACAGTCCCTTGCAAAAAGACTGATGCCCAAGAGCCACATTCCGTCCCAGTATACAGATACCGAGTCCTTTTCTGCGCCACGCAGACAAAACGGCCACGCACGGCAAGCCTTGTCGTGTGCTTTTCTTCTTGAATGTCTGCCGGCTTGACCGCCTCCGGCTGCGTCCTGCGCCCTTCTCGACGCCAATCAACTTTTCTGCCCCTTCTTGACGCCTGTCGGGCCATGCGGGGACTGTCCCCACAGATAGTCCCAAGGTGCCGTCAGGCGCTTCGCCGCCTGGGCCAGTCCACCGTCCGCTCCAGCCACTTCAGCGAACGGAACGACGGACGCGGGAAACGGGGCGCGAGACGGGCGGTACAGTCCGTACCGAATGTGCGGCTGCGCCCCACGAACGCACCGCGCGACA
>JAKSOW010000003.1 GCA_024405395.1 Kiritimatiellia bacterium | reverse complement strand
ATCCTCGTGGGCGAAATGCGCGACCTTGAGACCATCTCCGCGGCCATTACCGCCGCCGAAACGGGCCACCTCGTGTTCGGCACCCTGCACACCACGGGCGCAGCCGAGACGATTGACCGTATCGTCGACTCGTTCCCCACAGATCAGCAGGAGCAGGTGCGCACGCAGCTTTCCGTGGGCCTGCAGGCCGTCATCTCGCAGATCCTCCTGCCGCGCATCGACAAGCCCGGGCGGGTGGCGGCCTTCGAGATCATGCTGGCCACGCCCTCCATCCGCAGCCGCATCCGCGACAACAAGACCTTCCAGATTCGCTCCGACATCCAGACGGGCGCGAAGTTCGGCATGGTTACGCTTGACGCCTGCCTGTTGCAGCACTATCAGAACGGACTCATTTCCTACGACGAGCTCATCACCAAGGCTCAGGACCCCGATTCCGTCGTGTCGAAACTTAAAGAACAAATGAGAAGGTAACCGACTATGTTCGACCCGCTTCTTGATCTCCTCAAACAGAACGGCGTGCTCGACGACGAGCAGATCTCCGTCATTCTCGACGAACAGAAGAACGACGGCGGCAAATCCACCCGCCAGATAATCGTGGATGGCGGGTACCTCGCCGAAGACGACCTGCTCGGCATGATGGCCGCCTATCTGGGCTGCGACGTGATCGACCTGGCGGCAATGGAGCTTGATGCCGATACGATCAATGCCATTCCCGCTTCCATCGCGCGCATGTACAATGTACTCTGCGTGGAGGTGGACGAATCATCTGTCACGCTGGCGACGGCGAATCTCGTCGATCCGCGCGTCTCCGACGAAGTGTCCTTCGCGCTCACCAAGGAAGTGCGCTTCGTCATGGCCCGCGAGGCGGACGTCAACGAACGCATTTCGCAGCATTACGGCGACGCCTCCGATTCGGTCGCCGACATGCTCAAGAACCTCGGCGAGGGACTTGACGGCGACGAGTCGCTCAAGAGCGACCCCAATGACGTGGCCGCCCTCGAAGGCGCGGCGAACAACAACGCCGTCGTCAAGTTCGTGAACATGATTCTCTATCAGGGCGTCGTGGATCGCGCGGCCGACATTCACATCGAGCCGTTCGAGCATGACTTCAAGATCCGCTACCGTGTGGACGGCGCCCTGTACGAGGTGAAGGCCCCTGATGTGTCGATGGCTCCGGCCATCATTTCGCGCGTCAAGATCATGGCAAACCTCAACATCGCCGAACGCCGCATCCCGCAGGACGGCCGTATCGCGATCACCGTGGCCGGGCGCCCCGTCGACCTCCGCGTCTCGTGCTTGCCGACGTCGCACGGCGAATCCGTCGTTATGCGTATTCTCGACCAGAGCGCCACGTCGCTCGACCTCGAGAACGTGGGTCTGCCCGAAGACGCGTACGAGCAGATCACGATGGACATCGAGAAGCCCAACGGCATCATCGTGGTGACGGGCCCGACCGGTTCGGGCAAGACGACGACCCTCTACTCCGTGCTGCGCCGCATCAACCAGGTCGACACCAAGCTGCTCACGGCCGAGGAGCCTGTCGAATACGACATGGACGGCATCGTGCAGGTGCCGATCAACCATGAGGTGGGCAACGACTTCCCGAAGGTGCTGCGCGCCTTTCTGCGTCAAGACCCCGACATCATGATGATCGGTGAGATTCGTGACCTTGAGACCGCGGAAATCGCCATTCAGGCCGCCCTCACGGGCCACTTGGTGTTCTCCACGCTGCACACGAACGACGCCGCCGGCGCGGTGATGCGTTTCGTGGATATGAACGTGGCGCCTTACATGGTGGCCTCCACGCTGGAGGCGGTGTTGGGTCAGCGTCTGCTGCGTACGTGCTGCAAGGAGTGCAAGGAGGCCTACGAGCCCGACAACGAGACGCTGGAGCGCATCAACCTCACGCGTGATCAGATCGGCGGCCGTCCGTTCTACTTCGGCAAGGGCTGCAAGACGTGCAACGGCACGGGCTACAAGGGCCGTAAGGCGATCTTCGAGTATCTGCGCGTCTCCAATCCGATCCGCGAGCTCATCAACTCGCGTTCGCCCACGCTCATCATCCGCGAAAAGGCCCGTGAGCTCGGCATGCGCACCATGCGTGAAGACGGCGTGCGCGCCATCCTCGACGGCTATACCACGGTGGACGAGGTCTTGCGCTACACCTGATGGCGCCACTACTCGTCACGCTTGTGTCGCTGGCCACGTTCATCTGCGCTGCAGATGGCTCGGCGGCACGTCGCGTGAAGGAGGGCATGCGCTATTTCAGCCCCGACGCGGCGCGGCGCTTCCTCGCCGACATGAGGGGCAATCCCGGGTATGACTATGCGCAGTGGGCGCCCAAGATCGAGGCGCTCATCGCCCATCCCGAGCGGGCCGAGGAGCTCTACGCCGGCTATCGGGCGGCGATGCTTGCGAATCCCATTCTCGACTTCGACCGCATTCTCTGCGTACGGCGTGTGACGGCGGACGCGCGCACCTTTCGCAAGGATGTCCGATTCGGCAACTACCGCATGGCGCGGGGCCAGGGATTCTATGCGCTCAATGCGCACAACCACATGGACATGGGGCGGCAGGGCTTCACCAACGAGATCATCTGCCTCTCCAATCTGCGCGGCGAGGTGAAGATGGCGTCGGTCTACACGCCGCCGGACACCGCCATCGTGCGCGATCTGGATCTTGACTTCGACGCCTCCCGCCTGCTCTTCACCTCTTATCGGGGCACGAATGACCTGCTGGGCGTCTATGAAGTTGTCCTGAACGCGGATGGCAAGGCCGCTGCGCCACAGTCGCGTGCTCTTGTCTCGCCAGAACAAGACTTGGATGACGTCCATTTCTGGGATGGCTGTTACTTGCCGAATCGTGATCAGGTGATCCTGCTCGGGACGGCGGGCTATCAGTATCTGCCGTGCGAACAGGGAAATTGGCCCATGTGCGGGCTTTACCGCCTGGATCGCCGCACGGGCGAGATGCGCCAATTGACCTTCGACCAGGACTCCTCCTATTCGCCGGCCGTCACCCATGACGGCCGTGTGATGTACACGCGCTGGGAATATTCCGATCTGCCGCATTATTTCTCGCGCGAACTGATGACGATGAACCCGGACGGCGTGGGGCAGCTCGCCCTCTGGGGATCGGGGGCGCATTCGCCCACGTTTTTCGCGGGCGCGCTTCCCGTGCCGGGTGAGGCGCATCTGCTCACGATGTTCGCGGGTGGGCACCATGGCCGTGCCGAGATGGGGCGCATGCTGCTGGTCGACCCCTCGCTGGCGCGAACCTATCCGTTCCGATTTGATCCGCCTGACCGTTCCTGGGGGCCGCCACAGCACTATCTGCGCATTGTGGGTGAGACCTTGCCGGCAACGCAGACGGGTCTTGTGCAGGAGTTCCCGGGCTGGGGTAAGGACGTGCCGGGCGATGTGGCCGATCTCTACGCCGCCAACCAATATGCGCGCGGCAAACCGTATTTCAGCTATCCGCGGCCATTGAGCCGCAACTACCATCTGGTCACGATGAAGCCTTGTGAAGACGGCCTCATGGGCATCTGGCTGGTGGACGCCTTTGACAATCTCACGCTCATCGCGGAAGTGGAGGGCGAGATGTTGCTGGAGCCCGTACCGTGGATGGCGCGGCGGCGGCCGCCCGTGATTCCCGATCGCAGCGACCCGCAGGCCACCACGTGCAGCGTGCATATCGCGGACATCTACCAGGGCCCCGGCCTTGCGGGGGTTCCGCGCGGCATGGTGAAACAGCTGCGCGTATTCTCTTATCACTATGCCTATCACCTCACGGGCGGCCACTCCAGCACGGGACTGGATCTGCGGGAGTCCTCCTGGGACGTCAAGCGCATTCTCGGCACAGTTGACGTTGAGACTGACGGCAGCTGCTGTTTTGAGATGCCGGCGCGTCTGCCCGTTTCGTTCCAGCCGCTGGACGAAAAGGGTCGCGCCCTTCAGCTGATGCGCAGCTGGACGGTGGGGCAAGGCGGCGAACGCGTCAGCTGCACCGGCTGCCATGAGGACAACCGTGCCAGCGTGCCAACGCGCGAGACGCTGGCGGATCGTCGTTACCATCGTGGCGAACTGCAGAAGATAAGGCCGACCGATGCCGACGGCGTTCGTCCCTGGGGCTTCGCGACGGAGCTCTGGCCCGTGATTGACAGGAAATGCTCGACTTGCCATGGCGATGTGGCCACGGCGCCTCGGCGCGGCAGCGACCAGGGAAGGGTGGGCGAACCGCTGGCCTTTGCCGATGCGGAGAGCGCCTATCGTGTGCTGAGCTCGTATGTGCGGCGGCCGGGGGCAGAGTCGGAGATCATGATGCTGACGCCGCTTGATTTCCATGCCTCGACCAGTCCGCTGGTGCAGATGCTGGAGAAGGGACATCCGGCCAACGACTCGGCAGCGCAACAGGTCGTCCTTTCGGACGCCGAATGGCGAAAGCTCTACGAATGGATCGACCTCAACACGCCGTTTCACGGGCAGTGGAAACCGAAGCCCTTCGCGGGCGACAGGTTCCTTTCTATAGGTGCCACCAACCAGGTGACGCGTCGTCTGGCGCTCGCGAAACGATTCCAGGGCACGCTGTGCGATCCCGAGGCTGAGTTCGAACGCTATGCGGCCAAAGTGGCGTCCGTAGGCGGGGCGCCCCACACGCGTGTCGTGGATGGATCCGGCGGCAAGGCCTGTGTTCGCACGTGCGCGTCGTCGTCTGCCGTCTCGAACGTCGACGTGCCCAACCTCTCCTCAAGGCAATTGACGAATGCCGTCTTGGCCGCCTATGCGCTCCAGGCGGGATCCATCGACGAAGTGGCGCACGTGACGACCAAGCGTGTGGTGCTGGGCGGTGGCCAGTCGATGGTTTTCCGCCGCATCCCCGCCAGTGCCACCGCCAAGCCTTTCTGGCTGGGGGAGACCGAAGTGCGCAACGACCAGTACAAGGTCTTCGATCCGCAGCACGATTCGCGCTATCAGGATATGGACGTCTGCGATCTCATTGTGCCGGGGCACATCGGCAATCATAGGCGCATGCCCGTGGTGCGGGTGTCATGGCAGGAGGCGCAGGCCTTCTGCGCCTGGCTCTCGCGGAAGTTGGGCGTGACGGCACGCTTGCCAACCGAAGCGGAATGGGAATGGGCGGCGCGCGCGGGCAGCACCACGCCATTCCCGTGGGGCGGCGTTTCGGACGATTTCTCGCGGTATGCCAATCTGGCGGACCGCGGCGTGCGCTTCACGAAGTGGAAGCACAATGGAGACAATGGCCGCCTCTGGGATCTGGCGCCGTATCCCGTCGAATGGAATTGGCCGCTGCACGAGGAGCGCTGGCAGGACGACTGGTACACGATCAACTTCGTGGCGCGTGCGCTGCCGAACCTCTGGGGACTTTATGACATGCACGGCAATGCATGCGAATGGACGGCCAGCGACTACGACGCCGAGAGGAAGGTGGTTCGCGGCGGCAGTTTCGCGAGTCGGCCACGAGACGCCACCAGCAGCTGGCGCTGGGGATATTTCCCCTGGCAGAAAGTGTACGACGTGGGCTTCCGCGTGGCGCTGGAGATTTCGGAAAAAGGAGAATGACATGAACATACTCGTGTTGAACGGACCCAACCTCAACCTGCTCGGCCTGCGCGAGCCTGAGCTCTATGGCGACCGCAACTATGCCGCCCTTGAGAAATTCGTGCGCGATCTCGCCGGCGAATTGGGCATTGAGCTGGAGATCCACCAGTCCAACCACGAAGGCGTGCTGGTGGACAAGATCCAGGCCGCCTACGGCAAGGTCGATGCAATCGTCCTCAACGCCGCCGCCTACACGCACACCTCGGTGGCGATTCTCGACGCGCTCAAGGCCGTGAAGATCCCGGTGATGGAAGTGCACCTCACCGAGCCGAAGTCGCGTGAGGACTTCCGCCGCCGTTCGTTCGTGGAGCTGGTGGCCGAGAAGACGTTCTCGGGCCGTGGCTTCGACAGCTATGCGGATGCGATTCGCTACGCGGTGGAGAAATACGGTAAACGCGCGTGAGCGTAGGCGGCAGATCAGGAGTGCGCAGATGAAGATCGCAGAGTACGGCAAGACGGCGGACGGGCGGCAGATCACGAGCTATACGCTCTCGGGCGGTGCAGGGGCCGAACTGGAGGTGCTGGACTACGGCGGCAAAGTGCGCCGTCTTTCCGTGCCTGACCGTGCGGGCGTCTGCGAGAATGTGGCCATGTCGCTCGACTTCTCAAAGCCGGGCTTCGGCGGCTCGCTGATCGGCCGCTACGCCAATCGCATCGCGGGCGGCAAGTTCACCGTGGACGGCGTGGACTATGCCGTGCCCACGAACATCGCGCCTGATGGTCTGCCGGCGCTTCTGCATGGCGGCCCGACGGGTTTCCACGAGAAGATCTGGTCGGCCCGCCCCATCGTGGCCGCGGACGGCGAGGCGCTGGAACTGAAGCTGACGAGTCCTGACGGCGAAGGGGGCTTCCCCGGGAATCTGTCGGTTACCTGCGTGTATACCTTCACGCGGAACAACACGTGGCGCATCGAATGGACGGCGACTGCGGACAAGGCCACGCCCGTCAACTTCACGCATCACGTCTACTTCAATCTGAGCGGCGAAGCGCGGCGTCCCATTTCGGACGAGGTGGTTACCCTCGTCGCAGACGGCTATACGCCCACGGGCGCGGGACAGATCACGACAGGCGAAATCGCGCCTGTGGCCGGCACGGACTTCGACTTCACGTCGCCGCAGACGGTTGGGTCGCGGAAGGCGGGCCAATACGACCACAACTGGGTGCTGCGCAGCCAGGACGGCTCGCTGGCGCTTGCGGCGGTTTGCGAGGATCCGGGTTCAGGACGCCGTCTGGAGACCTGGACGACCGAGAAGGGCATGCAGTTCTACGCGGGCTTCGCGCTCAACGAGAATCTCAAGGACCAGTTTGGCCGAACGCTCTTCCCCTTTGCCGGCTGTGCCTTTGAGACGCAGGCACATCCCGATTCGGTGAACAAGCCCGCCTGGCCCGACACGATTCTGCGTCCGGGGCAGGTTTTCGCCTCGACCACCGAATATCGATTCGGATGTTTTTGATGAAGAAAAAGAAAGGGCAAGGTTCGGTGATGTTTGAACTGGGAAAGAGGTCGTGCTGCGCATTCCTGCTGGGTATGGGGGTGCTGGCGTTTGCCGTTGAGGTGGCCGCCGAATCGGACCCGCTGGAGATGAGCCGCCCGGACTACGTGGTCTATCGTCCGCAGCAGCCTCGCGGCGGAAAGAACGCCGATCCGACGAAGCGCGGTGACTGCTACAACGACCACTTCCAGGTGATCTGGGATGATGCGCGCAAGCTCTACTACGCCTTCTGGACGCAGGGAAGTGGAGAGGGGTATGGCGACATGCACGTCTGCCTCTCCAAAAGCGCGGACCGCGGTAAGACGTGGACGTACCCCAAGCTGATCGCCGGAGGGGAGAAGATCGCCGAGCCGAAGCCACGGGCGGTGTGGCAGCAGCCGATGCTGGCGAAGAGTGGGCGTCTCTACTGTCTCTGGAATCAGCAGATAGACGAGGAGAGGCTTCATCACGGCGTCATCTACGGCGCGTATTCCGACGATGGCGGCGAGACTTGGTCGAAGCCGGAAGAGAACAAGTCTGTGCCACGCCAGTATCGCGACGATTGGCGGGGGAAGGAGCTGCCGAACTGGTGCAACTGGCAGCGTCCGCTGCGCCTGGCGGAGGACAATCGGTTTCTGGTGGCCTGCACGCGTCACGGCACGGGCAAGGGTGAGCCGCATCGTTCGCTCGCGATCGAGTTCTGGCGGTTTGAGAACATCGACGAGAATCCCGAGATCAGGGACATTCGGATCACCGTGCTTTCCGGCAACAAGGACGCGATTCGGGTGCCGGCCGGCGACACGGGGCGCTTCATCTGCGAAGAGGCGGGCATCGTGAAGCTGCCCGACGGACGGCTCTTTGCGCTGATGCGCACGCGTAACCGCCATCCCTATTGGGTTCAGAGCCGCGACGGCGGCGTCAGTTGGTCCAAGCCGGAGCCGCTGCGCGACACGAAGGGCACGGCGTATCTGCATCCTTGTTCGCCGTGTCCGATCTACGACGTGAACGGCTGCGAGGCGGCAAGCGGCGAGTATGTCGCGTTCATCCACAACGCATACGACGATTCGATTCCGCCGCTTGGCCGCCAGCCGCGGGGGCCTGTCTACATGATCCGCGGGCGCTTTGATCCGACTGGCGCGCAGCCCATCGCGTTTGGTGCGCCGGAGCTCTTTTCGCCGGTCAAGAGCGGCAACTCCTACTATGCGAGCTTCACCCATGCCGATGGTGAGGGGGTGATGTGGTTCGCGCACCAGAAGCATTTCCTGATCGGACGCAGGATAAGCCCCGAAAAGGATAGCCAGAAGTGACGCCCCGCGCCCTCGATCTCCAGCCCTGGCGGATGTTTCGTCCGGACGGTACGGTCGATTCATTCTGGAATACAGTCAAATCGCGTAGTCGGTACAGTCAAATCCCTCGGCCCTAACCACCGATTCGCGGCAAGTCAACCACTCGCCGCCGACTTGCCAACCACTCGCCGCCGACTTGCCAACCACTCGCCGCCGATTTGTCAACCACAAGCCTCTGGGGCTGGATTGACAATCTCGGCGACTGTCAAAATCTGACGCCGCCTGTCAAAATCTGACAGGCGTTTTTTGTGCTGATTCTGTGACGTAAGGCATATTTTCTATTATTGCGCATATTGCTTGCTTTCTTGTGCTTTTTCTTGCGGTAGGCTGTGTCTTCTCCGCCTTTGGCACGGATATTGCTATTGGGGGCACAGGAGATGTCACAATGGAAAAACAAGACAACACAGACGAATATGATCCCGGGGCCATTACCCTTGACCTTAAAATGGACACGAAAAAGGAGGCTGACCAGCAGCCAAGGGCCAAGACGTTGGCGGAATGGCGGACGTGGATGTACGGACATTATCAGATTGATGGTCTGTATGGTCAGTTTCTGGAGAAATGGCGGCATGCGGCACGCCTCATGGAATTCATGGAGGACATCGTCGCCACTGGCTCTGGCTGTGAGTTCCCGAATGGGGTGACAATGGAGGAGAAAAGAGGCGAGAATTGGTTTATGCTGACACGATGCAACTTGTTTGACAGGCCGGCCTATGGCATGATTTTTCTGCCTGTCTCGGTGCATTTCTCTTATGTTGTCCAACCATTGAGCGAACGGATGTCGAATGTTCAGGAGAATGAATTCCGCGCTGTGATTGCGCAATACCGGGAATATGGGCTGCGACTCTTCGAAATGCTGGAGCGCATTTCTCCGTGGCCGGACCATGATGTGATCTCGGCCTTCCGCCGTCTGATCGATTTGGCCGCAGGTGTTCAAGTCGGCGATTTGCCGGCGGCGTATCCCCCAGAATGGGATGAGCTGATGCATATATGCGGTGACTTCGTGCTGCGCTGTCAATATCCCGTGGCCCTGTTGGATATGGATATGGGAGACTGCGATGATTGACGAAACCGTAGATCCTGGCGCTTCCGTAATCAGCATGTCTCGTCAGCTTGAGATTGGCCTGTTGGGCGATCTGGTTGACCCGGACGGAGACACCACCGCATTGCTGTCGCACATCCATCGGCAGAAACTCACGGAGGAACATTTCACGGATCCCGGTGTGCGGGCGGCGTTTCGGGCCATGCTGGCGACCGCCTCCACCGATCCCGCCGTGCTGATGCGCAGTCTCGTTGCCTCGGGCGGCGAGGAATTGGCGCGGGAGGCCCTCCGCCATTCCTCCTCCACGCGCCCGCATGCCTATTCCCGTGTGCGCGAAATAGCCGATATGGGGTTCAAGCGCCTTGTCCGCGAACGGCTGATGGGGGTGTTGGCGCAGGCGTTGATTCAGGAGGCGCGCACGATGACACAGGCCCGAGACATCGCCCGACAGATGTTCGGCAACCGAAGGGGACGGAAGGCCTACAACGTCGTGTGCGAGAATCAGCAGGCGTTCAATGTGGTGGTCATGTCCACAGGAAGGGGCGCGGAGAAGATCATCGGCTCTCCGGAGGGGTGCCGGACCTTCAGAAGGTGATTTTGTCACAGGGGTGGAAAAATCAAATTTTCCGCCCCGTCAAAATCGCTGACAGAATCAAACGCTGAAAGTGCAGAATTATCGTAATTATGCGGTATATTGTTCGATAACCCGATTTTGGCAGTGGAAAAATCAAAGGTGCCAAAATCGATTTTGTCATTTTTCCATTTTGCGCCCCCCCTATTATAGGGCGCAATGGAAATGGAAAAATCAAGGGGGTGGAAAATTCACGGAAATTCCTCACGGAAATTCCCTAATTTTATAGTTGCAAAAAACACAGGGGGGGGGGTCTAATAATAGTTATCCCTTTTTACACGCTACGCTGGGAGTGTCTTCGGCAAAATGAGGTAATTTAGATGAAACCGCAGAGAAGATTTCTGGTTTGGATGCTTGGTTGTGCCCTTGCCGTGTTGGCGCAGGGCGTCTGGGGTTCACCCGGCGTGCCTCAGAATGTCGTTGCGTCGACGAACAACACAGAAGGCATCACCGTTTCATGGAATGCCGTTGCCGGCGCTTCGTATTACGTCGTCTATCGTTATGGCGGCAAGACTCAGCAGACCGGGCTCGTGCAGACCTCTGTGACCGCCACGACTCATTTTGACGCCTCCGCAGAGGCCGGAGAGTCGATTCCCTATCGTGTGCGTGCGTTCAATGCGGCCGGCGAGGGCAGCGGCTACAGTGCCTATGTGCGCGGCTATCGCATGGTGTCGATCGAGCCGTTCGTGGGGGGGCGCAGTGCGGCACACCCCTTGGCGGACGGCGGCAAGGGGCAGTCTTTCGGCGTCAGGTGCAATGTGGACTGGACGGCGGCAAGCGATGATTGGATTCTGCTCTACAATGGCGCGTTCAAGGGGTCGAGCGAAGTAACCGAACTGGAATATGACCTCCGCCCAAACACGACGGGACAGATGCGTACGGGCACAATCGAGATCCGCGCCGGTGCGCAGCGGGCCACGCTGACGGTCGTGCAGGGCGCCGTTTCCGTGCCGGGGTACGCGACGTGGTGCGGCGATTCGGCACGGACAGTCGTTGAAGAGGCCGCGCTGCCGGAAAACTTCCGTTTCTGCGGCGAATACGAAGGGGGCTTCGCCTCGGAATTCGACGCGTCCGCGACGGGCGGTTCCTGTCTCAAGTCCTCGCCGATTACGGTCGGACAGCGCGCCGTCATCGCCTGGCAGGTGCCGGATGATTGGGCCCTGCAGTTCTCATGGCGCAAGGACACCTTCAGCGCGGGGGATGACTTCGCCGTATACGAGGGCACTTTCGATTCCAATGGGCAGCCGGTGCTGGCCACCGCAACGCGACTGGCGACGTGCTCGTCGACGGCGTGGACGCAGGTGCAGATCCGTCAGCAGAAGTCCGTTGACCGCGGCATTTTCTTCGTGTTCACGAAGCAGTCGACCGGAACCGCCGATGTGGCGGCCGGGTTCGGCATGCTGGACGACATGCTGCTGATAAGCGATCCGCAGGAGTTGACGTTCCTGGATCCGCCGGTGAAGACGGTGGCCGGCAATGCGGAACTGGTGTTGCCGTGCGACAAGGCGCTGACCGTCCTGACGGAGGTCACTTTCGGGCATAACGTCTCGTACGAAGGCTATGAGGGCCCCGCCAAAGGGCTGGTACACGTGAGCTGGAGCAAACCTTCCGATGAGCAGGGCCTCCTGGGAATCGCCGTCGGCACGGGCGATGACCGGTATGGCGACGTGTTTTCCGTGCAGAAGCGCATCTACGGCCCCACGACGATCTCCGCCATAGCCAGCTTCGGCATCAACCGCACGCCGATCACGAAGCCGCTTACCGTGTTCATGACGCCGCCCGTCGTCGATGCCCTTGACTGTTTTGAGCAGTTGTCCGGCGTGCGCAACGAAAATTGGACATGGCAGTCAGACGGCAGCGCCTTCAACGAAACGGCGGCGTTCTCCGGCGTGCCGGAAGCAGGCCACACGAATGAGCTTGTCGCGGCCTTCACTGGGCCGGGCATTCTGCGTTTCGCCTACAAGCTGACGGCGCCCGCAGCCGATGAGACGGCGTTCTGCCGCATCGACGGCAGTGGCCCGCTGCCTCTTGCTTCGAGCGGGGATTGGCAGGACGTGAGCATCTACATCGCCGCGGCGGGTGAGCATACGATCACATGGGGTTATGCAAAGGGGGATGAGGTCCAGGCGCCAGGCAGCGGCCTGCTGCTCGACTACGCGCGGTTCGAGGCCTTGGCGTCGTCCATGATTGTGAGCCGCAGCGCCGCAACGCACAAGTTGGCCGATGCCATCTACACGACAGGCGCATGCGCCGTCACGGCGGATGCGGACTGGATCACGCCTGTGGCGTCGGGCGAGCCGTTGACTGAGGATCTCTATCCGTTCGCGTTTGACGTTGGCGCCAACGAGCCGGCGACGAAGCTGCGCTCGGGGCGGGTGCAGGTGGTCTGTGGCTCCGAGACCAATTTCATCCGCGTCATCCAGAGCAGGGTTGAGGGCACGACACTCGGCGACTTCTGGATCTATCCGATGCATCCCACCCTGACGGGGTGCGAAGAGCAGCAGTTCATGGCCACGTTGACAATTGGCGGCGTGACAGAGGAGGGCTTCACGGCGTTGGACTGGGAGCATTCGTTCGGGGATCAGGCGAGCTTTGCCGGCGACGGCCTTTTCCGGGCGGGCGACGTGGAAGGTCTGGTGTCCGGGACGGTGTCGGCCTCGTTGGCGGGACGCCTGCAGTGGGAATCCGTCACGATTGCTCCGCGTCCCGAACGGCTGGCGCCGGATGGCGTGACGCTGACGGCGGAAAACTGGCGTGTGGGTATTGACGGCACGAGCGCTGAATCGCTGATTCTGCAGAGCGCCAATCAGGGGTGGCCTCTGACCACGGCTAGCTTGAAGGCGTCCATGACGGGGCCTGGTGTCCTGAAGGGACAGTGGATGGTCTCCTCGGAGAAGATGAACGACCTGCTGGACATCCTGTTGGACGGCGTGCGGATCGCGACGATCTCGGGAACGGATGTCGACTGGGATGACTTCCGCGTCGAGGTTCCGGAAGGCGAGCATGTCGTCTCGTTCGACTATTCGAAGAACCTGACCAACGACTCCGGGGCGGACATGGGTTTTGTCCGCAATCTGGCGTGGGTGCCGTGCTCGTTTGCCGGCGAAGTGCTGTTGCGGGGTCCGGATTCCCTCTCCAGCGGCGAAAAGGGCGCATACGGTTTCTACAAGGTCTATTCCAACGATTCCGAAGGGGAATCGATGGCGGGCAACATTGAGATCAAAGGGCAGGCAACTTATGAGATCGTCACCGCGGATCCGCGGACGGAGTCGTTCGTCAGGACTGACGTGACCGAGTTCGGCGAAGTGGGCGTCAAGGTGCCCCTGACCGTGGATTGGGCTGATACGCTGAGTCTTTCCGTGACGATTGATGATGACGGCACCCCCCGCGTGGCGACGAAGGAGATCGCCCTTGAGCCCATTTCGCTCTCCGAGGTCCTGGACACTACTGTGACGGCGTTCGCGGTTTCCGAGAACTACGGCACGGAGGTCTTCGTGAACAACGATCCGCTTGCGGTTGGTGGGCGGTGCCTGAAGATGACGGGGGAGAGCCATTGGAATGAGGCGCGTTTCTCCATGACCGTCATGGATGCCGGCGTACTGGGCTTTGACTATTGCATGAAGGACGGTTCATGGATGGTGGGTGATTATGTGGCGTCGTTCCGCGTCTATGTCGACGGGGTTGAGGTACGTTCGCTGTTGTCACGTGCCAGTTGGGAGGACAACAGCGACGATCCGATTCAGATCGAGATTTCTGGTGGCGGACCGCACGTGGTTACGTGGGCCTATGCGCCGAGTTCGCGGCAGCCCGAGACCGACTATGCGATGTTGGACAATGTCCACTGGAAGTCCACGGGACCCAGCTCGCGCGTGGTTGGAGGGACGCTGGATGGTCCTGACGTGATTGAGTCCGACATGACGGAGTACGGCTATCTTCTGAACTGCGTCACCAATGGCGGCAATGGCGCGTCGGGTCCTGCCGCGTTCGCGACCGCCCCTCAAGCCTGGTCGCTGGAGTTCGTGTCGGGCGACGAATATGCCCTGGACCTGTCCAGCAGCGGCTCTACGGCCTGGTGCTATGCCAATGAGGTCGTGACGGTTGACTCGATCTACCGCTTGCGTGCCTATTATTCGGTTGGCGGAGTCGTGGCCAATGCCGAGAAGCTGGTGACTGTCCCCAGGCGTGAACCCGTAGACCAGGCCGTCTTCGATTCGGGCACATACGACAACATGTGGCTTGACGGCACTTGGGGCTGGCACGGCTCGTTTGACTCGGCCTCTGCAGGCGCGTCAAGTGCCCGGTCGGGATGTCCGGAAGAGGGAGGCTCTTTCGAAATGTCCGCGTCTGCATTCGGCGCCGGCACGCTTGAATTCGACTGGAAGGTCTCTTCGTCCCAGGGAGATGAGCTTCAGTTCTATCCCAATGGGTGGGACTCGGAGGGGATTCGGACCATCTCCGGCACGGGTGAAGGATGGCGGCATGTCGCAATCACGTTCGCCGATGATCTGGACAAGGGCGGCGAACCGATTACTCGTCAGTTCCGCTGGGTCTACCAGAAGAACAACGATGGCGTGACGGCCGGCGAAGACTGCGGCTGGGTCGACAACATCGTCTGGACGGGGAAGACGCCGCCGCCGATTTCGTACGCCGAACTCAGCCCCAGTGACCTGACGCTGACGCCGGGGTCGAAGCTTGTCGTGAAGATGGACTTCTACCGCCGCGGTGGCAAGGTGGAAGGCGACCAGGAGCCGAAGCCCACGACCGTTGGTCCGCTGCCGGCCGTGACCTGGGAATTGAAGGACTTTTCGTCCCAGGCCCTGGAGAGGGCTGTGCAATGGCGCACGAACTGCGCACCGGACTATCTGGTGCTGACGTTGCCGTCTGACTGCGTGGAAGAGGGTTCTTTCTCGATTGAGGTCGCTTTTATGATGTGGGGCCAGATGCAGTACTGGAACTACACCTGCACCGTGGCGGCGGGCGAGGTGATCATAATGGAAGAGCCGAGCAGCACAAGCCCCTCCGGCATTCCGCAGGAATGGCTGCAGAGATATGCGCCCGACGTCGTCGGCACCGGCACGCTGGCAAACGCCGAGAATGTCATGGCCGCCAATGGCAAGAACACATTGCGGGAGTGCTACATGGCCGGACTTGATCCGGTGGACACCAATGCGGCGTTCATTGCGACAATTGCGATAACGAACGGCGTGACCTATGTCGACTGGACGCCCAATCGCCCCGACCGCGACTATGTGATCAAGGGCAAGGTTGACCTGTCCGACCCCGAATGGGTGGCGCCGACCAATTCGACGCATCGCTTCTTCAAGGTTGAAATCGAATGGAACAAATGAGGACTGCACCGATGAGAAAAAGATTGTTGGGGCTGTTGCTGCTGCTGCTCGCGCCGTGCCTCGTGCACGCCATGTGGGATGTGCAGACGCTGACGCTGAAGGCGGGCTATAACGCTGTCTATCTGAAGGTGACGCCGGCCGACACGCGTTGTTCGGTTGTGTTCGCGGGCGCTGACCTCGAAAGCGTGACCTGGTGGAATCGAGACCGTCGGGATGACGGAAGCGGCATCGCGCCGACGGCAGACATGCTGAACTGGTATCCCGGCAATGACGCCGCCTCGACGTTCTTCCGCGTGTTGGGCGGCCACGCCTACATCATCAAGGCGAAGAGGGCGCAGAGTCTGCAGATCGTTGGTGTGCCGTCGCGCGGCCGCACGACGCTCTACCTGAACGAGCCGAACCTGGTGGGCCTCAACCTGCCGCTGGAGCCGACGGTTGGCGAGGTGGGGTTCTACGACTACTATGCCGGGATCAGAACCGCTATCGAAGGCGATTCCATCGCCGTGGTGAATCCGTCCGCCGCCGATCCCACGCTGTGGAACGCAAGCCAGTTCATCCGTGCACCCCACGAAGCGATCTGGCTGACGCCGAAGGGGGCTGGCACACTTGAATACATGGGGCCGTTGTGGATAGATGTGGATACGGCCGAGAACGCCATTCGGTTCTTGGACGACACCGAAACGCGGAGAATCAAGATCAAGAACGTGAGTGGGCAGGCGCGCAAGGTGAACATTGCGTTGCGCGCTTCGGCGCAGCCACCCGCCGGACAGGGCACTCTTCTGGGCAAAGCCGCGTTCATGATCGAAGAATATGACTGGACGGCCGGCTATCCGCGGCGTGTCTACAAGGCAAGCGACCTGGCGATCACGACCAACCTTGCGGCGGGTGCGACGTTCGAATTGGCGATTCGGCCGGACCTCGACAAGATGCCGGCGGCGAATGATGGCGCCTATATGGCGGTCCTTGCGATTGATGACGTCGGAACCGTGATTGCGGGCAACGCGATGACCAAGGGCGTCTGCAGCTATCACATTGGACTCTCCTGCAATGCGCGTCTGGCCGCGGAGAAGAATCCGGCTGGACTCTGGGTGGGGACGGTTAGCCTGGTGGGCGTGAATCGCGTCGAGCAGATCTCCGATTCCGAAAACACCTGGGATTCAAACAAGATCGAACCCGTCAGCCAGCCGTTCGAGTTTCGTCTGCTCGTGCACGTCGACAACAGCGGCAAGGCCCGCCTGCTCAAGGAGGCGTTCATCGCGACGGGACGGGCGGCTGATTCCCAGGCGACGATTCTGACCTCCCGCGATGCCGCGAAGAACTGGCGCAACGCGCATCCTTCCGACAAGATTCGGCGCATCTCCAGTGCCAATTTCCCGAATTTCGGCGCACCCATCGGCTTTACGGGATCTGGCTTCGCCCATGGCGGCACGATGACGGCGAATGTGCTGCAGCCGTATGACAACAAGGTCAATCCGTTTGTCCACGCCTATCATCCGCAGCACGACAACGTGCGTTTCCGCAACAAGGTGATGATCAAGCACCAGGCGGCGGATGAAGTCGACGGCACCGGCAGTTTCGAGTCGTGGGCCGTGAACCGCAAGATCACGCTTACGTTCGCCAACGCCGATCCGACGGGCGGAAACTATGACTGGAACCGCACGGTGACAGGCGGCACCTATCGCGAAGACGTGACCTCGCTCACCAAGACGCCAATCCATGTGGAAGGGGCGTTTCGGCTCAACAAGGTTCTTGACACGCACATTCTCACCGATCTCTAACGGCAGCCAATCTTAAATTCTCATTTCGATTTAAAAGGAGTCAACCATGAAAAAGATGATGTTCGCAGCTCTTGTCCTCTCCGCCGGCATGGCCGTTTCGGCCGCCTATGCGCCTTCGACGCTTCCTTCCGGTGTGACGTCGCCGGAAATGATGCCGGGACAGATCAACTACCAGGGCGTTCTGCGCGATCCCAAGACAGGTGACCTGTACAAGGATGGCATCTACACGCTCGATTGCCGTATCTATACGGCGGCCAGCGGCGGGACCATCCTCTGGGGCGGCTCCTATCAGGCGTATGTCAAGAACGGCTACTTCAACCTGATGCTCGGCAGCAGCACGGCAGAACTCTCGTCGAGCCGTGGTACGTTCGGCCCCACCGACCTCTGGAAGGCCCTGTGGTATACGGGAAGCAACCGGGAGCTCTACCTTGGCGTCACGCCTTGGCAGGACTCGGCCTGTCAGGCCATCGCCTCCGATAAGCGCCGGGAGATTTCGCCGCGGCAGCAGTTGCTGGCCACTCCGTTCGCGATGCGCGCCCAGAAGGCCCAGTACGCGGATGCCGCCCCTGGCGATTTCGACGTGAAGGGCAAGTTGTCGGTTCACGGCGATCTGGCCATCGACAGCGGCAAGAAACTCACGCTCAAGAACATCACCGCAAGCGATTCCGAGGTTCGCCTCGGCAACAGCAAGACCAGCCCGGCGACTACGACGCTGCAGGGCGGCACCGTGAACGTCGAGGCCGGCACGGCCATGAACGTCATTTCGCATGGCAACGCCACGGTGACGATGGATTCGGGCAAGAGCCTGAGCGTAAAGGGCGGCAACCTCAAGGCTGATACGGTCGGTGTTGATCTCAAGGCGTCGTCCGATGCCGCAATCACGGCAGGGGGGATTCTCAGTCTGACTGGCGGTTCGCTCGTGCGCGGCTCGGGGCGTCTTGCCTGGTATGACGAGTGGGGCAATTCGCGCCCTCCCTTCCTGTTCCGCACTTTCAAGGTGACCGTGCCGAAGAACCAAAGTGGCGCCAATCCATGGGTTAGCGGCGTGAGCTCGCATAACACGGCGGACGAGAACTGGGTCTGGATGCCCGTCGGCTACAGCATGCCGTATGGTCAGAAGGGGACGCTGAGGAAATTCCGCGTGACTGGCGGAAACACCGACATGTCTGTCTTGCAGACGGTCGAAATTGGATTTGACAGCATCGACACCACGGCAGATCGCGTGGTGACGGTTCAGCTTCTTGGCATCCTCAAGCAGTTCTGCCAGGTTCCCACCCGTTCGGTCGACTGATCGGACGTGTGAGCAATGCGCTTTTCGCAAGACCATCAAAGGTGGTGACGATGAAACGACAGAAACGACCAAGGTGCCTGACAGCCCTCGTGATTTGCCTGTCGGCCGCGGTCTGGGGCCAGGTGCTCCTCGACCCCGTCGACAACTTGCGCGCCGATTACCGCAACGAGGTACATGCCTACACCAATGCGTTGACAAAGGTCGGTGTGACTTTGGGCCCAGGTTCCGGCCGTCATGCCAAGACGGCTGCGGCTGCCGCGCTTGCGACTTTCGAGTCAACGGTGGGTGTGCCGATGACGGTCCAGCCGGCGAACATCATGCTCGGCGAGAAGCTGACGCCGCCGACGGACTGGAATGGCGAGAGCCCCATCATCACTGGCGGCACGGGCGGCAAGCTCGTCTGGATCGACTACGCGAAGACGGTGATCGCCATTGGCGCTGGTCCAGTTGAGATCAGCTGGCCGCTGACCAATGGTTCGACGGAACAGACGGCGGGCGTCGTCTCCGCTTCGCCGTCGAAACGCCCTGTGCGCCTCTACTGGACGCATGAGCGCCCTGCCGCCGTCGACAAGAGCTATCGCCTGCTGCAGAACGCGGGGCCTACGGTGACGTTTGGCAGCAATTACCGCGTGACGCTGTACGAAACCGGTGCAGGCGGCATCACGGTGTGGAATGAAGCCAAGGGCGTCGTCGGCGACGTGCGCCTCAATGGCAACGAGCTGCAGGCGTTTCACGGCGCCAACGGCACATTCCTCATCGCCTACTCGCGCCTCGACGAAGCGACGGGACAGGAAGTGCTGCTCGCCTATGAGCTGGTTTCCGTTCTTGAGCCGATGCAGACGCAGCTCAACGTCAAGATCGGCCAGCAGCTGCGCCCCATTTCACGTTCGTTCGACACGAATGAGCTTTATCCGACCGTGACGCGTGGCTTGACGGATGAGTCCGAGAACGGCGAGATCTATGTCTATCAGCATGGCATCGGCAAGCAGAAGAACTACATCTGGGCCATTCGCGATTCAAGCAAGGATCCGTGGAAGATCGAGGTGTTCTGGCGCGCCAAGGAAGAGCTGGACATCGTGTGGCCGTTTGAGGTCGACATCTACGCCGCGAGCTGGGATACGGAAAATGCGCAAGTCTACCTCCGCGACACTGAGACGGCCGAAGGCGGCACGGCGCCTGCCGAGCCGATGGTCTATATGCCAACGGCGATGAAAGTGACGCCCATGGACTATCAGATCCCGAAGGCGCATATTCTTTCCTCCGAGAAGGGATTCTTCTCGAACTATGCCGACGACAACACGTTCGCGCTCCTGAAGTACACGGCTGGCGAGACCGTGTGGTTCCAGACGGTCCGTTCCGTTCCGGCCAAGAACACGAAGCTGTTGGCTTCGTTGGGCATGGATCTCGCGGGCGTTTGCACGAACCGCCTCTGGTGGACTGGCGCCGCAGACGAATTGCCGCCAGATCCGGCGGTTGTGACGAACGCCGTGCTTGCCGAAGAGATTCGGGCCCCGTTCGCCGGTGAAGACGGCTTCTTCTATCCGGGGTGGATTAAGCACGCCAAGGAGGCGACGGCGCGATTCCCGGTCAAGAACCCCTACAATGCTGGGCTGTACACGTATCCGGCTTCCTACACGCTGACGAACTCCGTCTATGCGCCGATCTTCCCCGTGAACATCGGCCAGATTGAGGTTTGGTGGCAGTTGCCGTGTCGTCTGAGCGAAGAGCAGGTGCCTGAGACCGGCCATGTGGGGCCGCTTACTTCGCCGATCTTCTTCCCGTCCTGTCCCTGTACCTACACTGTCGTGCCTCCCGAGGAGTGCTACGAGTGGGACAATGGCGTGCCGCAGATCGTCATTGCCTCCGGCAAGGGCAGCGCCGGACTCGCATTGAGCGACTACGACCCCTATGTGGCCTCGCCCTCGCTCCTGTTCGAGGAGAACTGGGGCGCTCCGCTGGAGAATGGCCGCGTCGTCGCGTCGCTGTCGCAGACTGCCGTGAAAAGCGATACGGTGTCGGACTTCACGGTCGAGGCTCGCTTCGCCGTTGATGAATGGGACTATCCGATCCTCAACGCCTGCGTGCCTTGGACGGCTTTCTGCAAGCGCGGCGTGGCGGAGCCCTATCTGGAAATCGGATTTGACCTTCTGGGCAACCTGTATCTGAATGACGAGCGCCAGACGGAATTCACCGCGTGGCCTGTGCCGCTGTACGCCAACCGCTCCGAGGACTGCCCGAAGCAGGAGTTCCACCTTGCGGTGGCGCATGGCACGGACGGCAAGTGGCGTTACTACGTCAACGGCATGCGCGTGGCCGAATTCGTGACCACGAACGATCTGCCCAAGAGCGTGACGCTCAACGGCGGCGAGGTGCGGCTGTTCCGCCCCAACCATTTCGCCGCCCAGTTCGGCAATCCGCTTTCGTTCACGGGCCACATGGTCAATTTCCGCGTGTGGTCGACTGAGCGCTCGTGGGAATCGATACACAACCATCGCTATGAGGAGTTGGGGGACGACGCCAACATCGTCGTCCAGTTTGGCGAGCAGCAGCCGCTGCCGGGCCATGAAGATGATGTGCAGTGGGAGGTGACGACCCGTCTGGAGGACTCGTCGATCTACGGCAACCACGGCCAGTTCCTCTTCGATCCGCACGTCAACGGAGCCCTGGTCAAGGCCGGTCTCTTCTGTGGCGCGCCGCTGAAGCCGCGCAAGGGCCTTGTGCTGGATTCTTCCGCACGGATCTATCGGCAGGGGAACCGCGAACTCCCGGGCTTCAATCCGAACGAAGAGCACGCGCTGATGATCAATGGTGTCGTCCATGCGCTGCGGTGCGATCTCAACATCACTTCGGTGACGAACCTCACGGAGACAAAGGGTCAGTTCACGTCGCTTCCCTATGTGCTCGTCGAGTATGCCGACCCCGATCGCATCGGCAAGGTCGGGATGGCGGCGTTTCGCGTTGTCCCGGAGAACGACCTCTACCGCTTCCGCGGTTTCCATGTGGCCGGCAATATGTTCCAGACGCCGAATCCGATCGCCTCGCTCCAGCCGGCGAACCTGATCGACTTCATCTCGGGTCCGTGCGTGGAAGGCAAGGAGACTTGCTTCCGCGACCGCAAGGACTGGTTCTGGGCACAGCAGGCGGGCGACGACGGGAATGTCACGAACTACGTCTTTGAGTTCAGCTACACCCATCAGCCGACCTTCGACTATCCCGACACGATGACGCCGCCGGCCGCCAGCGAAAAGATCAAGTGGCTGGAATGGTATACGCAACGTGACGACGGCTACCTTGGTGCGCCGAGTGACTATCCGAAGCGCGCCACCAACGACACGGAGGGCATCAACTACACCTTCATCACGCGGTGGCCCGACAACGTGCCGGAACTGTTCGTCAACCAGACGCTCTACAAGGCCATGAACGGTCTGCCGGCGATGCGGGAACAGCTTTCCGTGGGTATCGTCTATGAACAGAGCCAGCGCCGCAAGAAACAGCCGAGTGTGCAGCTCATCGATCCTACCGTTCGCCAGGGCGGGTCGCTGAAGGACATTCCGGACGAGATCGAGTGGTGGGAGGACACGCGGACGGCGAAGCGCCACTTTGCGAATCTGCCGCCGTTCCTGCAGGATCGTTTCGTGTTCAACCCGCACGCCGTCTATGACCTTGCGCACAATCGCACGGAGGAGCTGGAGATCACCGGCACGTTCATCGACAAGGCCGGCATCGATCCGTATCTCTGGCTGAACGTTCTCGACAAGCGGGCGAAGGAACTGGTGAAGGACGATGACGCCTTCCCGGGCGGCAAGAACGCTGACTGGCAGAAGGGCGTCGATTCGGTGCCCGGCACAGTTGTCGCGATCACCGACGAGAACAAGGCGCATGATTCGCTGGCCCTCACGACGACGGGCCGTGGCTCGGGTTACGTGACGTTGGTCGTCAACAACGCGACGGACGTCGAGATCTGCCCGAAGTCCGAGAACGTGCTCATGTACGTCCTCAAGGTCGTGCCCGAACTCTACAACGGCACGATCGATCCGATCGAGTCCGCGAATGTGCTCGACAAGAAGATCAACATGAAGTACACGGCCGACTTCAACGGCACGCCGGAACTGTGGGAGTTCGAGTGGATGTACGCCGATCCGCTGCCGAACGGTGGCGCACCGGCCCTGCCGCAGAACAATCCGACCGCCTGGAAGCGTTTCGCGTCCCAGATCAAGGAAGGTACGACTGTCCAGGACTGGATCACCGTGGGTGATGAAGGCGTGTTTGGCCTGCAGGACCACTACATCACCTGCCGCTATCGCGCACTTGACTCCAATGTTGTCGAAGTCGTCAGCACCAACTGGTCGAACTGGAGTTCGGCGCAATTGGCCGAAGGCTGGATCAAGCGTGTGCTCAAGGCGGTGAATCCGTTTGAGCAGCGTTGCCGCGAATACGCGCAGATCGCCCAGAACCAGGGCCTGAACACGCAGCTGTCGATGCTGCAGCAGGCGGGTGCGCCGTATGACGGCGACATTCCGCTCAACCAGAATGCGCTCGACAGCTATGGGCTCATCCAGATCTACGAAACCGTCCTCAATCAGGCGAAGAAGCTGTCGATCAACGACGGGGACTCCCATCAGGCGTTCGGATCGCTGGCGCTTGCGCTGCAGCTGGCGGCGGGTCGCATCGCGGAGCTCTACGTGGCGCTCGGCAACGAAGCGCTCGCCGACGCGATGAATCCGACTGTTGACCTTGGAAAGGATTCGCCTGTCGCCGATGGCGCGGAAAGCTCAATCTTCCCGTTCATGAACCAGTGCGAGAATCTCCTGGACGAGGAGCTTTGCCTGCTGCGTGGCCGCGACCTGAGCTACGATTACGCCTATGCGGCGGCGAACAAGGTTGAGCCCTGGGCGGCGCCCTACTACAACCGCCTCATCTGGAACTTCTCCAGCGACATCATGGGCGGCCAGGTGGCATACGTGCTCAATTACGGCATCAGCGACCTGAAGGGCGACAAGAACGGCATGACAGACGTTTCTGACGCGCAGATACTCTATCCGCAGGGGCATGGCGATGCGTATGGCCACTACCTCTCGGCTGTGAAGGGATATTATGCGCTCTTGCGCCACAAGAATTTCGGCTGGCCGACACAGGTTGAATCGACGTTGGCCTATGGCGGCGCGGCTCTCATCACATGCTCCTACATGCATGAGAAGCGTTTCGCGATTGCAGCCGCACAGAAGGCGCGGACGGCCGAGATGATCGTCTCGCGGACGGCGCGCGCCAAATACGAACAGGGTGCGCTGGATCCGTGGCTGGGCGCCGAAGACGCGCAGCTGGATGAAGTCGTCTATGACGACCATACGAAGGATCGTCGCCACTGGGGCGTTGACGAGTGGGCCACCCGTGGCCATCTCGGCGCGTATTATGACTGGTTGGCCGTCAATGCGGTTCTTCCTGTCACGAATGCGGTTGACACGGGCATCCTCCAGATGGTGGACCGTCAGTCGACTTTGGAGCTTGGCGAGATCGTGGGCTATGCGAAGAGCATTCAGCGCAACGCCGACAGTTTCGACGCCGGCATGAATCCGCTCGGCCTTTCCGACTCCGCCGTGCCGTTCGACATCTCACCGAGCGAGATCGACGAGGGCAAGACGCACTTTGAGCAGATATACGATCGTGCGGTGCGGGCCACCACTGTTGCCCATGAGATCTTCTCGCGGGTGAAGGGCTGCGCGAATGCGCTGCGTGATCAGAATGAGGAGCGCGATTTCGAGACGATGATCTCCGACGAGGAGGCCGCCATCGAACGCGAGCTGATCGAGATCTATGGCCGTCCGTACGACGAGGACATTGGCCCCGGAAAGCTTTATCCGCAGGGCTATACGGGACCTGACCTCTACCACTACTACTATGTGGAGACGTTCGATGTCGACAACTCGACGACCAACGCCGTGCGTGGACGCTACATGGACTTTGTGGTTGACGACTACCAGCTCATCACAACCAATGTGACGGGAACGTATGAGGCTGAGATCGATCCTGCGGTCACGAATGGCACAGGCGTGCTCTCTGACCTGCTCATAGGGGCGGCGAAGCTCTATGACAAGGGCAAGAACATCATTGCCGCCAAGGTGAATCCGTATCTGAAGTATGCCGGCGTCAAGGCCGAGGACTATCTGACGCTTCCGGTGACGGTGATCGACACCGGCGCGGACGAATTCGACGGCAAGGTCGACTACGAGTTCGCGGTCGCGGCATGGAGCAACAATGCGCATAACGCCAGCTTCTTCGTCGGCGTCGACGGGTATGTTCCGAAACCGGTGAGCTACACGTCGCAGCGTGTTGCGGAGGGCTCTCTGCAGATGGCCTTGGGCGGCTATCAGGAGAAGCTTGCCGCGATCGAGGAGGAACAGGCCAAGGTCAAGGCTGTGACTGTGGCCGTTCGCGCGAAGATCGACGAACTCACCTCGAAGGACTTCGAGTCTCAGATGGTGTTCGTGAAGGAGGCGGCCACGAATGAGGTCAACAACTTCTATGCGGCCGTCCAGAAGAATGCCGAGACGGCAATGGAGCTCATTGAGAAGCTCAAGAACATCAAGTCAATCATCACCGATTCGGTGGTTGAGGCGTTGCCGCGCGTGACGGGCCTGTCGTTTGACTTGACGTCGATCGCGCGTGGCGCGGAATATGTGCTGAAGGCGGGCCTTGCGGAGTCTCTGGACAATCAGATCGCCGAGCAGAAGGAGGTTGTCGAAAAGGTCAAGACGGCAACCGAGAAGATGCAGGAAGAGCTCGAGAAGAAATACAAGGAATACCAGGACAACGAGGACCGCAAGAAGGCGATTGCCGAGATCAAGGAGAAGGCTTCCGAACTGACGGCGGCGGTCTCCAAGCTCGAGGCGGCCTTGAATACCGCCAATGCTCAGCGCATGCAGTATTCGCAGCTGCTTGAGAAGGGGCGCCAGCTCCAGAACGAGCGTGCTCGTCTGCGCATCGCCTGGGCCAGTGACCTGTCGCTGCGCCGCTACCGCAACATGTTCTACCAGATTCTGCGGAATGATGAGCTGCAGCGTTACAACGAGGCATTCGAGGCTGCCGCCAAGTACACCTATCTTGCCGCCAAGGCGTATGACTACGAGACGGGGCTCCTTCAGAGTGACGCGAAGAACGCCGCTGGCCGCGAGTTCATGTCGCAGATCATCCGCTCGCGCGCTTTGGGCCGGTTTGATGCCGAAGGCAAGCTGCCGCTCGGCGGCGGTTCTGCCGGCGATCCTGGCCTTGCCGATGTGCTGTATCGCATGAACGAGAACTGGCAGGTTCTGAAGGGACGGCTCGGCTTCAACAATCCGCAGAACGAACTGGATGGCTTCAGTCTGCGCAGGGAGCTGTTCCGCAAGAATTCGGACGCCGAAGGCGATGCCGCCTGGAAGGACCTGTTGCAGTCGTATTGGGTGGAGGACCTGAAGTCGCATCCCGCCTTCACGCGTCTTGCCCAGCCGTTTGATCCGATGCAGACGAAGGAACCCGGTTTCGCGATTCCCTTCCGCACGGTGATTGCGGCACGCACCGGGTTCTTCGGCAACGAGCTGCAGCCAGGCGACAGCGCGTTCTCGTCCACGTATTTCGCCACGAAGATTCGCGGCGTGGGCGTCTGGCTCGAAGGCGAGAAGGGCCGCATGTCGAATCGTCCGGAGGTCTATCTCATTCCGGCTGGCCTCGACTATATGCGTGTTCCGGTGCGCTCGTCGAGCTCTGAGTCGGCAGAGATCCGCGCCTGGGAGGTTGTGGATCAGGTGCTGCCGATTCCGTATCCGCTCTCCGATGCCCAGTGGCGCTCGACCGACTGGAGCATGATGAAGGACGTGTTTGGCAACGAGCTTTGTACGCAGCGCCGTCATCCAACCATTCGTGCCTCCGTTGCTCCGACGTTCGACGAAAGTGGCATGAGCTACAACGCCCGTCTGATCGGCCGTTCTGTCTGGAACGACCAGTGGTGGCTGATCATTCCTGCGGCTTCGCTTGACTCGGCGAATGAGACGGCTCGCGCGAATTTCGTCAACACAATCAAGGATATCCACCTGTATCTCAAGACGTACTCGTTCAGCGGGAACTGAGCACGAAGGAGGAATTACCGATGAAAAGCAATTTTTCTCTGATCTTGGGCTTGGCGGTTGTCCTTGTGGCGCCCTGCGAGGCCGCGACGCGTGTGGCGCCCGCGGTGCCGAAGCCGCCGGTCATCACCTACGGTCTCATCCGCGATGAGTATGGTGTTCCGCTGACGAAGGATTCGAAGGCGGTCGCACGACTGCTGAAGGATGCGGACCAGGCGGGAAAGATCTATGCCCAGTCTGTGGTTGAGGCGAATGTCTATCTGGGAATGAACTATCGCCTCTCGCTTGAAATAGACAGCAAGGGCCCTGTTAGGTCTCGCGCTGTCACGGTGGGAACGCCCATGCGTGTTCAGGCGCTGATTGATGGGAGTGAAGAGGCGCTGTCGCCACGGCCGGTCTGGAATACGCCGGCGGCCGGGACGCCTCAGCGGCTTGACTACACATTAGGGGAGGATGCGGATGGCGATGGCCTGCCAGATGCCTGGGAACTCTGGATGCTTGAACTGAATCCCCGGTACGGAGAGCCTGGTCAGCCTATGGATATTGCGTCTTTCCGTCCTGAAGACGATTGTGATGGGGATGGAATCAGCAATCTGCGCGAGTTCATGGCGGGTACTGACCCCTTCAGTGCAACAGACCTCTTCAGCATTGTGAGCTTTGAGAAGGTCCCTGGTACTACTCTGGCGGCCCTCACGTTCAAGACGTCGCTTGACCACGTCTACCATGTATTGATGGCGGAACGGGCGGACAATCCAAATTGGACGCCTGTTGCGACAACCTCACATGTTGACGGTGAGTTCGGCTATGAGACTTATGAGGGCACAGGCCGTAAGATGACGGTTTATGTGGATGCGGCATTGGGCGCGGCCTTCTTCAAGGTTGCGTGCCACTGATGATACATGCCGTTCTTCTCTTGGCAGGCCTTTTGTCGCTCAATTCTGCAGCGGCTAATCCTTCTTTTGCAGGAACCAATGCAATCCCTCCGCAGGTGATGACGACCTGGAATCAGGCGGTGCGTGAACTGCGGCGCACGGAGTCCTTCCGGGAAGAGGGCGCTCTGGACGACGAGGCCATTGCAAAACGTCGTGCAGCTATCCGGCGAGCCTTTGTGCGCGTTTGTCGAGCGAAGGGGATCCCAGAGGCGACCATCAAGCAGTGTCTTGCGCAGTTGGCGCTTTAGCTCTTCAGCTCTTGAGCCGTGGTGGCGTGCATGCCATCACCCAGGCGTTCACCCTCCGAGATGGATGGTGGATTGCCTCTTCGGTAAATTGTTGCTATAATTAAAGGAATTTCCTGAGGAGGGCTTTAGGAGAACGTTTAGCGATGAAGATGCACAGTTCGGTTTTCGCGTTGCTGGCCATTGGGGTCGGCATGGTGTCTGCTGCGCCGCAACAGGTCCAGGTCTCCGCGGGTGAGGGGGCGCTTGAGAAGGCTCAGGCGGAGGTGCGGCGCATCATCCGCGCCAACGGTGGAAAGGTGCCGACAGGCGGCATCGAGGTGGTGCTGGCTGATGGCGTATACCGTCTGGACAGGCCGATCTGCTTCACGGAGATCGACAGCGGCACGAATGGTTCGCCCATCGTCTGGCGGGCGGCCCACCGTGGCAAGGCCGTCATCTCGGGCGCGGCAGAGGTGACGGAGTCGAAGGTCGACTTCAGTGCGATGCCGGCGTCGCTGATCCCCGAGGCTTCGCGAGCCGACACGCGTGCCTGGCACATCAGCGGCACCAACAACATTCCCGGCTGGCGGCAAGGCTGGCGGCAGGGAAATCTGACCGAGATCCCCGTGCAGGTGCACGCCAACGGCCGCCGTCTCAAGGTGGCGACGTACCCGAAGCAGGAGTTTGCGCGTACGGGACGCACCGTCAAGCCCGTGGTCGACAGCTACAACGAATGGGGTGAGAACTGGTACGCGAATTTCGACGGCGAATTCTATGTGGAGAACATCCCGCAGTTGGGGCTGTGGGCGAAGGAACCCGACCTTTGGGCCTTCGGCATGTGGCGTTTTGAATGGTCGGCCACCACCTCGCCTGTGCTGAAGATCGATCCCGAGCAGAAGATCATGTGTGTGGACACGAACCAGAACGCCTACGGGTTCCTCCCCAACGTGCCGTTCAATGTCTTCAACGCCTTTTCGGAGATTAAGGAAAAGGGCGAATGGGCGCTGGACCGCAAGGCGCGGATGCTATACGTGCGTGATGCCGAGCGCCCCGACGTTTCGATGGCCGAACGGCTGTTCACAAGCTGGCCCACGATTCATGACGTCATCTTCCAGGATCTTGTGTTTGAACATGCGCGCGGTCAGGCCATTCGCTTCTACAATGCGCGGCGTGTCACGGTACGGGCATCGCTTTTCCGCGGCATCGGCGACACGGCGGTGATCTTCGGGGCCGACAGCCGTGAGGCGGTGATCCACGGGTGCGACTTCGAGGATCTCGGCAAGGGCGCGGTCAACATACGCGGCGGCGAGCAGGCCACGCTGACGCCCGCGAGCAACGTGGTGGAGAACTGCCACATACACCATTTCGGACAGGTCTCGCCCATTGCAAATCCGGCCATCAGCATGTCGGGCGTGGGGTGCCGCGCGCAGCACAACCTGATCCACCATTTCGCGCATCAGGGCATCGTGTACATCGGCAACGACCATTACTGCGGCTTCAACATGATCCACGACGGCGTGATGTACAACAATGACGCGGGATCAATCTACTGCGGGTCCTACGACTGGTCGCGGCGCGGCTCCGTGTGCGAGTACAACTGCATCTTCATGAGCGGCAAGCAACCGCTCTCCAGCCACGTGCAGGGCATCTACATGGATGGCTGGACCTCGGGCGTGACCGTGCGTGGCAACATCGTCAACCGTGCCTCGCAGGGTATCTACACTTCGGGCGGCAACGACAACGTCGTGGTGGACAATCTCATCGTCAACTGTCAGCTCGGCATCAACCTGTCGTCGCTGGGCGCCGATTCCTTCGCCAAGGGCGCGGCGTTGAAGGGTAAGGACAGTTTCCTCTACAAGAAGCTGCTGGCGGGCGAGAAGCTCTATCGCAGCGAACTTTGGCGGACGCGCTATCCGCGGCTGCTGGATCTGCTGGCTTTCGAGGACAAGGTGGAGGCCCACAACGCCTACTGGTATAAATGCACGAACAATGTGATGTGCGCCACAACGGGATTGCGCGTGGGCAACGCCGAGAAGGTGCTCCCCACGCATTTCATGACGAACAACGTGGAGCTCACGGGCGATCCCGGGTTCATTGACTATGAGGGATTCAACTGGGAACTGAAGCCGGATGCGCCCGCCCGCAAGGTGTTGCCGCAGGGCACGCGCTTTGGCGAGATGGGCCTCTATGACTCGCCGTGGCGCTTCTCGCCTGCCGTGAAACATGGCGCGAACATGTCCAGGCCCAGGCCCATCCGCACGGAATTTGATCAGGGCACGGTGGTGGTCTCGTTCAACGTGCCCGGGCGCCAGGGTTCACGGTGGATGTCGGTCAACACCGCCACGCCCCAGTGGCGGGAATATGTCGTTGAGCTCAAGGCCGAGGCGGATGGCCCCTATCGCCTCAATCTCATTGGCGGATGCGGGTACAAGACGGCCTATGACGATGTGCGCATCGAGGGGCATCCCGAATTCCGGGGGGACTTCGAGGAAGGCGCCAAGGGATGGACTTGGAACAAGCAGGAACGCCCCTCCTCGAAAGGCGAACAGGGCACGCCGCACGGGATTGTGGAAATGGCGGATGCGGCCAGCGGCAGTCATGTCGCGCTGGCGAACGACCGCAATGTCGTGACGTCGCCGCCGTTCACGATGAAGAAGGGCGAGATGATCCGCGTGACGCTCAAGGCGCGCGAATACATCCCGGAATTCATTTTGCCGTATTGGAACAGATAGTGTCCACGAATCTCTAAGGAGCAGAAGATGAAAAGACTTTTTGCGTTTGCCGCGGTGCTGATGGCCGCCCATTTCGGCCAGGCCAAGATTTATTACTGGATCAGTTCCGGTGATTGCGACTGGGACGATCCCAAGAACTGGTCCTTGACAGGCGGCGCCGCCGGTTCTGACGGCACCTTGCCGGGACCTGCCGACAGCGTACAGATCGCGGCTTCCGCAAATTGCGCCATTATGCTCAATGGCGACCGACAGGTGGCGAAATTCGAGATGGTCTGGGCCACGGCTTCTGCGCCGACGGCGTGCACGCTGAAGGGCACGGGCACGTTGACTGTCGGCGGCAACGGCGAAAACACCTCACTGCAGGTGAACTCGTATCGCACGCTGGTGCTGGATGGACCCGACGTCTACTGCGCGGATGGCGTGCAGTACTGTGAAGGCGGCACGATGATCATCAAGAAGGGCACGTACACGCCCGTCACGCATTATCTCAAGACTGCGCCTGGCCGCGTGGTGATCGACGGCGGTACGGCGGCTGCCCAGGGCACGCGCTCCTTTGTGCTTCAGAATGGCTGGAGTTCGGATGAGGCGCAACCCGCCGTCTGCTTCATTGATCTCAAGTCTGGCACATTGGCCACGCGCGTGGCGTTGAACAGCGGCACGTTCACGATGTCCGGCGGCGTGTGGGACCGCACGGCCTACACGACCGACATCGTCACGAGCCATCGTCGCGCGAACATGTTCTTCAATATCTTGGGTGGCGAGAAGATTGTCTTTGCCGATTGCGACTCCACACCGTTCCCGCCAGATGAGTCGTTCTGGAAGGTACATGAACTTGTCTCCATTAGTCGCACGCGGAATGTGGCCTTGAGGGATTCGGATGGGCCTCTTGACTTCGGGATCCTTCAGGCGCCGAAGACGACGGTGAACATCGCGAACAATGTGCAGCTGCATGGCGAACGGTTGGATGTGGCCAATTTCGCGCTTGGCGTGGGTGCCCATGAAGTGGTGTTCGATGTCGAGCAGCTGCGTGCCAATTTGAGCGGCACAATGGTGACGTTTACGGCGAATAAGGACCTGTTGCCGCTGCACATGGTGTCGCCAAAGGCCGTGTCGTTGGAGATGGCGAACGCCGGGACGATGAAGATCTTCGCGGGTCTCACGCAGCCCAACTGCGACATCTTCTGGAATCTCCGCAAGGGCATCGCCTTTGACACGACGGCGAAGTCGGACGGCACGTCGGCCGCGAACTACTACCTGGGCGCGCCGCTCTTCGAGCCAGGCGCCACGTTGGATGTGCAGGGCGTGGGTGGCGTGACGATCGCCTTCAACTCGTACACAAACGTGCCCAACGGACGGAGCTGCCAGGACGGTCTGTCGAATCGACTGGCGCGCGTGAGCGTGACGGGTGGGGCCAGCCTTGGCTTCGAGAACTGGGCCTGGCTCAACCGCGACTATGCCCTCCGCACGGACAAGCTGACCTTGGGCGCAGCTTCAAGGCTTTCGCTGCTGTCGGCGACCTATGCGCATTTTGAGGCGCTTGAGGCCGATCTGGATCCAACGGCGCAGATTGAAATCGGCACGCCGGATATGGCGAACTCCAATTTCTCGCCGGCGGCGTTGACGCTGGGCCCGCAGCACGTGAATGATTTCCAGACGCCAGAGACGCGTCCAACGGTGAAGTTGACGACCGCCGGAGCCGATGCGTCATGGGAATGCGAATGGATCAACGGCATGCCGGTGGTGTGGCGCAAAGATGTTCCGCAGCGGGCGAACTGCCTCATGACGCGCGTCAACATGTCGAAGTGGCGGGGCTCGGTAGACGGCAATTGGACAAATGCCGAAAACTGGCTGATTGATACGGACAAGACGCAGGCGGAGGATCCTCTGCAGCAGGCGATGGTGTTTGACGGCGGCTACACGAACACCCGCGTAACGGTGAACGAAAACGTGAAGGCGTATCAGATCCGTGTGTACAACTACACGGCGCCGGTCGCGTTTGTCGGCACGGGGACGATTGAATTGGGATGCGCTAGTCGTGAGAATATCGCGGCAACGGCCTGGGATGTCAACAACGCGATTGTGAGCTCCTCGGAGAATCCGCTCATCTTCGACGTCCCCGTGAAACTCGCCGATGAGGTTGCCGCACCGCGCTATTTTACCGTCAATGGCGGTGGGCGCAGCTACATTGCGTTCATGAAGGATGTCGCGGCGGGACAGGTTGCCAGTTTCAAGGGCGATGTGCTGATCGGTGGCACGGTGACGGCGGAGAATTTCCTGTTCAACGAGCAGGGATCGTCCTTCCCGGCGCGTCGTACGCGGTTTGCCGTGCTGCCTGGCGCGCAGGCGACGGCTACGGCGCAGACTTGGCTGCAGAGCGGTGGGAATGTGACGATTGAGGTCTATTCAAACGGCGTGTTTATGGTGGCGAACCCAAATAGTGCCTGTTTCTGGGGGCACAATACTAAGCGCATGCCGATCAAGGTCCAGGCGGGCGGGCGATTTGACTGCCGTTGCGCGTTGGGCGGCTCGACGGAAGTGTCATTCGAAGGCGCGGGCGAGGTGCGCCTCCACGATACGGGCGGAATGGCCACAGAGGATTATCCGGTTACAATCGGCGGAAGCGTGACGGTGGCGGTGGAGAACTTTACGGCTGGGCATCCGCTCGTCTTCACGGGTTCGCCTGTGTGGGCAGCCACGGCGGACTGGACGTATGACCTGGCGCCTGTGACGCTGCCGGACGGTGAGACGCTTACGGTGGATACGGCAGATCTCGATTCAGGCGCTGGGCATGTGGCCACGATCGGAACGGCCGTTTCGGCGGCGAAGCTCGTGAAGCGCGGGGCGGGCACGTTGGTGCTGGGCGCGGCGGGGAATGTGGTGGAGGAGCTTGATCTGCAGAAGGGCACGCTCGTCATTGCGGCTCCGTTGTCTGTGGCGAAGGTCTCGTGCGCCGAAGACGCCATGCTGGCGCCGGCAAGCGGTTTGGTCTCGTCGCGTGCGTGGACTACCGTCCTGCAGATGCCCGAGGGTGCGGCTGTGGCGGGGGACCTCAAGTTCCCGTCGTCTCTGCGCCTGCAGGTCGTGGAAGACGGGGGAGAGGTCAAGTATCAGGTTCGCCGCATTGCGGGATTGACGGTCAATATCCGCTGAAGGGGCCGTAGTTCGGGTGCGCATTTAAGTCAAAGGAGGGCAGAGATGGGAAAGTTCAAGTTGGGTATGTTC
This sequence comes from Kiritimatiellia bacterium, assembly GCA_024405395.1. Taxonomy (GTDB): domain Bacteria; phylum Verrucomicrobiota; class Kiritimatiellia; order RFP12; family UBA1067; genus RGIG6720. The sequence goes on along the minus strand of JAKSOW010000003.1, from coordinate 24,404 downwards.
GGCAGGATCGTGCTTGCCATTCTCGGGGGTGTGGCGCTGGGATTCGCCTTTATGCATCTGGGGACGACGGGTGATGGGGCGATGCGCGTCTTCAAGACGTTCAACGTCCTCTTTGCGCAGGTGCTCAAGTTCATCGTTCCGTTGCTGATTCTGGGGCTGGTGACGCCGGCCATCGCCGATGCCGGCAAGGGGGCGGGCAAGCTGCTGCTCACGGTCATGGTGGCGTCGTATCTCTCGACGTGTGCGGCCTCGATCTTCGCCTATTTCACGGCGGGCGAACTGCTCCCTCTCTACGTGGCTAAGGGGGCTGTGGCGGCGGCGGGCAACGGCAAGGCCTTTCTGCCTTATGTGGACATCAAGCTGCCGCCGATCTGCGATGTGCTCACCGCGCTGGCGCTGGCGTTCATGATCGGCGTGGGCATCGTCTTCTCCAACGCGACTTCGGTGAAGCGGGTGGCGGACGAGTTTGCGGAGATCGTGAAGCTCACGATCATGAAGGTGATCATTCCCGGGCTTCCCATCTACATCCTCACGATGATCTGCGAGATGACGGCCTCGGGCAAGATCGCGGCGATGGCGGGCACGATGGTGAAGGTGATCGGCACGGGCTGGGCGCTCACGATCGTGTTCCTGGTGATCCTCTACTCGGTGGCGGGGGCGATTGCGCGCAAGAATCCGCTGCGGTGCCTGTGGAAGATGGCGCCGGCCTATCTCACGGGCCTGTCGATTTCCTCCTCGTCGGCGGTGATTCCGGTGACGCTTGCCTGTTGCGAGAGGAACGGCATCTCGAAGGACGTCCGGAACTTCGTGGTGCCGTTGTGTGCCAATGTGCACATGGTGGGCAGCGCCATCAAGATGATAGCCTCCACGTTGGCGGTGGTGATCATCTTCGACCTTCATGTCTCCTTTGCGCAGTTCCTTCACTTCACGCTGATGTTCGCGATTGCGGCCGTGGCGGCGCCGGGGGTGATGTGCGGCGTCCTGATGGCGTCGGTGGGTTTCCTGGAGTCGATCCTGGGGCTCACGCCCGATCAGGTGTCCGTGATGATGGCGCTCTACATGGCGCTGGACGGCTATGGCCCGGCGGCGAATGTGACGGGGGATGGCGCGATTGCGCTGGCTGTTGATCGGTTCTTCGGCAAGGCCGAGACCGCGCAAGTCTGAAGGAGAGGTGAAGGATGAAGTCTTTGCTGTTGGGTGCGTTGTTGCTGGGAATGGGAACGCTGTGGGCTGTCCAGGCCCCACGCCGGTTCCTCTATTCTGATTTCATGAACCGCAAACTCGTCTATGTGGACGAATCCAATCCCGCCGCCTATTGGGAGGCGTTCGTGCCGGAGATATGCTTTGACATCACGCGCACGGGAAATCGGATGTACGCCGCCCAGCGCAATGGCTGGCGGGAGTATGATCTGGCGAAACGGCATCTCACGCGTGAGGTGAAGGACGCGGAGCGGATGAAGAACGTGACGAGCGCCTGTGAAGGGGCTGATGGACATGTCTACGCCTTTGAGCAGAAGGGTGAGGTGCATGAGTTCTCACAGACGGGCGAATGGCTCTACACCTATACGTTCCCGGCGGTGGTGCGCCATGGCCGAGCTTTGCGCTTCACGGATCGCGGCACGGCGCTTCTGGGGATTGACGACGGCGTGGCCGAAGTCAGGTTTGCGCGGGATGTGGCTCCCGAGGCACGTTTGGTGAGGACATTCGTCATTCCCGGCGCGCGCAGCGCCTATCAGGGGCATTATCTGGCGGATGGCAACTTGCTGGTGACAGGCGGCTACACGCCGGAGCTGATCACATTCTCGCCAGGCGGGAAGATTCTGAGCCGTGTGCAGGCCAAACAGCCGGAAGGACTGCAGAACTTCTTCTACGGCGGTTTTGAGGTGCTGAAGAACGGTGACGTGCTGCTCGCGAACTGGACCGGCCACAATGGCCGCGACTTTGTGCCGGGCTGGAAGCTGATTGCGTTCGACGCTGCCGGCAAGGTGGTGTGGAAGTGGAACGCCCCTTGGGCCGGCACGCCCAACGCCGTGCTTGTCTTTGAATGACGGATTGATGTGATGAGGGTTGGGTTGGCATTGGGCGGCGGTGGCGCGCGCGGGTTGGCGCATTTGGGCGTCATTCGGCGACTGCAGGAACTGAACATCCCGATTCACTGTGTGGCGGGCACGTCCATCGGCGCCATCATGGCCGGCGTGATGGCGGCCGGCAATGTGGACAAGGCTCTTGCCTGGTGTGCCGAGCCCGACTGGAAGAAGCTGCCGCGTCTGTTCATCGACGGTCATTTCACGAACAAGGCACTCATCAGCGGAAACCAGATCGAACGCCTGCTGGCGGAGTTCGTGCCGGTGCGTGATTTCACGGAGTTCAACCTCCCCTGCGCCATGGTGGCGACGGATCTGCGCAGTGGCGAGGAGGTTGTGATGCGGACGGGTGACGTGCTGTCGGCTGTGCGTGCATCGATGGCGATTCCTGGGGTGTTCCGTCCGGTTGCGCGCGAGGGACGCGTACTGGTGGACGGGGGACTTGTCAATCCGTTGCCGGTACGGGCGTGTCGGGACATGGGGGCGGACCGCGTCATCGCTGTGGACATCACGCCCTGGCGGGCAACCGAGGCCGAGAAGTCCTATGACGACATGAACATCTTCGACGTGTTGGTGAACGCCTTTCGCATCAGCAACGGCGAAATGACACGCCGTGTGCTGGCGGATGCGCCGGCTGACGTGTTGCTGCATCCGCCGGTGGACGATATCCGCATTCTCGATTTCCGCAACGCCAGTAAAGTGGTCGAGGCGGGACGGCAGGCCCTGGACAGTCGTCTGGCGGATATCTACAACTGTCTCGAATGGACACCCTGAAGGGAGTCGTGATGATGAATGGACCCAGATTGACGACGCTGTGTTATCTCGAGAAGGATGGCCGCTATCTCATCCTGCACCGCACCAAGAAGGCGCATGACGAGAACGGCGACAAGTGGATTGGCGTGGGCGGCAAGTTCGAATATGGCGAAAGTCCCGAAGAATGTGCGCTGCGGGAAGTAAAGGAGGAGACGGGCCTCACGATGCGCGCACCCCGTTTCCGCGGGATCGTCACGTTCGTCTCCGACGAATGGGGCGTCGAGTACATGCACCTTTTCACCTGCACGGACTTCACGGGCGAGCTCATTACGTGCGATGAGGGCGACCTTGTGTGGCTACCCAAGCAGGAGCTGCTCACCAAGAAGATGTGGGCGGGCGATCGGATATTCCTCAAGGCCCTGGACGAGCGGCGCGACTTCTTCTCGCTCAAGCTTGTCTATCGGGGCGAAGAGCTGGTGGCGGCCAGTTTTGGCGACGGCCAGCCCACATAGGCTTCCGCCTCGGCAAAGCGGCCGAAGGCACAGTCCAGGGCGTCGGCGGCATGGGCATCGGCGCCCAGAATGAACTTCACGCCACGTGTGCGCAGCAGGGCACGGAAGGGGGATGAGGGGTAGACGTCATCCAGCCAACCGCGCGAGATGGCGCCTGTGTTGACTTCCGCGATCTTGCCGGAGGCGGCGACGGCATCGGCCGTCAAAGCGAGTTCCTCCTGATACCAGGGCGCGTTTTCGTCGAAATAGGGAGCCTTGACGTTGAACTTGCGAACCAAGTCCAGATGCCCGACAATGTCGAAGTCAAAGCGGGTCACCATGTCGCGCTGCTGACGGAAATAGGTGCGGACATAGCGTTCCACATCGCCGCCGAAATGTTCCTGGATGCCGGCGGCGAGAAGTTCGGGCGTGTGATCTACGGGGACACGGGCGCCGTCTGGCGCCACCACGAAGTGGATGGAGCCGATGATGTAGTCAAGATTGAGATGGGCGTAGACGCTACGGTCGGGCGAGGCGCCGCCCGGAACGTAATCGGCCTCGACGCCGCAGAGAATCTTGATCCGGTCCGCGTATTTCGCGGCGAGCGTGCGGATTTCCCGCACATAGCCGATGGCCTTGGCCGGCGTGAGCACCCAGTCGGTGTCGTCTTCGGGCAACATGGCATGCGAGGAGAAGCCGAGGGCGGAAAAGCCCTTGGCAATGGCGGCTTCGATCATGGCCTCGGGCGTGTCCTTGCCGTCGCACCAGGTGGAATGGGTATGGAAATTGGTCATGCGGACAGTATAACACAACAGGATAATGTTTCCAACGATTCATTCTCGTTCTCCCGAACAACATTTGTTTTGATATAATAAGCCCCATTGGAATATGTTGGCATGTAGTGTGGGCTATAAATGGCATGAAGTGGAGATGAACGATGAGAAAGTATGTCTATGCGGCTGTTGCGTTGGTGATCTTGCTGTTGCTGGCCTGGGTATGGGGGTGGCATTGTGGTGGGGTGGCGCATCAGGAAATTCGTGAGGCCGTGGCCGAAGGCACTGCGGCCGTACAGGATCGGGTGGATGCCCGCTGCGACGCACTTGAGCGGAAACTTGATCGCATTGAGGGAAAATTGGATCGACTGCTGGATCTGGCGACGCCGAAACCTGTGGACGGACTGAAATTCAAGTGAAGAGGCGTGCTGTTATGAGTGTGACACGATGGACGGTTTTGGGCCTTGGTCTGTTTGTTTTTGCGGCGTCCGAAGGTGTGTCGACGCTGTCGGGGCCGCTGAGCGAGCTGATGCCGACGCCGCGACAGGTTGTGCCCGGAACAGGCGGTGTGGCGGCATCGCGGCTGCGTGCGCCGACTGTCGTGCAGGCCGCCGTGCCTGGTGCGCCGAAGAATGTGTCGGCAGAGGCGTATGTGCTCGACATCACCTCGGACGGCGTCGTGATCACGGCTGAAGGGCTGCTGGGCGAGCGATACGCGCGCACAACGCTTGCGCAGCTCATCCGGCTTTCGGCAGGTGGCGAGATCCCGTGTGGGCGCATCACGGACTGGCCGCGGCTGCGGTGGCGCGGCTTCATGCAGGACGTGGGGCGGAACTATCTGGATGTGCCTTCCCTCAAGGGCCTGATTGACCACATGGCCGCCTACAAGCTCAATCTCTTCCACTGGCATCTGACGGAATACTATGCCTGGCGTCTGGCCTCCAAGCGATATCCCGAAATCGCGCAGAAGGGCTTCTACGATCCTTTTGGCCATCGTCATCGCGGCAAGTCCTACACGCAGGAGGAGTTTCGCGAAATCGTGGACTATGCCCATGCGCATGGCGTGACGGTGATGCCCGAGTTCGACGTGCCGGGGCATTCGCAGGCGTTTCGCGAGGCCTTCGGCTTCATGTCTATGCGCGACAAGGGCGTGGAGGATATTCTGGCGAACCTCATTGACGAACTCTGCAAGCTCGCGCCCAAGGAAAAGATGCCGTTCATCCATCTGGGCGGCGACGAGGTGTGGGACGAACCGGAGAAGATCGACGAGAAGTCGATGACGCGTTGGGCGCAGGTGGTGGCGGCCAACGGACGTACGGTCGTGACATGGGATCCCGGACAGAAATTCACGCCGCAGGGACCGCGGGTGGCGATGCTCTGGGGCAAGACCCAGGCGGACGACTGCCCGTGGTTTGACGCACGCGGCTGGTACATTGAGGACTACAGCCCCTTTGAGGTGCTCAATGCGGCGGCCTACCATCAGCCGTTCCACGGCGAGACGCCGGAGGCGCGGCAGCTGGGCGCCATTTTCTGTTCGTGGCATGATGCAGCCGTGGGGCTGCCGTATGCGAACGCTTTCCGGAACGTGCCGATCTTCCCGGCGTGCGTGATGCTGGGCGACCTCTACTGGCATGGGCATGAATACGCGCCAGCCTTTGGTCGGCGCCGCCTGCCGGCACCGAACGATCCGCTTTTCGCGGTGGCCACCGACATCGAGCGGCGCACGCTCGCGCAACGCGACCGCGTGCTCACGGAGCTGCGCCATCCATTCCATTTCGTGAAGCAGACGCAGATGCGCTGGCGGCTCACCGATGCCGACGGCAAGGTGATCGCCAAGGACATCGCGCAAGGCTCGGTCTATCCCTATTATGGCCCCGACAAGGAGCAGAACTTCTGCCATTCGTCCACAGGGACGGTGTACATGGAGACGTGGATCAAGTCGCCGACCGCGCGTACGGTGGGGGCCTGGATCGGGTTCACGGAATACGACCGCGACCAGGGACGCTACCGTTCGGGCGGCACGCCGGCACAGGGCCAGTGGAATCGCTTCGGCGCCTCGATCACGGTGAACGGCGAACCGATCTCTCCGCCGCACTGGCTGCAACCGGACATGCCGCCCGGTCCGCAGACCCCGCAGGTGCGCTATGACCATATGATCGACGAACTGCCGTTCACCAACGATGAATGGTATATGCGCGAGCCTACTCCCGTGAAGCTCAAGGCGGGCTGGAACCACGTCAAGCTCACGTTGCCGATGTCACGGCGGGTGAATACCTGGATGACGCATCGCTGGGTAGGTACGTTCATGCCCATTGCCGGCACGACGGACCATCCGCGCGAGGTGGAGGACCTGGAATATTCAAGCGAACCGCAGCCATGAAAGCGCCAGTCATCTGTTTCCTGCTGTCGTTGTCGGCGGCCTTCGCAGCCGAGCGGATCTCGACTTCGGCGCCCACATTGCCCAATCAGGGCGTGGCGCGTCTTGTGGATGGCGCGCTGAATCCCACCTGTGCCTGGTTGACGGAAAAAGACGTGGACGGCAAGGGAATCAAGCCCATTGATGTGGTGGTAGACTTCGGCGCACCGCGCGAAGTGGGCGGCGTGCGGATCATGAGCGGGCGTAGTTGGGTCAACCGAGGCGTCTCCTGGGCCTCTTTCTTCGCGCAGGGAGAAGGGGCGCAGTGGGTTCCGCTTGCCGAGCACGTGACATTCCGTCCGTCGCATACCTACAAAGAGAACTTCGCGGTCTGGCGGCCCGTGACGACGCGTGCCGTGAAGATGGTGATCGAGGACACCTATGACCAGGCGCGGCATTACTATTGCGGCTACACTTTGGCAGCGCAGCGACACATCCAGCGCCTGCTTGAGACGCCGCCCTACAGAATCCACGCCCAGGGGCCGCGTACGGTTCAGATTGCGGAGCTGGCCTTCTTCGGCAAGGACGTGCCGGCAGATCTGCCGTTGCCAAACGCCGATGGCGCGCTTCCCTACCCGGAGTCGCGTCTGGTGCGGGATTGGCTGTACCAGAGTTGTGCGGTGAGCAACCTCTCGCACTGCGCCAACGTGGAGGCCGACACCACCAAGCCCGATCCGCTTGGCGAAGATATCTCCTGTCTGGATGGTCTCGCGACCAACCAGACGTGGCGGGCGGAGAGGGAGGCCAGGCGGCGGCAGTTTCTGATGACGTTCCGCGAGAAATGCGCGGCGTTCATCTATGTAAAGCACATCGTGATGGGCAATTCCATCATGCACGCCACCGACGACATGACCGACGCCTCCTACCAGGAGTGGCGGAGTGTGCCGGACTATCGGGGCGGTTCGCAGCTGATTCGGGCCCGGATCAATGCGGACGGCTCCGTCTCGCAGGAGGTGTTGCTTGAGGAGCCGAAAGGCATAATCCGCGATCCGGCGCTTTCCTTTGACGCCAAGACGCTGGCTTTTGCCAAGCGCACGTCGCTCGAAACGGACGACTACCACATCTGGCTGATGGACCTCGAGACCAAAGCCATCCGCCAGATCACGTTCAACGGCCTGGTGCGCCGTGAAGACGTGGGTGGCCAACAGGAGCGGGACTTTACGCTCGTCTGCAGTGACATCGAGCCCTGCTGGTTGCCGGATGGTTCGCTGCTTTTCCAGTCCACGCGCTGCTCACATTCGGTGGACTGTTGGCCGCTGCCGGTGTCGAACCTCTATCGGTGCGAGGCCGACGGCTCCCACGTGCGGCGAATCGGCTTCGATCAGGTGCAGACCTTCTATCCGCAGCTGCTGGACGACGGACGTGTGTCGTTCACGCGGTGGGAGTACAACGACCGCAACGCCGCCAGCCTGCAGATGCTCTATGCGATGAATCCCGACGGCATGCGGCAGACGGGGCTTTTCGCCAACAATTCGGAGTACCCGTTTTCGCTGCTGCACACCCGTGGCATTCCCGGGACGCGGGACATCATGATGATCCTGAGCGGACATCACGTCGCGCAGAAGGGGCGGCTTGTGCGGTCTCGTCTGGCGGACGGCGACGATTACACGAACCAGACGTATGATCCATCCAAGGCGCTCTGGGGGATGAACACGAACGCCGTGAGCATGACGTTTCCCGGTAACCGTAGGCTGACGATTCCCTGGTCGGAGTTTGACGGCACCTGCGGGGCGGCGACAACCAATCTGCCGGGGATGTATTATGTCGCAGGGGCTGCCATGACGGCGGCGTCGGGTGTGCAGCCCGTGCGCATGCCGCACGACTACCACTACAATGTCTACGACATGTGCTCGCAGTTCGGGCCGCAGTGGGCCTACCCCTATCCGCTGGGGGACGGTGACTTCCTGGTGTCGTTCATGCCCGAAGGCTGTAGCTTCTATCGTGGGCCCTATTCAAGCCGGTTCGGCGTGTACGCCATGAATGAGCAGGGCGAACGCGAGCTGCTGGCCTTTGACTGGGGCAATCACTGTCTGCAGCCCATTGCGCTGAAGCCGCGCAAAGTGCCTGCGCGTCCAATGACGAAGCTGGATTACCGCGAAGGCTTTGGCACCTACTACGTGCAGAATGTCTACGAGGGGGCGGCGGCCAGAGGCATCCCCAAGGGCACCGTGAGGAAACTGCGCGTCATTGGCCTTGAGTATCGTCCGGTTCACATCGGCTGGAATTGGCAGTATGGCTGGCATTCCACGCAGGGGAAGATCGGCACGCCGATCTCCGTGGGCAATGGCGCCTACGACGTGAAGCATGTGTTGGGTGAAGCCGACGTGGAGGCGGACGGCAGCTGCAGCGTACGCGTGCCGGCGCGCACGCCCGTGTACTTCCAGCTGGTGGACAAGGACGGTTGTGCGATTCAGACGATGCGCAGTTGGTCCACGCTGCAGCCTGGCGAGGTGAACGGTTGCATAGGCTGCCATGAGCACCCGCATCAGGCGGCACTGGAGAACACGGCCGCGCTGGCCTTGCGGCGTGAGCCACAGGCGCTCGGTCCCTGGCATGCCGGCGGCTCACGCCATCCCCTTGTGGTGGCGTTGGAGAAGGAAGGGCCGCTGGCCTCTCTGGACAATTGGATGGGGCTGAACCGGCCGAAACAGGTGGATGCAGCGTGTCGGGGCGATGGTTTTGGTTTTGCCAAGGATGTGCAGCCGATTCTGAACCGGCGTTGCGTGGCCTGCCATGGCGAAAGCAACAAGCTGGATCTGCGTGACGTGCCCGGCAAGATTCCGCCTTCCGACGACCGCAGCCATCGTGCCTACACGGCGGCTTACTTGGCGCTTTCCGAAAAGGGGCAGAGCACGCCCAACGTCAACTTTGCGCATGGTCTGGGCTTTGCGCCGTTTAAGCCGCCCTATTCCTTTGGCGCGCTTCGGTCGAAGTGGTATCTGATGCTGGCGGCCGGTCATCCGGATGCCGTCGGACGGAAGCGCGTTTCGCTCACGGACGTTGAACGGCGCACACTGGCGCTTTGGATCGACTTGTGCGTGCCGTTCTGCTCAAGCTACGTGGAGGCCAACAAATGGGGGGTATGGCATCAGCAGCGCTTCACCTACACCAACAACAAGCGCAGCGCCTTCCATTGGCTGGAGCTCAATGACGTGCGCGCTACGTACGGACTGCCGCCGGTGCCGCTCACGGGGTTCGTACCCAACGTTGCCGAACCGCGCAAGCAGACGCGATGGGACGAGTGAGGCCGATGCGGGGGAGCGGGAGCATGGAGACGATTCTTCTCACGGGTGCTGGCGGCTATGTCGGGTCGAACGCGGCAGAATATTTTGTCCGACGGGGATACCGTGTCATCGGGACGGTTCGCCACCGGATCGCCGAGCGGCTCAGAGCTTCGGGCGCGGAAGTGCGGGAGGCCGATCTGACCGAGGCCACATCCGTCACGTCGCTTTTCGGCGAACCCGTCGACTATGTCGTCCATGTCGCCGCGCGCACGAGCGAAGTGGGTCGGGACGAATGGTTCCGGGAGGCGAACTACGAAGCGGTGTGTCGTCTGGCGGGTGAGGCGATGGCACGAGGCGTCAAGCGGTTCGTCTACCTCTCGACGGCAGACGTCTATGGTCTGCACGACTTTGCCGGGGAAAGCGAGGACGAGCTGTCCTTTGACGAAAAGGCGACTAATCCCTATCCGAAATACAAGATCCTGTCCGAGAAATGGCTGAAGGCCAATCTGCCGCCTGAGCGCTTTTCCTGCGTGCGTCCCTGCGTCATCTACGGGCGAGGTGACACGTCCATCACGCCGCGGACAGTGGCCTATCTGAAGAATTCGCCGTTCGCATTCCATTTCGGGCGCTGGAGAGGGCGGAACAGATGGCCGCTCGCGCACGTCGAGAACGTCTGCCGGACGCTGCATGCGGCGATGTTGCTGCCGGAGGCGGGTGGACAGGGCGTGACCGTCCTTGATTCGCGTCGTGTGACCGTGAGCGACTACTACCGTGAGCTGGCGGCGGAATTCCTGCCGGGCAGGCGCCTGAAGGAGATCTCGGTGCCGATGGCGCTGATCCGCCCGATCGCCGCGCTTTCAACTGCCTTGTCCCGTCGTGCGCCACTGTTCGACCCCACCCTCTACGCCTTGGACACAATCTCGCACAATCTCGATTTCAGCAATGCGCGCATGCTGTCCTGGTTCTCCAGAATGGGGTTGGAGGAATATCGCCACGACACCTACGGGTAAGGGGGCTGGACCGCTTTGTCGGTTTTGCAATTGGATACTTTATTCCTCATTCAGTTTTTGCTATACTATCCCCCTTGGACGTGCTGGAAGAATCTGGCATGTCCCCTAAGGAGATTAAAAATGGCTGATTGCTGTATTTTCGCCGGTCAGGGCGCGCAGGTGCCCGGCATGGGCAAGGATTTCGCCGAGGCGGATGCCGAGGTGATGGGATTTTTCGATAAGGCGAACGCCGTCCTTGGCTTCGACCTCAAGAAGACGTGTTTTGAGGGTCCGGCGGAGGAGCTCACAAAGTCCAACATCTGCCAGCCCGCCATTTTCGTGGTGAGCTATGCGGCGTTCACGCAGCTTCAGAAGAAGCATCCCATGACGTTCGCAGCCGCAGCCGGTCTGTCGCTGGGCGAATGGGGTGCGCTGTGTGCGGCCGGGGTGCTGGATTTCGATTCGACGCTGAAGGTTTTGGAGGCGCGCGGGCGCTTCATGCAGGAGGCCTGTGAGGCGACGCCGTCGGGCATGATCGCCATTGTGGGCGCCAGCGCGGCGCAGCTGGATGAGCTGTGCGCGAAGACGGGCTGCACGGTCGCGAACATCAATTCGGCGGCGCAGCAGGTGCTTTCCGGCTCCAAGGACGAGATCGCCAATGCGGCCACGGTCGCGAAGGAACTCGGCATCAAGCGTGCCATTCCCCTTGCCACGGCGGGCGCGTTCCACTCGAAGTTCATGGCCCCTGCGCGCGAGAAGCTGGCGCCGGTGCTGGATGGTATCACCTTCAATGCCCCGAAGATGCCGGTGCTCTCCAACGTGACGGGCAAGCCCCATTCGTCCGACCCGGGCGAAATCAAGGCGCTGATGCTCGAGCAGGTCACGGGTACCACCAACTGGGCGGCGGATGTCGAGGCGGCCAAGGCGCTCGGCTGCACGCGTTTCGTGGAGTTTGGCCCCGGAAAGGTGCTTTCGGGTCTTGTCAAGAAGATCGATGCCGCGCTCACGACGCTCAACGTCGCCGATCTGGCGACGCTGGACGCCACGGCCGCGGCCCTGTAACGCTTGAAGCACCAGAAGAAACACGGAAAGTCATTCAGAAAGGAAAGGCAGAAAATGAAGAATCTTACGGATAAGGTCGCCATCGTTACGGGCGCGGCTCGCGGTATTGGCCAGCAGATCGCCAAGGTGCTCGCCGAGCGCGGCGCCAAGGTCGCCGTCATCGATCTCAAGGCCGAGTGGTGCGCGGAGACGGTGGGCATTGTCGAGGCTGCCGGCTCCGAGGCGATGGCGCTTGGGTGCAACGTCGCGGTCAGCGCGGACGTTGATGCGTGCGTGAAGGCCGTGATCGAGAAGTTCGGCAAGGTCGACATCATGGTCAACAACGCCGGCATCACGAAGGATGGTCTCCTGATGCGCATGAGCGACGATGACTGGGATGCCGTGCTCAACGTCAACCTCAAGGGCACGTTCCTCTTCACGCGCGCGGTTTCGCGTCCGATGATGAAGAACAAGGCCGCCGACGGCACGCAGCTGGGTGGCGTGATCATCAACCTCGCCTCTGTGGTGGGCATCATGGGCAACGCCGGCCAGGCCAACTACACGGCTTCCAAGGGCGGCGTGATTGCGCTCACGAAGACCACGGCCAAGGAACTGGGCAGCCGCAACATCCGCTGCAACGCGGTGGCGCCGGGCTTCATCCAGTCCAAGATGACGGATGTCCTCCCCGACGACGTCAAGAAGGCCTATATGGACACGATTCCGCTCAAGCGCTTCGGCACGGCGCTGGACATCGCCAAGTGCGTGGCCTTCCTCTCTTCCGACGAGGCGGCCTACATCACCGGCCAGATTATTTCCGTCAATGGCGGAATGATCGGCTAAGGGCGAAACGGCTCAGTTGGCAAAGCGCGACTTCCCCCGTTGACGCGGGAGGGGTCGCGTTTTCCTTTGTTCAAGACCTTCGATAGGAAATATTTGATTTTACCACTTGATTTTTGGCTCAAAAAACCTTATCATACATACCCACAACCGCGGAGGAGTGGCTGAGTGGCTGAAGGCAGCGGTTTGCTAAATCGTCATACGGGTAACACCGTATCGGGGGTTCGAATCCCCCCTCCTCCGCCAATTCCGCTTTCCATGTGGCTCGTTCATGTCACTTCTGAGTTGGTTCAAGAACAAATTCGCCAGACGGCCGATAGACCTTGAGTTTGCGGCTAGCGCGATTACGGACCGAGGTCTGGCGCGGAAGGACAACCAGGACGCATTTCTTTCCCTGCCCGAATTGGGCTTTTTCTGTGTGGCCGATGGCATGGGCGGCTGCAGTAACGGGGCGCTTGCCAGCAAGTGGATCTGCGAGGCTCTGGCGGAGGCCTGCCCGAAATTTGTCGCCGAGGGGACTTCGGGCGTCACTCGCGTGAGGTGCCTCAATACGACTTTGCAGCAGGTCAATGCGCGTATCCGGGCCTACATCCACGAAAAGGGCCTAAAGGCCATGGGGGCGACAGTGGCGCTGTTGCTTTCCGATTCCGCCAACCGTTCGCATGCGGTCATCGCCCATGCGGGTGACAGCCGTGTTTATCGTCTGCGGAAGGGATTGCTGCGCTGTCTGACGCGGGACCACACGGTAGGCGAAGAACTGAGCCGGAAGGCGTCCTCCCGTCGTGAGGCGGCGAGTCTGGGTGCGCGCAGCAACCCCCTCACGCACATTCTCACGCGGGCCGTCGGAACCGAGTACAAGGTGCGGGCGGCCTGGAAGCGCATTGACGTTATGCCTGGCGACCGTTTCCTCATTTGTTCGGATGGCGTGCACGACATGCTGGACGATGGGCAGATTGCCGCCGTGATGAACGCCGGCGGTACGCCGGAGCAGATTTCCATGCGTCTGGAAAGCGAAGTCGTGGCCGCAGGTGCGGGTGACAACTATTCGATTGTCTGCATAGAGGCGCGCGCCAAACGCGCCTAGAGATCATGTACAGGAGAGTGAAGGAGAGATCATGAAGAAGATGTCCTTGCTTGTGTTGGGATGCGCCTTGGCCGAATCTGCCTTGGCCGGTTTTTGGAAATCGCCCGTATGCGCGCCGGATGCGGTGACTGTGGAGATGGAGGGTGCGACCAATCTTCTTGCGCGCGCGGGCAATACCTGGTCGGATGGCAGGGTGGCTGTGTCCTTTGCCGATGCCGGGGCTGACGCATCGTGTGTGTCATTGACGGCAAAGGACGTGCGTCCGCGCTTTGTGCGTTTGGCCTGGAACAACGTATTCCCCGTTGACGCGCGGGTGTTGCGTGATTGCTGGGAACGTGCGGACGGCGACATTGGCTGGTTCCCGCTGGCGACGGTGCGCGAGTCGCCATGGTATTTCATGGTCACTTCTGGTGGCGTGACGCATGGCTGGGGCGTGCAGGTGCAGCCAGGCGCATTGGCGTGCTGGACGGTGAAGCCCACGGGCTTCGAGCTTCTGCTTGACGTTCGGGCTGGCGGGCGTGGCGTCAAGCTGGGTGCGCGCACGCTGGAGATGGTGACGTTGGTGGGCCGCGAAGGCCGTTCGGGCGAGAGCGCCTTTGCCGCCGCACGTGCGTTCTGCGCGAAGATGTGCCCGCATCCGCGGCTGCCGGCTACGCCCGTCTATGGCTACAATGACTGGTACTGTGCCTACGGACGCAACACGGCGACCAATTTCCTGGCGGACGCCGCGAATGTCGTGTCGCTCGCGGAGGGCCTGACGGCGCGTCCCTATGTGGTGATGGACGATGGCTGGCAGAAGAATTCGCCGCCTGTGGTGGCGCCGCTGAAGCAGGGATCGAGCGGTTGGGGCCCGTGGGACGCCTCGGGTGCGGGCTTTGGCATGGAAATGAGCCTCTTCGCGAAGAAGGTGGCGGCGCTTGGTGCCCAGCCGGGTCTTTGGTATCGTCCGTTCCGCGCCTGGGCCGAAATGCCGGCCGCCTGCAAGGACCTCAAGGATGCGCGCTATGTGGATCCCACGGTGCCGGAGGTGCGCGCCACGATTGTGCAGGACATGACGCGCTTCCGCGAGTGGGGCTTCAAGCTGGTCAAGATCGACTATCTCACCTACGACCTGTGTCGCGTCTGGGGGCGGGGGTTCTCCGACCGCGTGTTCCGCGACGACTGCGTCTGGCGTGACGAGACGCGCACTTCGGCCGAAGTGATGCGCGACCTCTACGGGGCGATGCGCACGGCAGCCGGCGAGGGGGTGGCAATCATCGGCTGCAATGCCCTCAACCACTTTGCCGCCGGACTCTTCGAGATGCAGCGCGTGGGCAATGACACCAGCGGCTGGAAATGGTCTCAGACCCGTCAGATGGGCGTGAACTGCCTGGCCATGCGTGCTGTGCAGGACCGTGCCTTCTTTGCCGCCGATGCCGATTGCGCGGGTCTCGCGAAGGAAGGTGCCGTGCCGTGGGAGAAGAATCGCCAGTGGATCGACTTGCTCGGGCGCAGCGGCACGCCGATTTTCATCTCTTGGCACCGTTCGCTGATGACGCCGGAAGTGCGTGCCGCGCTCAGCGCCGCGTTTCGCGCCGCTGCCGCAGGGCCTGTGACCGCCGAGCCGCAGGATTGGATGGAGACGCGATTCCCTCGTCAGTGGCGCTTTGGCACAGGCGAGGTCGTCACCTACGACTGGGACTGACTTTTTGATAATTCCACTTCACATTTTGCCCGAATAAAGGTATAATCTACACCCAAATCTTTCTATACATTGGAGGTATCATGAAGAAACTGCTGACGTTCCTGTTTGTCACGGCCACCGCGCTCGCCCTGCAGGCGAACCCGGAGGGGTATGTTATGGTCTCGATGATCTCGCCTGGCCAGCTGCCCACACAGGAGTCCAACATCTATGGTGGTCGCCTTTCGGTGATCTACGGTGACTGCCAGAGCCTCTATGGTCTCGACCTCGGTATCTCTGGCCGCATCCGCGAGCGCATCAATGGCGCACAGTTCGGGCTTCTCTTCAGCCTGGACGATGCCGAGATGAACGGCTTCGGCCTTGGCTGCGTCAACTACGTCGCCGGCGAGTTCGCGGGCTGCCAGGTTGGCCTCTGGAACCATGCCGAGGGCGGCGCGGGCGTGCAGCTGGGCATCGTCAACACGTCCACCACGTTTAGCGGCGTGCAGCTGGGGTTGCTGAACTTCGCCAAGACGCTCAATGGCGTTCAGATCGGTCTCTCCAACTATGCCGGCGCGCAGGGCGTCTGCAAGTGGCTGCCTCTCGTGAATGTGGGCTGGTAAGAGGACATCATGGAAACAAAGAGCGAATCCGACACCTCACGGCACTTCCTGAGGCAGTGGATTGAAGCCGACCACGCCGCCGGGAGAACCGGCGGCGAAGTTGTAACCCGTTTTCCCCCGGAGCCCAACGGCTACATCCACGTGGGCCACGCGAAGGCGATCTGTGTCGACTTCGGCATGGCCAAGCAGTTCGGCGGCACCTGCCATCTGCGTCTTGACGGCACGAATCCGACGAAGGAGTCGGCCGAGTATGCCGGGAGCATCGAGAGCGACATCCGCTGGCTCGGCTTTCAGTGGTCGGGCCCCGGCGATTCGGGCGAGCCTGGATTCTACAATGCGTCGAACATGTTCGACCAGATGTACCAGATCGCCGAGAATCTGATCAAGGCCGGCCAGGCCTATTGCTGCAATCTGACGCAGGACGAATGGAAGCAGTACCGTGGCGTCCCCGAGAAGCCCGGTACGCCTTCGCCTTCGCGGGATACGGACCCGGAGCGTAACCTCCGCATCTTCCACGAGATGCGCGACGGCAAGTATGCCGACGGCGAGTGGTGCCTGCGCGCGAAGATCGACATGGCCTCGCCCAACATCCATTTCCGCGACCCTGTGCTCTACCGCATCCGCCATGTGAGCCACTATCACCTGGGCGACAAGTGGTGCGTGTATCCGATGTACGACTTCGCGCACCCGATCGAGGACGCACTCGAGGGCGTGACGCACTCGATGTGCACGCTGGAGTTCGAGGTGCACCGTCCGCTTTACGACTGGGTGGTGGACCGCCTGGACGAAATGGGCCTGCTCCCAGTGCGCAATGGCGTGAAGATCCGCACGCAGCAGCGTGAGTTCGCGCGTCTCAACCTCACCTATACGGTGATGTCGAAGCGTCTGCTGCTGCAGTTGGTCACCGAGAAGCGCGTGGCGGGATGGGACGATCCGCGCATGCCGACGGTGTGCGGTATGCGTCGCCGTGGCTTCACGCCCGGCGCCATTCGCGAATTTTGCGAGCGCGTGGGCGTCACGAAAGTGGAGTCCACCAGTGATCCGGCGCTGCTGGAGTGGTGCGTGCGCGAGGAGCTCAACCAGACCGCGACCCGCCGCATGGCCGTTCTCGATCCGGTCAAGCTCGTGATCGACAACTGGCCGAAGGGCGAGGTCAAGGAGGTTGAGACCGCCAACAACCCGCTCGACGAGGCGGCCGGCGTGCGGCGCATTGCCTTCGGCGGCACTGTGTGGATCGATCGGGCCGACTTCATGGAAGTGCCCGAGAAGAAGTTCTTCCGTTTGGCTCCCGGCAAGGAGGTTCGCCTCCGCGGCGCCTGCATCGTCACGTGCGTGTCGGTGGAGAAGGACTGCGAAGGCCGCATCGTGGAGATTCACTGCACCTGGGATGAAGGCAGCTGGGGCGGCAACGCGTCGGACGGCCACAAGGTGAAGGGCACCATCCATTGGGTGGATGTCGCCACCGGCGTCAAGGCCGAGGCGCGTATCTACGATCGTCTGTTTACGGATCCCGATCCGATGAAGGACGGTTCGGAGGGCTTCCTCAAGTACCTCAACCCCGACTCGCTCAAGGTCGTGACGGCCTATGTGGAGCCGGCCCTGGCCGAAGCCGCGGCAGGCGACCACTTCCAGTTCGAGCGCACCGGCTACTTTGTGGCCGACACCAAGGACTCCAAGCCTGGCGCACCGGTATTCAACCGTACGGTGACTTTGAAGGACTCGTACAAGCCGAGCTGAGCGGCGCTTAGAGGAATCCATACAGATGCTCGATCTGATTGAACAGACGTTGGATCAGCTATTGCCGGCCGCCGAAACGCGGCCGGCAATGCTTTCGCAGGCCATGCGTTGGGCGGTGGAGGGCGGCGGAAAGCGGATCCGCCCGCAGATCTGCCTGGCGGCGGCGATGGCCGCAGGCGGAAAGGCAGAGGACGCACTGTTGCCGGCCTGCGCCATCGAGCTGCTGCATTCCTACACGCTGGTGCATGATGACCTGCCGGCAATGGACAATGACGTGGAACGTCGCGGCAAGCCCAGCGTGTGGGCAAAATACGGTGAGGCGACGGCAGTTCTGGTGGGTGATCAGCTGCAGGCTCTGGCCTTTGCCACAGCGGCTCGTACCATGCACAATGCCGCCGAGGTGACGGCTTCGTTGGGCCGTGCCGCCTTGGCGGTGGTTGCAGGACAGGTGGCGGATCTGGCGGCCGGGACTGGCGCATCCGCAACTGAAGAACAGCTCGCCTACATTTTTGCCAACAAGACTGCGGCGCTTTTTGTGGCTGCGGCGAAAATGGGGGCGTTGGCGGTGGGTGGTGAATCCGCGCACGTGACGCAACTCGCCGACTATGCGCAGAATCTTGGCCTCGCCTTCCAGTTCGAGGACGATTTGCTGGATGGTGAAGACGGTGCCTTCTCGTCGCTGGCACTGCTGGGCCGTGAAGAAGTGGCGCGTCGGGTCGAGCAACATACAGCAGCGGCTCAGGCCGCGCTGGAGGGCCTCCCTGGCCCAACCGGTTTCCTGTCTGACTTGGCAGCCCGCCTTGTTCGGCGAACCGCCTGAATGGTGTCTGGGAGGACGGGCGTGCCACAGGCGGCGGTCTCGTGCGTCTTTGTTGACTGTCGGGATGGGGATGTGGTAAAATGCTCGTCATGAACATTTCCGTGATTGGTTTTCCGAGGTTCGTGTCAGACATGCGTGTGGCGGCTTTGGGCCTGTGTGCCTTGGCGCTTGCGGGGTATGTGCCGCAGGCGATGGCGTCCGCCGCCGAAAAGCCGGTGCTCGGCTATATGCTCGACATTTCGCGCGACAAGGTGCCCACGACGCAGTCGCTCTATCGCATGGTGGACATTCTGGCGGTGCTGGGCTACGACCAGTTCCAGCTCTATAGCGAGCACACCTTTGCCTACAAAGACCACGAACAGGTATGGAACGACTCGTCGCCGCTCTCGGCTGCCGAGATCCGCGCGCTCGATGACTACTGCGCGAAGAAGGGCATCGCGCTCGTACCGAACCAGAACTCCTTCGGCCATCTGGAGAAGTGGTTCCGCCGCCCGTCGTATCGTCCGCTTGCCGAAGCGCCTGAGGGCGGCGTGCGCACCCCCTGGGGCAGCACGATGGTGGTTCCGCGCGCGCTGTGCCCCACCGATCCGAAGTCTCTGGAATTCGTGGATTCGCTTTACGCCGAATTGCTGCCCAACTTCCGTTCGGATCTGCTGAATGTGGGCTGTGACGAGGTGTGGGAGCTACAGAGCGCCGGCAAGGGCCGCAGCTGGGAGACGGTGCAGAAGGTCGGTGAGGCCCGTGTGTGGCTCGACTACTTCAAGAAGGTGTGCGCGCTCGCCGCCAAGTACGGAAAGACCGCCCTGTTCTGGGATGACATGGTGGCGCGTAGCCACCCGGAGCTCCTCGGCGAGATCCCAGCCAATGCCATCGCCCTGGACTGGGGATACGAGATTGGCACCAAGCACAACTACGACCGCGAATGCGGCCGCCTCCGCGACGCCGGGGTGCGCTTCTACGTATGTCCCGGATCGAGCGGCTGGAACGCCATATCAGGTCGCCACGACAACATGAAGGCCAATGTCGAGGAGGCGGTTTCGGCGGGCCTCAAGTATGGTGCGATCGGCTATTTGATGACCGACTGGGGCAATGGCGGGCACTGCCAGCCGTGGATCACGGCCTTGCCCTCGCTCATCTACATGGCCGAGCGGGTGAAGGGCGTGTCGCTCACCGACGAGGAGCTCGCGGCGCGTATTGACAAACTTGTGGGCTGCCGTTGCGGCAAGGCGCTTCTCCGCTATCAGAACCTCTATCTCAAGAGCGGCGCGCAGAAGACGAACAACGCGTCGCCGCTCTACAAGATGCTGTCTGGCGGCAAGGCGTACAGGCGGCCGAAGTGGATGACGGACGACTGCCTCAAGGCCGTGTTCTCCGAATGGCGCGCCGCGCAGAAGGACCTCGACCTCGCGGGGGCGCCGGAATGGGTCAAGGATGGCTTTGCGACGATGGACCTGCTCTATTCGGCGCTGGAGTTACGCTGGAAGGGCGAACATGAACGGGTTCGCCAGGAATGTCCGGCACCATTCCGTGCCCTGTGGCTCAAGTACAATCGTCCGGGAGGCCTGGACGACAGCGTCCAGCAGAATTTCCACGGCGACAAGGTCACGGAGGTGGTGTTCTCCTTCGACACCGAGGACTTCACCAGCCCGCGTGACGCCGAAGGCATTCTCGAACTGGCGAAGATGTTCACGGAAGAGGGCGTGGTGGCGCATTTCCAGACGGTGGGTTTCCTGGCTCAGCAGCTCGTGAAGTGGGGCCGCCAGGACGTGATCGCCGCGATGAAGAAGCATTACATCTGCTGCCATACGCTGCGGCACTCTGTGCATCCGAACATCCTGGAGCTGTCCGAGGGTGAAGACTACGCCGCCGCCTACAAGCGCGTCTATGATCAGGAGAAGGCCTGCCTCGACATCCTCAAGGACGTATTTGGGGTTGATCGCGTCTGGTCGAGCTGCCCGCCCGGGAATTCAGAACCCTATGTCGCCAATCGCGTCTACGCCGACCTGGGCATTAAGTTCGATCTCGGCGCCAGCTTCCTGCCGAACGAGGGCCCCGATATCTGGTTCGGCGGCATTCGCCGCATCCCGTATTCCTACAGTTGGGAGCAGTATTTCCGCGAGGGTTTCGTCTTCGACCCCGCCCAGATTCTCGACCGCATGGCGAAGATGAATCGCTTTGTGGCCTACTGCCATCCGAACAAGGTGCATTCGCTCGAGTTCTGGGACATGATCAACTACAGGCGCGAGAACAAGCATCCCTGGGGTGAATGGGAAATTTCGCCCGAGCGTTCGCCCACGGCCGTGAAGACCTACCTCAACCAGATTCGCACGATGGTGCGCGCGATCAAGGCCGACCCCCGTTTCCGGATTGTCACGATTCCGGACCTCTGCGCCACCGAGAAGCCGCGGGTCGCCATCGAGCGGAAGCACGTCACCATGCTGCGCAAGGCGCTGCAGAAGGACTTGGGCCCCATCACGTCGCCGGCGAGCTGGTGTGTGTCGGACGTCTTCTCGGCAGCGGTGCGCTTCCTGCGCGGCGAAGACAAGTACTTGCCCGTCAACGCCTATGGCTTCCTGTGTCGGCCCGTGGGCGTGGCTCAGGACACGGTCGTGACGCGTGCCGAGCTCGTGGCGGCGGCGAAGGCACTGGATGATTCGACCTTCCTGCCGGCCCAGATCAAGGTTGGCGGCGCCATGCTTGGTCCGGCCGACTTCCTCTTCGCGGCGCTGGAGACGCTCGACACGGGCGCGGAGAAGGTGACGGTGAAGCCGTGCGAACAGCTGGGGTCCTTCAAGGTGTTGCCGAACCTGGAGAGGAAAAGCTACAAGAACTCCTGGCTGCATGTGGACTCGCTCAAGGATGAATGGCTCTCAGACCGCATGCGCTGGCAGTTGTGGACGCTGCGCTACGAATGAGAGCCCCAGAACTTTTCAGCAGAAGACAAGGAAAACACATACCTATGACCTACCATCTCGCCATTGACATCGGTGCCTCTTCGGGCCGCCATATCCTCGCCCATCTCGAGGACGGGAAAATCTGCCTTGAGGAGATCTACCGCTTCGACAATTCCCAGGTTCGCAAGAACGGGCACGACTGCTGGGACCACGACGCGCTTGCGCGCCATGTGATCGCCGGTATCAAGGCGTGCGCCACGGCGGGCAAGATCCCGGCCACGGTTGGCATTGATACCTGGGGCGTGGACTTCATCCTGCTCGACAAGGATCTCGCGCCATGTTCTGACATGGTGGCCTACCGCGATGCGCGCACCGAAGGCATGGACAAGGTCGTCGAGGCCGCGCTGCCCTTCGACGAGCATTATGGCAAGACAGGCATCCAGAAGGCCGTCTTCAACACGATCTACCAGCTGGCCGCCCTGAAGCGCGAAGCCCCGGAACAGCTCGCGAAGGCCGCGCATTTCCTGATGGTGCCGGACTACCTCAACTTCCGTCTCACCGGCAAACTGTCCAATGAGTATACCGACGCCACCACGACGGCGCTTGTGAATGCGCGTACGAAGACGTGGGATCCCGAGGTGCTGGATCGTCTGGGTCTGCCGAAGGGTATCTTCGGCGAACTCACGATGCCGGGCACGTCGCTGGGCGGTTTCACGTCCGAGGTCAAGGCCGAGGTCGGGTTTGACGCCGAGGTCGTGGTCCCCGCCTGCCACGACACGGGCAGTGCCTATTTGGCCGTGCCGGCACGCGACGACCAGGCCATTTACCTGTCGAGCGGCACGTGGTCCATCATCGGCGTGGAGAACCCCGACCCCATCACGACTCCGGCCTCCTGCGCGGCCAACTTCTCCAACGAAGGCGGCGCCTGGTACCGTTTCCGTTTCCTCAAGAACATCATGGGCCTGTGGATGATCCAGTCCATTCGCCGCCAGCTCAACGGCGTGGACTACGTGGAGGGCAAGGCGAAGACGGGCGAAGGTCCGGAGGTGCTGAAGGACTGGACAGCCCACAAGCATTCCTTCGACGAACTGGAGAAGGCGGCACGCGCCGCCGGCGATTTCCCGTCGGTCGTGGATGCTGCCGACAAGCGGTTCTTCGCGCCGGACTCGATGATCGGCGCGGTGCGCGCGGCCTGTGCCGAATCGGGTCAGAAAGTACCCGAGACCGTGGGCGAGGTGGTGCAGTGCGTCTACCAGTCGCTGGCGGCGAGCTATGCGCGTGAGGCGAAGCTGCTCGCGTCGCTGACGGGCAAAACCTACACGTCGCTCAACATCGTGGGCGGTGGTTCGCAGGACACCTACCTCAATGCGCTTACGGCCAAGGCCACGGGGCTTGAGGTCTTTGCGGGCCCCACGGAGGGCACGTCGATCGGCAACCTGGTGGTGCAGTTCATCCACACAGGGGAATTCAAGGATCTCGCCGAGGCCCGTGCGGCCATCGCGCGTTCGTTCTGATTTGACAAATAAGGAGAAGACATGAAGAAATGTTTGTTTGCGGTGTGTGCGGTTGGGGCGTTGGCTGCGATGGCCGGCTTTGACCTCAAGATCAGCCTGTGGCGCGGCGAGAGCTTTTCGTCCGTGCTGCCCGACGAGTGCACGGAGGTGCGTGCGGGCGTGAAGGGCGTTTCGGTGGAGAAGGGCACGCTCTTGCCGGTGCGCTACAACGTCGAGCCGAAGTCGCTCGAGTACAAGTTCGTGGCGGATCGTGCGGTGTACGGCTCGAAGACGCCGGGCATCCACTTCGTCACGATCACGGCGGCGGCTGACGCCCAGCCGGGCGAGTACGATTTCGGCTCCGTGAAGGTGACGGTGCTTGACCGCGTGCTGCCGCCCGCCAAAGACTGGAAGTACTTCCTCGACCTCTGGCAGCATCCGTGGGCCGTGTCGCGCGTCAACGGATGCACGCCGTTCTCCGAGGCGCACTACCGGGCAATGGAGCCGTTGTGGCGGCAGCTGGCCGCGGCCGGCCAGAAGACGCTCACGGTGACGCTGCTTGACGAACCCTGGAATCACCAGTGCTATGACGCCTACCGGTCGATGATCATCCGCAAGAAGGGCGCGGACGGCAAGTGGAGTTTCGACTATTCCATCTTCGACAAGTACGTCGAATTCGGCCGCAAGTGCGGACTGGGTCCGGACATCGCGTGCTATACGATGTGTCCGTGGGGCTACATGGTGGACTACATCGACGCCAACGGCAAGACCGTGCGCGTGGAGGCCAAGCCCGGCACACCCGTCTTCGATGACTACTGGGGCGATTTCCTCGTGGACTTCTCGAAGCACATGGAGGCGAAGGGCTGGCTCAAGGACACGTTCATCGCCATGGACGAGCGCACGCCCGAAGACCTCGCCTACATTGCGAAGTTCGTCAAGCGCGTGGCGCCGGCACTCAAGATCGCGATGGCGGGCAACCGCAAGCCCAGTGACTTCAACGGCATCGCCATCGACAACTATTCGCAGGCCATGCGCCATGTGAATCAGCCCTTCCTCGACGAGGTTCCTGCCCGCCAGAAGGAAGGCAAGCGCACGACCTACTACATCTGCTGCAGCCCGGCCAGGCCCAACACCTTCATGTGCTCGGGCAATGGCGAGGCGTTCGTGTGCGGCTTCTACCCGGCGGCGTGCGGTCTGGATGGCCTGCTGCGCTGGGCCTACAACTCCTGGGGCGAGGATTCGCTCAACGACATGACCTACACGCGCTGGTCGGCGGGCGACATCTCGCTCGTCTACCCGGACGGCTCGCCCAGCTGGCGCTTCCTGGAGCTCAAGAACGGTATCCAGCAGGCCGAGAAGTTCAACATCCTCAAGGCCGCAGGTGGACGTGATGAGGAACTCGCGAAACTGGCGGCCCGGTTCAACGCCGAATCGCTCATGAAGGGCGGTAACTACGTGGGTCTGCGCAAGGCCGTGCTGGATACG